>NZ_QHKO01000002.1:0-300000 GCF_003260125.1 Lujinxingia litoralis
GTCCCCCGGCGTATCCCACCGCGTCCCCCGGCGTATCCCACCGCGTCCCCCGGCGTATCCCACTTTATCCCTACGAGGAGGGGGGGGGCATCTCGACTGGGGAAAACTCGAGCAGATTAGGGCCGTATTGATGGCGTTGGATGCGACGAGACGGAGCTAATGGGACTGGTTCCCACCCGGCAGGCGCCCGGCGTTTTAGAGATCGCTCGGAGGGTGTCTTTAGGTGGGCTTTTTTGATGGCTTGCAGGTGTTAAGTGTTTGTTTTTTAAGGTTTTATTGTGGGTGTTTTGGGTGGGTTGGAATTGCCGATCGGCCCCGTTTTATGCGGGGGAGCGCGTCAAATACTTTTCTTGACGCTGGGGTGTGGCCCCCCTATAGTGCCGGCAGTGGGATGAATTCCCATCCGGTGGCACGAAGTGGTGGAGCAAAAGCTAGCCGGTAGCGCCAGGGAAGGCGCGACGGTCGTTGAGATGGGTTCCATGGATGGAGTGTGGTTGGTGATGGACGTCAGGTGTGTCGATGTTTCGAGGCCAGTACGAACATACGATGGACGGGAAGGGGCGTATCAGCGTTCCTGCTCGCTATCGCGATGTGCTGGCGGCGAACGACCTCACCGGAGAACACGCCGATCGCCTCATCTTGACGCGCACCTTCGAGCAGTGCCTGGTGGTCTATCCCATGGACAAGTGGTTGGCCTTCGAGGAGAAAGTGCGCTCGTTGCCTCAGTTCAACCCCAACGTCCAGCAGCTCAAACGGGTCTACATTGCCGGAGCCGTCGAGTGCTCGATCGATAGCCACGGTCGGCTCCTGGTGCCGCAGGCGATGCGCGACTTCGCGCAGCTCGATCGTGAGTGCGTCTGGGTCGGGCAGCTCGATACCGTGGAGTTGTGGTCGCGGGCCAAGTGGGAGGGTGCCGTGGAACAGGCACTCGAAGATCCCCAGGCGCTCTCCGCGGCGATGTCGGAGCTCGGTCTCTGAGGAATGTTTTTGTCTTAACGCTCAAGGATGAGCGGGCCGCGCACGGAGTTTTTGTGCGGTGAGACTCAGGGATGAGGCGGCCGGGAGCTTCAAGGATGAAGCTTCGTAAGAAGGGGCTTGTAAGAGCCTCTTGAGCGAGACGCCCAGGGAAGGGCGAACCATCCCGGCAGCAGTGAACGCCGCAGCGCTGGTGGAAGTTGAAGAGAAGTCAGAGAGGTCGCCAGTGTCACCAAACCCCTACGCCACCGAGTACCACGTCCCGATCATGGTCGAGGAGGTGCTTGAGAGCCTCGATGTAAAGCCGGGAGGCTTTTATGTCGATGGAACCGCCGGCGGCGGTGGGCACAGTGCTGCCATTCTTGATGCAAGCGCTCCTGACGGCCGAGTGTTGGCCATTGATCGCGATCCGGGGGCGTTGGCCACGGTGCGCGAGCGCCTGGCGGAGTCGGCCGGGGAGCGCCTGGAGCTGATTCAGGCAAACTACTCCGAGGCTGCCCGAATCGTCGCCGAGCGCGGCGAACGTGCCGATGGTTGGCTGGTCGACGCCGGAGTCAGCTCGTATCAGCTCGATGAGCCCTCGCGCGGCTTTAGCTTTCAGCAGGCCGGTCCGCTCGATATGCGCATGGGCAACGATGCCCCCACGCTGGCGGAGTACTTAGATGAGGTCTCGCAGGAGGAGCTGGCGCGGGTGATCAAGGTCTACGGTGAGCTGCGAGGCTCCTGGGGACTGGCCGGCGCGATCAAGGCGGCGCTGGGCCGCGGCGAACTCAAGGACACGCTCGATCTGGCGGAGCTTGTGGCGTCGAAACAGCGCCACAGTAAACGGAAAATTCATCCGGCGACGCTGGTCTTTCAGGCTCTGCGCATAGCGGTAAACCGCGAGCTCGAGCATCTTGAGGCCGCGGTACGGCAGATTCCCGAGGTGGTAAAGCCCGGGGGACGCGGGGTGTTTATGAGCTTTCATTCGCTCGAAGATCGCATCGTCAAACATACCTTCCGAGAACTGGCCGACCCCTGCGATTGCCCCCGTGATTTCCCCCGGTGCATGTGCGCGAAACAGCCGCTGGTGGAGGTGCTTACCCGCCAGTCGGTCGTCGCCAGCGACGACGAAGTTCAGGCAAACCCCCGAGCTCGTAGTGCTCGCCTTCGTGCGGTGCGTGTGCTCGATTCCCCTTCATCCCACGACGTGTCGTGATGAGGACCGTTATGAAGTCGATGATGTTGCGCGCGCTGCGCGATCTTGGCGAAGTTTGCAAAGTTCTGGTGGTGGTGGGCGTGCCCGGGGCGCTTTTGCTCTTTCATGTCTGGCAAGAGTACCAGATCACTCAGGCGGGCTACGCCATTGCCGAGGTAACACAGGAGCACCGCGACCTGCTGGAGGAGCATAAGCGTCTGACGGTCGAGGCGACGATGCACGGGCGGGCCGACCGCGTTGCGCTGACCGCCCGGGAGCAGTTCGGCCTGGAGCCGGCGCGCCCCGAGCAGATCATTGTACTCGACGTTCAGGGTGGTCCCGAAGAGCACGCCAGCCTCAACCCGGGGGCCGTGTTCACCCGTTGAACCGTCCCGACGATCCTCTGAGAGCGAACCGATGCATCACGTCGACGATCCGCGCGAACGACTCTGGCTGAAGACGCGCTTTTCGCTGGTCGCGGCGTTTTTTTCGCTGGGGTTTGTGGCTGTGGGGGCCCGCGTCTACTACCTGCAGACGGTCGAGTCCCGGGCGCTCCAGGAGCGCGCGGCGATCGAATGGAACGAAGAGGTCACCCGTCAGGCGCGGCGCGGTGATATCCTGGATCGAAACGGGGCCGAACTGGCGGTTTCGGTGGAAGTGCCCAGCATTCACGCCAACCCGCGAAAGATCGAGAATCCGGAGCTGGTCGCCCGCAGTCTGGCTCCTCATCTGAAGTTGAGTTTCGATACGCTCGTTGCTCGCTTGAGCCGTGACGCGAGTTTTGTGTGGTTGGAGAGGCAGACGAACCCCTCGGCGGCCGAGGCAATTCGCGAGCTGAAGCTCTCCGGGGTGCATATCACCAAGGAGTACAAGCGCTACTATCCTCTGCGCGAGATCGCCGGGCAGCTCATCGGTTTTGTGGGCATCGATGGCGAAGGTCTGGAAGGCCTGGAAAGGCAGCTTGATAGCACGCTGGCCGGCGGGACCTACCAGATGCGCGTGACGCGTGATGCCCAAGGTCGCGCGATGCTCCTGAGCGATGCGCCCAGCTTCGGAGAGTTCGAGGGCCACAGCGTACGTCTGACCATCGACGAGAAGATTCAGCGCGTGGCCGAGCAGGCTCTTGCAGAGCAAGTCACGGAGTTTGAGGCTAAAGGCGGCTGGGCGGTGGCGATGGACGTGCATACCGGCGATATCCTGGCGCTGGCCAATACGCCGAGCTTCGATCCCAACCGCTTCCGGGAACATGTCAGCGCCGATTGGCGCCTGCGGGCGGTCACCGACACTTTTGAGCCGGGCTCGGTGTTTAAGCCTTTTGTGCTCGCGGCGGCGCTGCAGGAGCAGGCGACCACGCTGGATAAGTCCTACGAGCTGGAGAACGGTCGTATGCAGATCGGGCGGAACTTCATCCGTGACACCAAGCGCCGCGAGTCGCTGACGTCTGCAGAAATTATGCAGGTCTCCAGCAATATTGGCTCCTACAAGATTGCTCAGGAGATCGGGCGCGATTTGCTCTATGACTACATCCGTGCTTTCGGGTTCGGGCAGCGTACCGACGTGGCGCTGCGCGGCGAGCAGGCCGGCCTGCTTCGACGGCCCGACAGCTGGGCGGAAATTACCTTTGCTAACATCTCCTTTGGCCATGGTCTGACCACGACGCCCTTGCAACTCGCCGCCGGCACTGCCGCGCTGGCCAATGGCGGTATGTTGATGAAGCCCCGCATCATCGATGCGGTGCTCAACCGTGACGGAGAGGTCGTGGAGCGTGAGGAGCCGACGCTGGTGCGGCGCGTGGTCTCCGAGGAGGCCGCCGCGCAGACTGCCTGGGCGATGTCGCTGGTCACCATCCCCGGCGGCACCGGCACAAGGGCCGCCATCCCCCATGTGACGGTGGCCGGGAAGACCGGTACCGCTCAGAAGGTCAACCCGGAGACGCGTCGCTACGATCCGGACCTGTGGATCGCCGGCTTTATGGGGTTTGCCCCGGCGGAGGAGCCGGACGTTGCCGTAGTGGTCTTTATCGATGAGCCCCAGAAGAGCCACTACGGTGGCAAGGTGGCCGGCCCGGCATTTGCTAAAATCACCGCGGAGGCCCTGCGCGTGCGCGGCGTGTTGCCCCTGGCCCCGGAAGATCGCTTCCAGCTCGAAGAGGAGCCGCCCGCCGCACTCGATACCCAGGTGGCACCGCCGGCGCCCGAGCATGTGGTGACATTGCCGACGATGCGAGTGCTTGATATCGCCGAAGATGAGGTCGCCCACGGTCAGTTGCCGAACTTCCAGGAGCTGACGTTGCGGCAGGCGGTGGATCGGGCCCGCGGGGTCGGTGTCGTGCCTGATATTAGCGGTTGGGGAAGAGTCGTTCATCAGGATCCCCCGGCCGGAACCCCCCTGGAAGAGGTGGCGCATCTGGAGCTTGCACTTGCGCCCGGAGGCAGGCATGGGATGCTGGCCAGGGAGCCCTCAACGGGCGGAAAGGACCAGGAGTGAGGCGAGCATCCATGCAGTTGAAAGATCTTTTAGAAGCATTGCACGAGCACGGCTTAAGGCTGGAGCGGGGGGGAGCCGAAGGGGAGATCTCCTCGGTGACTCAGGACTCCCGGCGCGTGCAGCCCGGGGCGCTCTTTGTGGCCGTCAGAGGCGCGAGCTTCGACGGCCACGTTTTTGTCGACGAGGCGTTGCACAAGGGGGCCGCTGCCGTTCTTGTCGACCGTGGCACAGAGCTTCCCTCGGCGGACGGCCGGGTGCTCTCCGTGCCGGATACCGGCGCGGTGCTCGGTCGGTTGGGCGCGGCGTTCTTTGGTAACCCCTCCCGCGAACTCGACGTGGTCGGGGTGACAGGTACCAATGGTAAAACCACGGTTTCGTACCTGGTGGAGGCCATCGCCCGGGCCGCCGGCCGAGAGGTCGGCGTGATCGGGACCATCAACAACCGGTGGAAGGGGCGCGAGGTCCCGACGGTCAACACGACCCCCGACGGTCTGGCGCTCCATGGTCGGCTGCGAGAGATGGCTGATGACGGTGTCGATCTGGTGGTGATGGAGATCTCCAGCCACGGTCTGGCGCTGGGGCGAGTGGACGGGGTCGCGGTCGATGTGGGGCTCTTCACCAACCTCACCCGGGATCACCTGGACTTTCATCAAACGATGGAGGCCTATCGCGACGCTAAACGAGCGCTCTTTACCCGAGTGTTGCCGGGCCGACAAAAGCGGCTCGGCCTTCGGGCGGTGGCGGTGATCAATCTCGACGATGATGAGGGGCGCGCCCTGAAGACGCTTCTCAGTGTGCATCCGGAGCTGGAAGTGGTCGGCTATGCGGCTGAAGCTGACGCCGCCGAGCTCCGGGCGACCCGGGTTCAGATGAGTGTCGAGGGCACGTCGCTCACCGTCGCAGGGCAGGGCGCGAACCTGGAGCTGGCGGTGGCCCTCCAGGGGGCGTTTAACGTCTCCAATGTCCTGGCTGCGGTGGGGGCAGCCCGCGCGCTGGGTATCCCCGATGAGGCGATTCGTCAGGGCCTGGCGGACCTTCCCGGGGTGCGCGGGCGATTGGAGCGGGTCTGCGGACCGCCGGGCTCGCCAGCGGTCTTTGTGGACTACGCGCACACGCCTGACGCGCTGGAGCGGGTGCTGGAAACCCTGCGCCCGGTGGTCACCGGGCGCCTGCACGTGGTCTTTGGATGCGGCGGAGACCGCGACCGCGACAAGCGCGCGCCGATGGGGCGGATCGCCTCGCAGTTGGCCGATCGCATCGTGATGACCTCGGACAACCCGCGCTCCGAAGAGCCTCTTGCCATCATTGAGGCGATTGCCGCCGGGGTGGTTGAGCGTCCCGGGCTTGAGGTGGATCAGGAGGTCAGCCGGGAGCGCGCCATCGCCCGCGCGATTGCGACCGCCGGCCCGGAAGATGCTCTGCTGATTGCCGGCAAGGGCCACGAAACTTATCAGGAGATCAACGGCAAACGCCGGGACTTCAATGACGTGGAGATCGCCGAACGCCTGCTGCGCGAGCGCTCCAAGCGAGAGCAGCAGGGGGAGGAATGAGCGGGTTGAGAATCAGCACCTGGTCCTTGCAGAAGATCGCATCGGCCTGCGGCGCGGAGCTTCGCCACGGACGGGATCTCCATATCAGCGGTGTGAACACCGACACGCGGACCATCACTTCGGGCAGTCTTTTTGTGGCCCTGCGTGGCGAGCGTTTCGACGGGCATCGCTTCCTCGATGCGGCCTTTGAGCGGGGAGCGTCCGCCGCCTTAGTCGATCGCCGGGGGGCTCCGGCGTCTACGACCCCCCAACCGCTCCTGGTCGTCGATGACACGTTGGCTGCGCTCACTCGCCTGGGCCATGCGCTGTGGCAGGAGGCCACGCGTGCGGGCATGAGCACCGTCGCGGTGACCGGCTCCAATGGCAAAACCACCACCAAAGAGCTCCTGGCTGCGCTGTGGTCGACCCGGGGCGAGGTGTGGGCCACACCCGGAAACTTAAACAATCACATCGGGGTTCCACTCACCCTCTGCGCGCTGCCCGAGAGCTGCGATCATCTCATCTGTGAGATGGGGGCGAACCACATCGGTGAGATTGCCGGGCTGATTCGACTGGCACCGGGCGACACTCGGGTGATTTCCTCCATTGGCGCGGCACATCTGGAGGGGTTTGGCTCGCTCGATGGTGTGCGCCAGGGAAAGTCCGAGATCTTCGAATGCGCCGATGCCGCCACTCACGCCATCCTGCCCTGTGCCGAAAAAGATAAGCTGATGCTTGAGGGTTTCGCCGGCGACCTGTGGACCTTCGGGGTGGAGGAGGGCGCCCGCGTGCGGGTTGTCACCTGCCATGAAGCTGCCGATGGAAACGCCGCGATGGATGTGGAACTTGAAGCTGATTCTCGCAAGTTGACGTTGTCGCTCCCGCTGCTCGGCATCCACAACGCTACGAATCTGGCCGCGGCGCTGGCCACGCTGGCCGCCCGACAGGTGGAGCTGGAGCCGAAGCAGCTCAACGAGGCGCTCGCCAGACTCCAGTTGCCCGGTGGCCGCTTTCGTCAGCTCGAGGTCGGCGGCGTCCACATCCTGGATGATGCCTACAACGCCAATCCCTCCAGCGTACGCGCTTCGGTCGAAGCGTTTGAGCGCTGGGCTCAGCGGCGCGGCTGCCCCTCGGCGTTCGCCATCATCGGAGAGCTTCGAGAGCTCGGCGAACACGCCGAGGGGGCGCACCGGGAGTTGGCCGCCTGGCTCGCCACACGAGACCAGCTCGGTGGTGTTGCCTTCGTCGGAACCTACGCCGAAGTGATGGCCCGGGCGTATTCCGAAGTTCAGCCAGAACATGAAGTGCGAGCCCACTCCCTGGTGGATGACGACCTGATCGCCTGGGTCGCCGGTCGCCAGGGCGCCGCCGTCTTGCTCAAAGGCAGCCGGGGCGCGCGCTTAGAAACCATCGTCGACGCACTCCAGCACGCTCCTCCGGCCTCCGCCCGGGGAAACTCTTCCAGCGAGGCTTAAGCCATGCTTTTCGAACTCTTCTTTTTGCTCAAAGACGACGTCTCGGGGCTCAACGTCTTCCGCTACGTCAGCTTCCGAGTGGTCGCGACGATGTTCACCTCGCTGATCATCAGCTTCCTGCTCTACCCGTGGTTTATTCGTAAACTTCAGGCCCAGCAGATAGGCCAGGTCATTCGCGATGACGGCCCGCAGTCCCACTTCAGTAAGGCCGGTACGCCGACCATGGGCGGGGTCCTGATTCTCTTTGCCGTGGTGATCTCCACACTGCTGTGGGCCGACCTCAAGAACCCCTATGTCGGAGTCGTGCTCGGGGTCACGGTGTGTTTTGCGGTCGTGGGATTCTTCGACGACTACATGAAGATTCGGGGGCGCTCCAGTGCGGGCTTAAGCGGGAAGGCGCGCCTGGCCATTGAGTTCGGCGTGGTGCTCTTGATGATGCTTTTGATGTTCAAAAGCGAGGCCTTCAGTTACTCGACCGAGCTCTACCTTCCCTTTGTCAGCACCGAGCGCTTTAGCCTGACCTTACCCCTGTGGGTCTATGTGCCCTTTGCCATGCTGGTCATCGTGGGCACGGCCAACGCCGTCAACCTCACCGACGGCCTGGACGGACTGGCCATCGGTCCGGTGATCATTGCCGCGGGTACCTTTCTGATCCTGGCCTGGAGCACCGCCACGGTGCTCCACACCACCGAGATCATTGACGGCGTGCAGGTGGTCTCCCGCTTTGACGTGGCTCGCTACCTGATGATTCCCAAGGTCGAAGGGGTCCAGGAGTTGGCCATTTTCTGTGCCGCCATCATCGGCGCCGGGGTGGGATTCTTGTGGTACAACTCCTTCCCGGCTCAGGTGTTCATGGGCGACGTGGGGAGCCTCTCGCTGGGAGGCGCGCTGGGAACCCTGGCGGTGGTCACCAAGCATGAGCTTCTCTCGACGATCATTTTTGGCATCTTTCTGGTCGAGGCGCTCAGCGTCATTACCCAGACCACCAGCTACAAACTCACCGGCAAGCGCGTCTTTCGCATGGCACCGATTCATCACCACTTCGAGATGAAAGGCTGGCCGGAGCCCAAGATTATTGTGCGCTTCTGGATCATCGCCATTATGCTCAGCCTGGTGGCCCTGATGAGCCTTAAGCTGCGCTGAACCACCTCCCCGGTACGTGCTTCACCGACGCCATAGGCCATGGAGGGCCCGTGAGCAGCGATCTTCTTTCCAACCTGACCCGCTCGGCCTCCCCATCGGGTCGAGACTCTGCTGATACCGCCGCGCGAAGCTGGGATATCTGGCTGCTCTTCTTTGTGGGGGCGCTGGTAACCTACGGGCTGGTGATGCTCTACTCGGCCAGCGCCGTGATGGCGTCTCAGCGTATGGCCGATCACTACGTGCTGCTGTGGAGCCAAACTCAACGCGTGGTGCTGGGCGTGGGCCTGCTGCTCTTTGCGCTGCAGCTCGACTACCGCTGGTACAAGCGCCTGGTCTATCCGATCCTTCTGGGCACCGTATTCCTCCTGGTGCTGGTCGCCATTCCCGGCATCGGGACCGTGCAGAACGGGGCTCGGCGCTGGTTTAGCCTGGGAGGGTTCTCGTTTCAGCCGGCTGAGGTCGCCAAGTTGGCCTCGGTGATCTTTATGGCCTACTCGGTGAGCAAGAAGGCCAAGCGGATGGGCTCGTTCACCATCGGGTTTTTGCCGCACCTGGTGATCATCGGCCTGATGGTCGGCCTGCTGATGTTGCAGCCCGACTTCGGGAGCTCGGTGATCCTCATCAGCATGATGATGCTCCTGCTCTTTGTCAGCGGCGCGCGTTTCTCGTACCTGCTGGTGATGACCCTCTGCGGGGCCGGGCTGGCCTACGTGGCGATCAGCAACAGCGAATACCGCATGAAGCGCATCCTGGCCTTCCTCGACCCCTGGAGCCATCGCCAGGATATCGGCTACCAGATCAGTGAGTCGCTCATCGCCATCGGCGCCAGCGGACTCTCGGGCCGGGGGCTGGGCAACGGGTCGGGTAAACTGGGCTACGTCCCCGAACTCTGGAACGATTTTATCGGCACGATCATCGCCGAAGAACTCGGGTTCTTCGGGGTTGTCTGCCTGTTGATGCTCTTTTTGGGGATGCTCTGGCGCGGCTACCGGGTGGCCTTTCACGCGGTGGATGCCTTTGGCATGTACCTGGCGTTTGGCATCACTTCGCTCTTTGCTTTGCAGGGCATGGCCAATCTCTTTGTCGTCACCGGCATGCTGCCCACCAAAGGTCTGACGCTGCCTTTTGTCTCCTTTGGCGGCACCTCCATGATCATCAGCCTCTTTGCGATCGGCATCGTGCTCAACATCTCCCGAAATGACGAGGACACCTGGGAGAGTGACCGCGATCGCCGGGCCTCCCAGCGCGAAGAGCGTCGCTGGGAACGAAAGCGCCGCAACATTCTCAAACGCCGTAAAGATCTTCGACAGTAACGCCGAACACCCACAGATGTTCCCCTTCCGAGAGTTGCCGCATGACAGAGCCTCAGTCCAATCCTCTTCACCTGGTCATTGCCGGGGGCGGCACCGGGGGGCACCTCTTCCCGGGCGTCGCCGTGGCCCAGGCCTTTGAGCGGCTCGCGCCGGGCTCCCGCGTGAGTTTTGTAGGCACGCAACGGGGGATTGAGGCCCGCGTGATTCCGCAACTGGGCTATCCGCTCCATCTGGTGGATGTGGTGGGGCTCAAGGGCAGCGGTCCGCTGGGGCTGTTGCGGGGCGTGGCTCGGCTGCCCGGCAGCGGGTTGCAGGCGCGGCGTATCGTCAAAGATCTCGCGCCCTCGGTGGTGGTCAGCGTCGGCGGCTACGCCGCCGGGCCGATTACCCTGGCCGCCGCGCTGGCCCGGGTCCCTACCGCGCTCATGGAGCAGAACGCGATTCCCGGCCTCACCAACAAGTTGCTCGCCAGGGTCGTGGACCACGCCTTCCTCACCTTTGAGGAGAGCGCTCAGTACCTGGGCCGCTTGCCGCATTCTGTGCCCGGAAATCCGGTGCGCGAGGAGCTCATCGAGTTGGCCAGCCGCTTTGACTACGAGGGGCCCTCACCCGAACGCCCCTTCCGCATCCTGGTGATCGGAGGAAGTGGCGGGGCCGGGAGCTTTAACGAGCATCTCCCCGAGTGGTTTACGAAGATGGGGGAGTTGCAGGGGCAACTCGCCGTGCGTCATCAGGCGGGGCGTGGCCGCGCTGAGGACGTTCGACCACGCTACGAGGGATTTCAGGGCCGGGCCGAGGTCGTGGAATTTATCGACGATATGGCCGAAGCCTACCGCTGGTGCGATCTGCTGATCTGCCGCGCTGGCGCCACCACCATCGCCGAGGTCCTGACCCTGGGGATCCCGGCGATCTACATTCCCTTTCCGAACGCCGCCGACGATCACCAGCGCTTCAACGCCCGCTCGGTGGTCGAGGCCGGTGCGGGCTTGATGCTCGAAGACCACGAGATCGCCTCCACGCGGGCGGTGAACCTGCTGGCCGGGTTGATGCGAAATCCCGAGTCGCTCTCCCGGCTTGCCGCGGGCGCGCGCGCCCAGGGGAAGGCGCAGGCGGCCGAGACGATCGCCCGCGCGTTGATTGAGATGTGCGGCTGATGAACCTGAAGTGGTGCTTTTGAAGTGTTACTTTTAAGGCAAGTTTTCAGGCCGGAGAACTCGCTTTATGGGGTGGAAAAATCCTAAAATTTCACTTCAGGTCGTTGATTTAAGTTGTTGAAATGGAAGGGGAATGTGTGTGGCAAAGAACGGGTTGCGAACCCGTTTTGGTCGTGTATTCTTAGGCACGTCTTCGCGGCGGATTTACAGTGTTTACGAACGGATAGGCGATCACGCTGAAAGAACAACGAACCATAGCGTGGTCACGCAGCGACGTTGTGCTCGAACGACGGCTGGAGCTCTTTGCTCAGCAAGCGTCCGTCAGTACGATGCGTGAAAGCGAACCCTTGCGGCGCCGTTCATCGCTGCGAATCGGTGGAGCTGCCTGGCGCTTTGTGGAAGTCGGCAGTTTTGACGACCTCGCGCTGCTGCTGGCGGCGGTTGGCGAAGACTGGCGCCGTCTTGTCTGGATCGGGCTGGGCAGCAATACGCTCTTTCCGGATGAAGGCATCAAGGGCGTGGTGGTTCGCCTGAGTGGGCAGCTGGCTGCCTGGCAGGTGGAGCAGGGGCACGCCAGGGTCGGAGCCGGAGCAGTCAACGCGCATCTGGTGCGTGGGCTGCTGCGGGATGGGTGGACGGGAGCTGAGTTCCTGTCACTTATCCCGGGCACGTTTGGCGGCGCGGTGGCGCTCAATGCGGGCACCCGGGAGAGAGAGCTCTCCGAAGTGCTGCAGAGCTGCGAGCTGGCTCGCGTCAACGAAGAGCAGGGCGTCTGGCACGTGGGTACGTTCCAGGCCTCGCAGCTGGACCTGAGCTACAGGCATGCCGGCCTTTCCGAAGGCGACCTGGTGCTCAGCGGAGTGGTTGCGGTGGAGCGCGGCGACGTCAACGAGGCGAAGTCACGGGTGCGGGAAGACAAGGAACGTCGAAATCGCACTCAGCCCTACCGTCTGGCGAGCGTCGGAAGCACCTTCGCAAACCCCGAAGGTGACTACGCCGGGCGCCTTATTGAGGCCGTCGGTCTCAAAGGTCATCGGATTGGCGGAGCCCAGATCAGTGAGCTTCACGCCAACTTTTTTATCAACGCCGAAGACGCCACTGCGGCGGATTTTGTCGCGTTGATGGCGCTGGCCCGGCACCGGGTCCGCGAACAGTTCGGAGTGGAGCTTCGGCCCGAAGTTCGCTTTGTGGGATTTGACGGCTGGGCGTGGCTAAACGAGCAGGAAGCATTGCTTAGGTGAACACGGATGTTCAGCGAGCTTGATACGACAATCTACCGGGGCAAGGCCGTCGGCATCGTTACCGGGGGCGATTCGCCAGAGCGCGAAATTAGCCTGAAGACGGGCGCGGCCTTTGAAGGGGCGTTACGCAACAAAGGCTACGACGTCACCGTCTACGACCTGGCCACCGATGCTGGGCGTCTCTTTGACGATGCCCCGGCGGCGGTGCTGATCGGTAGTCACGGCGGCCTTGGCGAGAACGGCGCGTTGCAGGGGCTGTTGGAATGCGCTGGTATTCCCTATGCCGGTAGTGGCGTGTTGGCGTCTGCTTTGGCCATGAACAAGGCCCGCGCCCGGCAGGCAGTGGCCGAAGAGGGCGTGCCGGTGGCTGCGGGTAAGGCATACTCTCGCGACCAGATTCAGGCGCTCAGTGACGCGGATGTGGTGTCCCGGATCGAAGATTCCGGCTTGAGCCTGCCGCTGGTTGTAAAACTCAATGACGCGGGAAGCAGCGTCGGAATCTACCTCTGCCACAGCAAGGCGGAGTTAGAGCGAGCCGTGCATGAGCTGCGCGCCGAGCTTAGCGCCGACCCGGCGTCGGCGCTGATGGTCGAATCGCTGATCGAAGGCCCGGAGTATACGGTCGGCTTTTTCGGCGACGTGTGCCTGGGCGCGATTGAGATCACCGCTGCGCAGACCTTTTACGACTTCGAAGCCAAGTATCGCAGCGACCAGACGATCTACTCGCCAATTGATGCGGGAGCGCTTTTTAATCGTCTGGAGGCGTTAGGGCGTCAGGCAGTCCAGGCCCTGGGATGTCGAGGGGTCTCCCGCGTCGATTTTAAGGGCGACGTGACCACGGCCCAGGGATGCTTCCTGGAAGTCAACACGATCCCCGGAATGACTGCCACCAGCCTGGTGCCCAAAATGGCGGCAGCCCGCGGGGTGGCATTTGATGACTTTGTAGAGTTGATGTTGGCCAGCGCACGTCTTGACCGGCAGCGTTGAGTCCTTTGGGGTGTTGTGGTTTTGGGCGCCGCGCACGGATGTGCGGCAGCTTTTCAGGGATGAGCAGTGTTTCAGAAGCGTGGAGATAATCGGCGAAAGCCGAGCCGCGAGCAGCGCCGCGCCAGCCGAAAAGAGACGGCTGTGCGATGGGTGCGCCGTGTGGGCACCACGCTGGGCGTGCTGCTTGTCGGGCTGGGGCTGCCGTATCTGGTGCTTCAGGGCTACACGCACACCATGACAAGTGAGTACTTTCAGGTGAATTACCTCGATGTCGAGGGCCTGGAGTACCTTGAGGAGCGCGTGCTTCTGGAGGCGGCCGAGCGAATCGCCGGGGAGAACATTCTTAACATCGATCCGCGCCGCCTGGAGAGCACGATGCGTGGGCTGCCTTTTGTGCGCTCCGTCACGGTGGAGCGGCGTCTGCCCGATCGCCTGCGAATCGCGATCGAAGAACACCGTCCGGCGGCAATCATCGTCGATGAAGGGCTGTGGTTGGCGGACGAGTCCGGCGAGGTGTTCCTGGCGATGGATAGCGCCCAGGCCCTTAAAGGGCTCTGGAACCTGCCGCTGGTAACCGGGGTGACCCGGGGAGAACTCGCCAGCGAGTCGGGGCGAGAGCGTCTGTTGGAAGCGCTCTCGGTGTGGGACCTCTACCATGCGATGGGCATGGAGAAGCAGCAGCGCCTGAGCGAACTTCATCTTGATGCCGGGCTGGGACTCTCGTTTGTCACCGAGGAAACCGGCACGGAAATTCGCCTGGGCTGGGGGCGCTGGGAAGAGCGTCTCCACCGGTTAAACGTCGTCCAGCGTTCGCTGATCCGGCGAGGGATGGATGCGGAGTATGTGCTTGTCGACCAAGAACGTGATTTGAATCGCGTCACAGTAGGGCCGCGCGCCGAGCCATGGATGCGCAACGAAGCCGGCCCTGCGGAGGTTCCGTAGCACGAGAAGTAGGGCAGGTCGTTTGGAGTTGGGTAGTTGAGCGTTTGTTGAAAGAAGTTTCTGGACTCGTGATGGTCGCTACGTGGGGTGGCGAGGGCACGGGGTTCGGGCCGAGACCAGGGAAGGTGCGGTATGGCAAATCGACGTAATGGCGAGATCATCGTGGGGCTTGATATCGGGACGACTAAGATCGCCTGTATCATCGGCGAGGTTACCGCTGAGGGGATCGACATCATCGGCATCGGGTCGCACCCGTCGAAGGGGATGCGCAAAGGTGTGGTGATCAACATCGACGCCACGATCAATTCGATCAAAAAGGCCGTCGAAGAAGCCGAGCTGATGGCCGGCTGTGAGGTCAACACCGTCTACGCGGGCATCGCGGGCGGGCACGTGCTGGGCTTCAACTCCCACGGCATCGTCGCGATCAAAGACAAAGAGGTGAAAGGGGGCGATCTGGAACGGGTGGTCGACGCAGCCCGCGCGGTGGCCATTCCCATGGATCGTCAACTCCTGCATGTGATCCCGCAGGAGTACATCATCGACGATCAGGATGGCATCCGGGAGCCCCTGGGAATGACCGGGGTACGCCTGGAGGCCAAGGTCCATATTGTCACGGCTTCGGTGACCAGCGCTCAAAACATCGTGAAGTGCGCCAGCGCCTGCGGGCTGAATGTGGCGGATATCGTGCTGGAGCAGCTCGCCAGCAGCGAGGCGGTGCTGGGAGCCGATGAGAAGGAACTCGGTGTGGCGGTGGTCGATATCGGTGGTGGTACCACGGACATCGCGATCTACAGCGGTGGCAGCCTGGTTCACACGGCAGTGCTCTCGGTCGGCGGTAACCACCTGACCAACGATATCGCCGTGGGGCTTCGCACGCCGATGGCTGAGGCCGAGCGTATTAAGCAGCGCTACGGGTGTGCGATGACCACGAAGGTCAGCGCCGAAGAGACCATTGAAGTGCCCTCGGTTGGGGGACGTCCTCCGCGGATCCTGAGCCGTCAGATCCTCAGCGAGATCATCGAGCCGCGGGTGGAGGAGATCTTTGCCTACGTCGCCCGCGAGATCAAAGAATCGGGCTGCGAAGATCTGATCGCCGGTGGCGTCGTGATCACCGGTGGAACCACCTTGCTCGATTGCATGCCGGAGCTTGCCGAAGAAGTGCTCGGACTGCCGGTGCGTCGCGGCGTTCCGCGTAACATCGGCGGGCTGGTCGACGTGGTGCGTAACCCCAAGTTCGCCACCGGCGTGGGCCTGGTGCAGTACGGCGCCAAGTCTCCGGAGCGCAATCTCTTCGGTGATCAGGAGGGCTCCATGTATCAGCGCCTGACCTCTCGGATGCGAGAGTGGATCGCCGAGATGTTCTGAGCGCCTCGCTCCGGCTTGCTGCAGGGCCGGGGCGGTGCTATCGTCGCGCCATGTCTCAGCTTTTAATTGAAACAAGGCGCGCGGCCGAGGCGTTGTCGACACCAGGCAGGAGGTGTGCTTTTCCAAGTCCCTCCTTGCGATGCGTACGCTTTGAGGCGTATCATCTGCGCCCGCCCTCGGGTGGGTGAGATGTTCAGTTCTGACTCAGGAGTCCAGGGAAAAGGTATGCTCGAGTTCGATGACGCCGATGTCTCAAGCGCGGCGAATATAAAAGTGATCGGCGTGGGTGGCGGGGGCGGAAACGCCATCAATACGATGATCACCGAGGGGATCTCCAATGTGGAGTTTATTGCGGCTAATACCGACCTCCAGGCGCTGGAAACCAACCTCGCCTCGGTGAAAATTCAGCTGGGGGGAGCGCTGACCAAGGGGCTGGGAGCGGGAGCCGATCCGGATGTCGGTCGCAACTCCGCGCTGGAGGATCAGACCCGAATTGCCGAGGTCCTCAAGGGCGCCGATATGGTGTTTGTGACGGCCGGCATGGGCGGCGGCACTGGCACCGGTGCGGCACCGATCATCGCGAGCATCGCGCGCGAACTCGGAGCGCTGACCGTCGGCGTGGTGACCAAGCCCTTCCAGTTCGAAGGCCGACGCCGTCGTCGCTCGGCCGATGAGGGCATTCGTAACCTCTCCAGTGCTGTCGATACGCTGATCACGATCCCCAACCAGCGTTTGCTGGCGATCGCCGGCGAACAGACCACGATCCTTGAAGCCTTTAAAAAGGCCGACGAGGTGTTGCTCTATGCGGTTCAGGGGATTTCCGACCTGATTACGGTGCGCGGTCTGGTGAACGTCGACTTTGCCGACGTGCGCACCATCATGACGGGCAAGGGCCTGGCGCTGATGGGGACCGGTCGCGCCTCCGGACCCACCCGGGCGCTGGAAGCTGCCGAGATGGCCATTTCCTCGCCGCTGCTTGAAGACGTCTCGATCGAGGGAGCCACGGGCATCCTGGTGAACATCACCGGTGGTGTCGATATGACCCTCAACGAGATCAACGACGCGATGAGCCTGATCGAGGGGGCCTCCCACGAAGAGGCCAACATCATCTTCGGTAACGTCATCGAAGAAGATATGCGCGATGAGCTGATGGTGACCGTGATCGCCACGGGCTTTGATAAGCCGCGCGCCCAGAGCTCGGATTACAGCGAGATGAGCCGTCGTCGTGAGACGGTCTCTCGCCACTCTCAGCCGGCTGCGGCCGCAGCGCCGGTGCGCCAGGCAGAGCCCTCGCGTCAGCCGGTCGAAGAGCCGCAGGTCGTGGAGAGCGTTCCCGCCCATCGCGGCGCGCCCGCTCAGCAATCGGCCGCGCGCTTTGATCGCGTCCCCACCGACACGGTCACCGAGCGTCGCGCTTCGTTCCTCCGCTCCAACACCGGGAGTCATTCGGTTCCCGGCGGGCTCAGTGCCATGGAAGAAGAGGAAATCGATACGCCGACCTTCCTTCGCAACTCCCGGCGCCGTAACGACTCCTGATCTAAGAGCGACGCGGTCGCTCCAAGCCCGCTCTCGCACAGGGAGCGGGCTTTTTTGTCTTCAGAGCTTCTTATGAACTTGATGAAACACGTCTCCGTCGTCTTGGTGGAGCCCCAGGACGACATCAACATCGGCAACGCCCTGCGGGCGTCTAAGAACTTCGGAGTCGAAGATCTTCGACTGGTCAATCCGGCCCATGCCGATCCTCGCCGCATTCTGATCAGCGCGCCGCGAGCCGACGAGAGCGTGGCGCGCCTGGGACGCTTTGAGTCGCTGGATGAGGCGCTTAAAGATAGCGTGATGACGGTGGGGCTGACCGCCCGGGCCCGCTCCGCGAACTGGCGCGTCGTGGATCCGGAGCAAGCCGCGATCGAACTCATTGACGAAGTGCAGAAGGGGCGTCGCGTCTCCATGATCTTCGGCCGTGAAGACAGCGGTCTTCCTAACAGCGCGCTCGATCGCTGTCAGGCCGTGGTCACCATCCCCACCAATCCCGAGTACAGCTCGATCAACCTGGGCCAGGCGGTGCTCTTGATGGTCTGGGAAGTGGCGCGCGCGGCCCGAAAAGCCGAGGCCGGTGCTCTGGAGGCGACCCCGGCCGCACCTCAGCTCTGGCATTCGGAGTTTGAGCCGGCGCCGCTGGCTGGATTGACCCGGATGTTCGAACAGGCCGAGGAGACGCTCAGGGCCGTGGAGTTCTTCAAGGCCAGCAGCAATGATCACATCATGCGTAGCTTGCGCTCGATGTTCCTCAGGGCTCGCCTGGACACCCGGGAGCTGGCCATTTGGCACGGGATCTTCAAAGAGGTCGTCGCCTACATTCGCCGCAAAGGGATCGAGCCCTGAGCGTTAGCGCTGGCGGCTCTCAGTCGGCGGAGAAGCAGTAGTCTTCATGGTCCTGGCCGCCATCGACGCAGCGATGCCCCTCACGGCAGTCCTCGTCGCTCTGGCAGCTCTTGAGGCAGAAGCTCAGGTGTCGGTCAAATGCCACGCAGGTGGAATCTTCCGGGCACTCACCCGGGCGGCAGTCGCGAATGGTGCAGATGCCCCCTTTGACCGAAAGATCACAGCGAGCGCCCGAAGGGCACTCATTATCCGACGCGCACTCCGAGCCGATTTGCGGCGCGCAGCCTACGGTGAGCAGTAGGGCGGCGGCAAACGCAATGGCGAGCGAGCGGGGCGCGAGGAAGATTCGTAGCATGGGGCAACGTTGTGGCTTGGGTGATGGGAGGCGCGAGGCGCCGGGGCTGGCAGAATGCCGGCTCCAGAGGTCGTTCTACCGCCGCATGGAGGCGCTGACAAGATGAAGCCAGCTCGGGCTCAGAAGACAAGGGGGATGCTGATCGGGGTGGGAGCCTCGGTGGCGGTAAACCTGCTTGCGGCGGGCGCGCTGGCGTTCGTGATCGCCGGGCCAACCCCTGACCCCGAAGACGAGCTGATGGAGGTGGTGCTGGAGCCCTGGGAGCCGGAGTTTGATCCAGAACGCCCCGCGCCTGAGCTTTCCGAGAATAGGCCGGAAGAGCAGGCCCGCGAGCGCGAGGCCGAACACGAACAACGCGAAGCGCCCGAAGAGCCGGCGCCGCCAGATCCTTTGCCGAGCGAGGAGGCGCTCGCCGAGGAGAGCGCGGCACAAGAGGAGCCGCCAGTAGAACCGGCGCCCGCTGCCATTGCCGTGGAGTTGCAGGTCACCCGGGAGAGCGAGGAGCCGGAGGACGCAGACTTCATCGCCGAAGTGGCGATGCGGGTCGATCAAGAGATGGTGGCGGCGGAGACAACGCTGGAGAACACGGAGCCGCCCGAGCCCGAAGATTCTGCCGAAGCGCCCGAGTCGGAGCCGGTGCCGGAGGCGCCAGAGATGCTGAGCAGTGCCAGTGATTGGACCGAGGACGATCTGGTCGGCGCAAGGGAAGATGAGGGGACACAGGATCAGGTGGCGGCCAGCGCGCACGAGGCGCCCGCTCCCGACCAGCTTTCACAGTCGTCGCAGGCCGCTCCCCAGAGCGAGCAGCCCGCGCCGGAGCCCACTCGCCCGCCGCCGGCCGCGGAGATGGCGATGGCGCTTCCTACTGAGCATCTTGAGGAGGCTCCTCTCGTTCCCGAACGCCTGGAGCAACCCGTCGAACTCGAAGGTAGAGATCCGAGCCCGGCCGAGTCGCAGGCGCCGGTAGACTCGCCGGACCCCTCAACGGGGCAGACCGAGGAGTCGCTGGGGCCGGCGCAACTCTTCGGACGGAGTATGCAGTCCTATCAAGAGGTCTTTGAACAACGCGACGCCGAGCGCGCCGACGAGATTGCGGAGGGGCGATCCGCTCAGCGCCGCCGCTTACTGGCGAACTGGCGAGGAGATAGCGAGCGTCTTCGCGCGACCCTGGAGAACTACATTCCCCATGTCCAGGTGGGAAACCACACCCAGGTCAACGCAGCGTCGGCGGCGCACGCCACGATGATCGCGCGGATGCATCGCCGCTACATCCACCCTCAGTGGGCGCTGAGTTTTGTGCAACGCATCGAAACCACGCTGCCTGGGCGGCATCCGCTCAATGATCTTAGCCTCTACACCCAGCTTGAGATCGTCATCGATGGGGAGAGCGGGGCGGTGGTGGATGTGATTCGCCTGCGGCCTTCGGGAAATGAGGTCTACGATGGTCAGGCCATCATGATCGCCTGGAGTATCGGCTCGCTTGCACCGGTCCCCGACGAGGTGATCAGTCCGGATGGCCGTGTCTACATCCACTGGGACTTTTATCGAAATCAGCGCCTCTGTGGGACCTTCGGTGCCAAGATCTTTCGACTCGCCGAGCGCGATCCGTGACTCCTGAAACACCGGTGTTCAGGCAGGGAAGGGCTTGACTTTCGGGGGGGGCGCACCTAGTGTCCCGCGCCGTACGCAGCCTCGGCGGACTCTCCATGGGTGGGTTGCCGCGGGAGTGTTCGCGTACCGGAGCATTCATATTTACTTTTGACCAAAGGAAAGCCCATGGCCCTGCATCCGGATCGCAAAGCTGAGATCATTGAAAAGTTCAAGCGTGATGAGAACGACACCGGGAGCCCCGAAGTTCAGGTGGCCCTGCTGACCACGCGCATCAACGATCTGCAACAGCACTTTGAGTCCCACAAGCATGACCACCACTCGCGCCGCGGCCTGCTCAAGCTGGTCGGCCAGCGTCGCCGTCTCCTTGCGTACCTTCGCAAGACCGACGTCAACCGCTACCGGGAGCTGATTCAGGCTCTTGGCCTGCGTAAGTAACGCGTTGTTGCCCCCGCTGAGATGGCTCAGCGGGGGTTTTTTCATCGACAAGCCCGAGTTGAAGAGACGATTCAGGGTGAGGACAACGACGAAGTTGGCGATAGGGTAGCCTGTAACTGGCCCCGTCAGCGCATGGTGGTGCTGGCGAGTCCTGTTACATGCTACGCAATCGCACCCTCCCAAAGTTGTTCGAGTCCCCCCGTTCCGGTGCTCTCGTCACTCTCAGAAGCAGGCTCAGCAAAGTCTGACGAGAGGCCGAGGTTCAGCCCGGATACAGGACTCTGCGGGCGTGTACCTATGTACTACCGCTTCTTCGGGGATCGGCCCCGTGGGCGGAGACAATGAAAGAGGAGATAGGAATGGCAATCATTCGTGAAGGCGCAAAATTTGGGGACCGCGAACTTATCATCGAGACCGGCCGGATGGCACGCCAGGCCAACGGCTCGGTGGTCGTACAGTACGGCGATTCGATGGTGCTGTGCACCGCTACCGCCGGTGGCGAGCGTCCCGACCTGTCTTTCTTCCCGCTGATGTGCGACTACGTCGAAAATATGTGGGCAGCCGGTACGATCCCTGGCGGGTACTTCAAGCGTGAAGGTAAGCCCAGCGATAAGGCCGTGCTCAGCAGCCGTCTTATCGACCGGCCCTGTCGTCCGCTCTTCCCCGATGGCTACATGAACAACACCCAGCTCATCGCCTGGGTGATCAGCGCTGATCGCGTGCATGATACCGACATTTTGGGGATCACCGGTGCTTCCACCGCGCTGATGATCAGCGATATTCCCTGGAACGGGCCGGTGGCCGGTGTACGTGTGGGGCTGGTGGACGGAAAGTTCATCGCTCACCCGAGCTTCGAAGAGCGTGAGCGGTCCTCGCTCGACCTGGTGATGGCCATCAGCCCCACCGCCGTGGTGATGGTCGAAGGCCTCGCCGACGAGGTGCCCGAAGATGTGATGGTGGAAGCGCTTGAGTTCGGCCGTGAGTCGGTCCAGGATGTGCTCGATCTTCAGATCAAGCTCGCCCGCGCCATCGGCAAAGAAAAAATGGTGGTCAAGCAGGTCCAGCGTGACGAAGCCATCGATAAGGCCGTGAAGAAGGCTGCCGGCACCAAGCTCAAAAAGGCCCTGGCCGTCGCCGACAAGCTCGAGCGTTACAAGGCGCTTGATGCCCTGAAAGATGAAATCGTGGCCAAACTCGAGGGAGACTTCCCCGAGAACCTGGGTGACGTGAAAGACGCGTTCGGCGACCTGAAAAAAGATGTCGTGCGCAAGGCTACCGTCAAAGACAAGATCCGCATCGACGGTCGTGGCCCCAAAGATATCCGCCAGATCACCTGCGAAGTTGGTGTCCTCCCCATGGCGCATGGCTCGGCGCTCTTCACCCGCGGTGAGACCCAGGCGCTGGTGACCACGACCCTGGGGACCGAGCGTGACGCGCAGCGTATTGATACGCTGGAAGGCGATGTGACCAAGAGCTTCATGCTGCACTACAACTTCCCGCCTTTCTGCGTGGGGGAAGCCAAGCCGCTTCGTGGCACCTCGCGCCGCGAAACCGGCCACGGCACGCTGGCCGAGCGTTCGGTGTCCGCGTCGTTGCCGAACCAGGAGAGCGAGTTCCCCTACACCATTCGCATCGTCAGCGATGTGTTGGAGTCCAACGGGTCGAGCTCCATGGCCAGCGTCTGCGGAGGTAGCCTCGCGCTGATGGACGCCGGGGTGCCGGTCAAGCACGCCACCGCGGGCATCGCCATGGGCCTGATCAAAGAGGGCGATGACCTGGTCATCCTCAGCGACATTCTCGGCGACGAAGATCACCTGGGTGATATGGACTTCAAGGTCTGCGGGACCGAAAAGGGCATCACTGGCTTCCAGCTCGATACCAAGATCGAGGGGCTTTCCAGCCAGACGATGGTCGATGCGCTGATGCAGGCAAAAGAAGGGCGTCTGCACATCCTTAACATCATGAACGAAGCGCTGAGCGCCCCGCGCAAGGACCTGGCGGCGACCGCTCCGCGGATCGTGACCATCCAGATCCCGACCTCCGAAATCGGCACGATCATCGGACCGGGCGGAAAGACCATTCGTGCCATCCAGGAGACCACCGGCACCACGGTCAACGTCAGCGACGATGGCACCGTGCGCATCGCCTCCTCCGGTCAGGCGGCCGCGCAGCAGGCCATCGAGATCATTGAGGGCCTGACCGAGAAGCCCGAGGTCGGCAAAATCTACCTGGGCACGGTCAAGACCGTGGTCGACTTCGGTGCCTTCATCGAGGTGCTTCCCGGCGTCGACGGCCTCTGTCACATCTCCGAGCTGACCGAAGGTCGTGTCGACAAGGTCGAAGACGTGCTTCGCGAAGGCGATGAATGCCTGGTCAAGGTCATTGCCGTCGACAGCCGCAGCGGTAAGATCAAGCTCAGCCGTCGTGAGGCCCTGGCCGAGCGTGGCGAAGACGCTGGCGAGTGACACGGTCTGATCGCTGAGTGACCTGGTGTCACTCGCCGCAATCGGACGCAAGATAGCCCGTGCCGACGCTGGTCGGCGCGGGCTTTTTGTTGGCCGGCATGGTGAATGAGTGGGGGCCTGGGGCGTCTATCCCGGGGGCTCAACTCGCCAGAGGTTGTTGGTCAGGGGGCTTATTTGGTAGCGTGAACCCGTCGACGTGGCTTGAGTTTCTACCGGTCACTGTCTCTTCTGAACCCTGGTGGAGGTCATCAATGCGAAAGTTCAACTTCCTGGCGATTCTGGCGCTGTTTATGCTCGCCATTTCCGCGCCGGCGAGTGCCGAAGACGGCATCGCCGCGATGCTTGGCGATATTGAGTGGGGGGATAGTCGTCAGGATGTGGTCGAGAAACTGCGTACCCAAATGCTGGCGGAGCTTCGCAACGACGAGCGTCTTCGAAACGATCGGGTCGCCATGCAGCGGGAGCGTCAGCGTGCACTCGATCGCGCTCGTGCCGTCGAGGACAGTCACACCCAGCTCCAGGGGGCTCGCACCGGCTATGAGGTGAGCATCATCGCCGGGGAGTTTAAGAAGGATAACCGTGAGGAGCTCTTGCGGGTCCGCGATGAGATGGCTCAGCGCTACTACCTCTTCGTCGATGGCAAGCTCTACCGGGTGGTCGTGGCCTACAATCGCGACTACGTGGCCAATGTTGGCTTTGAAACCTTCCTGTCGCAGGCCAGTCGCCGCTATGGTCGCCCCGTCTCCACCGACTACGGGGAGATCTTCGGCGAAGAGGTTCTTGTGAGAGCCCGCTGGGAGGATGGCAGCTCTGAGCTTCGCGTGGAGGATAAACGCGAGTTCTTCGGCACCTTTGCGATGGTGTTCAGTGACCGACAGATGATCTCGCAGCTGCGTTCCGCCAATCGCCTGGCAAGCTCCGAGGAGCAGGGGCAGGGGGAAGTCTCCGAGCGGGTTCGTGCGCTGCAGCGCTCTGAATCTGTGGACCGTCACGCCGGGGCGGTTGACTCATTGCTGGGCGGCGATACCACCGTGGATCTGTCGGCTGGTCGTCCGGACTACAGTGAAGAGGATGCCGCGGCAGCCGAGGCTCAGGCCAGGGCCGAGGCCGAAGCGCGCGCGGAGCGCGAACGTGAAGAAAGAAAGAAGAAAAAGAAGAAGAAAAAGCGTCGTCAGCCCCGCAACGATTTCAGCGATCTTGAAGCCGGTGGCGGTGACGATTTGATCATTTACTGAACAGACAACGAGGCGGCCTCCGGGCCGCCTCATAAGACCTGCTGAGGAGTAAGGCCGATGGTGATGTTTTGGAAAACTTCGGGTGGTGTCGCCTCGGCGGCCCGGTCGCTGACCGGGCCGCTTGTGTGTGCGGGCCTCGCAACGCTGATGCTGGCCGGTTGCGGTGGTGACGAAGATCCCTTTGCTCCGCTGGAGCCGGCCGCGCCGCTTTCGTTGGATGCGTCGCAGCTCGGCGTCGGGGTCCATCATGGCGATGCGCTGGCGATGGCGATCCAGCGTCCGATCTCCGTGGAGTTGGTCGAGCAGTCCATCAGCCACGGGATGCTCCGGGTGAAGTCGTACGATGAACTCTCCACGGTGGTCGGTGAGTACCACGCCCATTCGATTCCCGCCGAGTATGAGCCGCGAACCAGCGCGGATTTCCCGACCAACGGCACACCGGCCGGGCGCCTGGCACCGCGGACCAACGATCTCTACGAGGAGGTTGCCGCCGCCCGCGAGCGGGCCGACGTTGACGTATTCTCCGAGTTGAGCGTGGTGGTCGACTTCTGGCGGGAACGCGGCGACTGGGTGGTTCGCTGGGATGGGTTGCTTAACCAGGATACCAACATCGAAGGGAAGGGCACCTACGGGTTCACCCGCGAAGACATGGTCACGGACCTGCTCGACGATTTGGTCGAGGTTGCGCAGACCCACAAACCCCGCTGGATCATTGTGGGCGATGCCATGGATCGTTTCCTGGCCGGCCCGGAAGGGGAGCCCCTCTCGGAAGAAGAGTTCGAGGCGTTTGAAGACTTTTTTGTCCAGGCTGTCGACGCCATCAAGGAAGTCTCCCCGGATACCGGTGTTGCCGCGGGCTTTCACTGGGAGAACATCACCGGCCCCATCGCCGCGCGTTACACTGATGGCGACGTGAACGATCAGGCGATCGATAAAGCATTCGCCGAGGTTGTGCTCCCCTTTGTGAAGGCTGGTGATGCACTTGCGTTACGCAGCTACGCGAATCCCAACGATATGGTGGCGTCGCATTACCAGTACCTGCGCCGTGTTGAGTCGCTGCATGGGGTGAGTAAGCCGGTGATCGTGTACTCCGCCGGAAGCCCCATCACCACACAGACCGCCTACACGCAGCAGGCCAACTATTTTAACCGTCTGCTTGAGTACCTGGGCGGGGTCAATGTGGAACTCCTGGCCTGGGAGCGCCTTACCAATGTCGATGGCGTGGATACCACCGATCAGTCGGTTGTGGGGCGTTGTCGGGCGTTGTCGAACCCGGAAGGTCGTGTGGTTCAGATGGAACTCAGCCGATGTTTCGACGGTCTCTTCGCGCTGTTTATGCCCAAGGCAGTGATGGATCTTGTTGCTGCTCAGAGTGCCGAGTGAGACTTTGAACATCTGAGAACATTGCCGAAGGCCGCGCATGTGCGCGGCCTTCGGCGTGTTGGGAGGGTGTGGCGGTTGACGGATGCGTATCCGGCGCCAGGCAGCGTGCCAGCGCGACCGAAGCAGGCGTTAATCCGCTGGAGAGGGGGAGGGCGCCTCCGGGAGGATGCGCTCAATGGCGGCTTGCAGGCGATCGAGCTGGTCGTTGCCAAAGGCAAGCTCCACGACCTGGCCCTCGGCGCTCACCAGGGCATACGTCGGGAGCGCTCGGACGAGGTAGGCCTCGGTCAACGTGCGCTCATGATCCAGGTACACCGGTGCGTGACGGGAGGGGCCATCGGCAAAGAAGGCCCGCACGACCTCGGCCTCCTCATCGCTTACCGTGATGACCTGAAGCCGGTCCCCAAAACGTTCGTTGAGTGCGGCAATGCGAGGCTCACCAAGTTTGCAGGCCTGACACCAGGTGGCCCAGAAGTCCACGATGTAGGCCGTCCCCTTCAGGGCATCGGGGGTCATCGACTCGCCATCGACGCTGCTCAGCGCAAAGGTCGGGGCGGGAGCGCCTACCAGGTGACGGCGAGCAACCTCGTCCGGCTCCGGTGACGCGCGCAAGGTCAGGGTGCGCGTGAGGGTCGCCTCTCCTCGCTGCACGCTGAGATCCACGCTCTGGTTCAGGCGTTTGCCGCGGATCAGGGCCTGAAGTTTGCCCGCCGTGCGAACCGGCTCCCCATCGACGGCCACCACACGATCGCCCGGCTGGAGGTTCGCGTCGTCGGCTGGCGAGGTACGCAGTACCTCATTGACCAAAACGCCAGTGCCATCGCTGGATCCCAGAATGATGCCCAGCCAGGGGCGTGCCATCGGGCGTGCAAAGGATGGGCTTTCGGCGAAGCTCGATGCCGCGGGCAGGCTGAGCGCGGCGCCGCCCACCATCAACATCAACAGAGTTCGTTGGAATAGCTTGTGACTCATAAGATTTCTGCTCTAGGTTCGGCCAGTGTGCCCCTTGATAGCATGCGCACTCGGCGGTCGCGAGACTGCCGACAGAATGAGTCGACGTGAGAGGTAGGTGATGTGTTCAAAACCTAAGGCCATGACCTGGTCAGGGGTAGTTGCGCTAATTAGTCTGATGGTCGTCGCTACGACGCCTTCGCTGGCCTGGGCGTCATCGTCTGGCGAACCCGCGCCACGCTGGCCGATGCTTTTGGCCGGTGTTGTGTTGGTGGCCGGCGGGCTGGCGCTGATGACGCTGAGAGGAGCCTGGTTTGAGCTTTCCTCGCGCGCAAAGCTCTGGCGAGTCGTCGGGGTTTTGCTCGCCGGCGTGGGGTTCTACGGCGTCCTCTTCGGCGCTACCGAGCCCCCTCCGGGTGGCGAGCGGGTCGTATGGATGAGTTCGTACACCGAAGCACGTGAGCTGGCACAGGAGCGCGGTGTGCCCCTGATGATCGACTTCACCGCCGACTGGTGTCTGGCCTGTGGAGAGCTGGAGCGGGAAGTGTTTGAACATCCCAGTGTGCGCCAGCGCCTGGAGCAGGAGATTGTCGCACTCAAGATCGATTACGACGCCGGCGATGCGGAGACTATCGCGGCGATCGAACGTTTTGAGGTTTCGGGACTGCCGCGTGTGGCCTTTGAGGGGGCCGATGGAACCTATCTGCGAGGTGCCAGCTTCGAGGGCAAGCTCAGCGTCGACGAGTTTCTCGCCAGGCTCGACGCGGCGCTGGAAGGGCAGGATGCCCAGAGTGAAGGTTGGCTGCAGAGCACCCTGGATGAGCGCGGCCTCTGGGCGGTCTTCTTGCTGGTCTTTGGTGCCGGTATCCTCTCGAGTTTTGCTCCCTGTGTATACCCCCTGATCCCCATTACCATCGGGGTGTTTGGTGCTCGTCAGGCCGCCAGTCGTCGCGAGGCATTTTTGCTCAGTCTGACCTATGTTTCGGGCATTGTTTTGACCTACTCCGCACTGGGGGTGATTGCGGCCAGTCTGGGCACGGTATTCGGTGGGTTCTTACAGCATCCGATGGTGCAGCTGGGCATCGCCGGGCTCTTCGTCGCGTTGGGATTGGGAACGTTGGGCGCCTGGGATATGCGCTTGCCCGGCGGGCTTCAGACGCGGCTGGGACAGGCCGGCGGGGCCGGTTTTGCCGGCGCGTTCGTGATGGGACTGGTTGCCGGCGCCATCGCCGCTCCCTGTATCGGTCCGGTGGTTGCCGGAATCCTGGTGTATGTTGCGCAGCAGGGCGACCTGGTGTTGGGGTGGTCGCTGCTCTCGGCGTTTGCGCTGGGGCTGGGACTGCTCTTTTTAGTGCTGGGCACCTTTTCGGGGCTGATTCAAAAGCTGCCGCGCGCCGGTGGCTGGATGGAGGGCAGTAAGGCGGTTTTTAGTGCGGTCTTTTTTGGACTGGCAATCTTTTATGCGCGCCTGGCGCTGCCGGTGCTGGTCATTGCCAGCGAGCGCGTCTGGTTGGCACTGGCTTCGCCGCTGCTTCATTGAGGAGCCTGGCCGCGGCCAAATGGCGCAGCCAGGGATGATGGATTCGCTGCTTGACGCTAAAGGGGGCGTGTATAAGTTGGGCGCGATTTGGCCCGGCTGCGCGTGCCCACGCTCCGCGTATCGGGGGGAAAGCCCCCTGAATACGGGTCATCTTAAACCAGACAGTGGCGTGCCTTCAGGCCCTGCGTGTATCGCGTATGGGCCCGAAATGTTACGCAAGCCTGAGCCATCAGGAGGTAAAGAGCTCATGCCAATCTACGAGTACCGTTGTGCCAGCTGCGATCATGTTTTCGAAGAAATCCAGCGCTTCTCCGATCCCGATCCGGAAGTGTGCCCCAGTTGCGGTGCGCCCCAGGTGAGCCGGAAAATCTCGGCAAACTCCTTTCAACTCAAGGGAGGAGGATGGTACGCGCAGGACTATTCAGGCTCATCGTCCACCTCGTCGAACCCTTCCGGCGGCGGTGGTGGTGAGGGTTGAGCAGGAATGCTGAAAAAACGTTTGGTGATTACTGGAAGGTGTCTAGGATTGCCGCTGACAGATGAAGAGGGCCGAACAGGTCGATGACCCGCAAGGGATGCGGCGTTTGTCGGTTCGGCCCCGGGGTTCTATTGAATCAGCAAGGAGAGACCAAAATGGGCAAGATGATCGGAATTGACCTTGGTACGACCAACTCGGTGGTCGCTGTGATGGAGGGCAAAGAGCCCAAAGTGATCGCCAATCAGGAGGGTGCTCGCACCACGCCTTCGGTCGTGGCGTATGACGAGAAGGGAGACGTGTTAGTGGGGCGCGTGGCCAAAAACCAGGCCATCACGAACCCGGAAAATACGATCTTCTCGGTCAAGCGCTTTATGGGGCTGAAGTTCAACGAGCTGAAAAACGAGACGGATCGTGTCCCCTACAAGGTGGTCTCCTCGGACAATGGCGATGCTCACATTGAGCTGCGCGGCAAGAAGTACAGCCCTCCGGAGCTCTCTTCCAAGATCTTGATGAAGCTCAAAGAAGCGGCTGAGAACTATCTTGGCGAGCCGGTGACCGAGGCCGTTATCACGGTGCCTGCGTACTTCAACGACGCTCAGCGTCAGGCCACCAAAGATGCCGGGCGCATCGCTGGCTTGGAGGTCAAGCGTATTG
The DNA here is from genome assembly GCF_003260125.1 of Lujinxingia litoralis. Classification (NCBI taxonomy): domain Bacteria; class Deltaproteobacteria; order Bradymonadales; family Lujinxingiaceae; genus Lujinxingia; species Lujinxingia litoralis. The sequence goes on from NZ_QHKO01000002.1 coordinate 29,278, forward strand.
TCAACGAGCCGACCGCCGCTGCGCTGGCCTACGGACTGGAGAAGACCGAAGAAGAGCTCATCGCGGTGTACGACTTCGGCGGTGGTACCTTCGATATCTCCATTCTGGAAGTTGGCGAAGATGTCATTGAGGTCAAGAGCACCAACGGCGACACCCATCTGGGTGGCGATGACGTCGACCAGGAGATCATCGACTGGTTGATCTCGGAGTTCAAAAAAGACACCGGCATCGATGTCTCCGGCGACAAGATGGTCCTGCAGCGGCTGAAAGAAGCCGCCGAGAAGGCCAAGATCGACCTCTCCAGCGTGCTGGAGACCGATATCAACCTGCCTTTCCTCACGGCAGATCAGAGCGGTCCGAAGCACCTCAATATTAAGTTGAGCCGGGCGAAGCTCGAGGCGATGATCGAGCCGATTATCGCACGCACGCTGGAGCCCTGCCGTAAGGCGCTTGAGGATCGCAACCTCAAAGCCAGCGATATTGATGAGGTCATTCTCGTCGGTGGCTCCACGCGCATCCCGCTGGTTCAGAAGAAAGTCGCGGACTTCTTTGGGAAGGAGCCTCATAAGGGCGTCAACCCGGACGAAGTTGTTGCCCTGGGGGCCGCGGTGCAGGCCGGCGTTCTCAGCGGAGACGTCAGTGACATGCTTCTGCTTGATGTCACGCCGCTTTCGTTGGGAATCGAAACTAAGGGGGGCGTGATGACCACGCTTATCCCGCGTAACACGACGATTCCGACCAAGCGCAGCGAAGTCTTCAGCACGGCGACGGATAATCAGACCTCGGTAACGGTCCACGTGCTTCAGGGTGAGCGCCCCATGTCCGGTGATAACCGTACGCTGGGCAAGTTCAACCTTGATGGGATTCCGCCGGCGCCGCAGGGGGTACCGCAGATTGAGGTTGTCTTCGATATCGACGCCAACGGTATCGTGCACGTCTCGGCCAAGGATAAAGCCACCGGCAAGGAGCAGAAGATTCGCATCGAATCTTCCAGCGGTCTGGCCGATGACGAAGTCGAGAAGTTGGTGCGAGAGGCCGAAGAACACCGTGAGGGTGATAAGCTCAAGCGCGAGCAGGCTGAGCGTCGCAATAAGGCCGAGGCGATGATCCACTCCGCTGAGAAGACGCTTGGCGAGTTTGGTGATAAACTTGACGCTGGCGCCAAGTCGGAGATCGAAGGCAAGGTCGAGACGCTCCGCAAAGCCGTGGATGCCTATGATGATGCGGGCATTAGCGCGGGCATCGAAGAGCTTGAAAAGTTGATGCACAAGGCTGCTGAGACGATGTACCAGGCCACCGGAGAGGCTCCGGGTGGTGAGGGTGGTGCGGATACCTCGGGCAAGGGCGGCGATGACGATGATGATGTCATTGATGCCGAGTTCGAAGAAGCCAAGTAAGGCGTCATATCCCGAGCTGAGAAGCGCTCAGCGGGCTTGAGCCCCTAGCGTCGGGAAGTGGCCGATGACAAAAGCCAGCGAGGCATTCCTCGCTGGCTTTTGTTATGGTGGTAAGCCGTTTAGAATGCACCTGTTGAGTTCGGCCAGCACGATCGCCCTCAAGGGCTGGAGTAAGACCTATGCGAAAAAACACACCCACGACTGGACGTCAGGCCTCAGTTGAAAGCCACCAGTTAGACGATGGCGCTTTTGAACTCGTTGTCGACGAGGCTGCGCCACCTATGGGAACAGCCGCTGGAGCCGCCAGGGGTTCAACTGCAAGCGCGGGTGAGTCCAGGGGGCGTGGGCTCATCGCCCTGGGCATTGTGGGAGTGGTGGGGATTGGCGCCGCAGTTGCTATCGGTATGGCGCTTTCCGGAGAGGCCGATGAGCCGGCCGACGTGGTGCTCGACGAGGTTCCTTCGTTTCGGGCGTACGGAGGTAGTGGCGCGCCTGCTGCGCCGAAAGCATCGCCAAGGCCCGAGGTTCGCATCGGAGCGAAGAGCGCCAAAGAGGCCGAGACGGTCTATGATGAGCCTGAAGAGCCAGACTGGCGCATTTCGGAAGTGGATGTGATTGGCAAAGAGATCGACGGCAAGAGAATCATTGCGGATTCCAGCGGGGAACCGATGTCGAAGATTGAGGCCGAGATTCGCGCTAAGAAAATGGTCCAGGCCATTGATGAGTCGGAGTACGAGTTTGAACGGCGTGCGCGGGTACGTGACGCAATCAACTCGCGCTTGATGGTTCCAAGCCGAGAGGGGATCGGTCGAGTTGAGGTTGCTCCAGGGGTTCGTCTCGGGGAAGGGCTTCAGCAACGCCTTAGAGAAAAGTACGGCCAAACGGATGCTCCGATTCAGCAGCGACGGAAGGCCAACTTCTTGGAAGAGGAGGAGGCGTTTCTCGAAGACGAAGCCGAGTACTTTGGCGACGAGGACTTGTTGGACGAAGAGTACTACGAAGAGGGTGAAGTCATGCCTGAGGATGAGTCCTGGGACGAGGTGGCTTACTGACCAGACGCCATTTATTTTAGCGCGGTGGCAAAAAAGCTCTTGACGGCTCACCTACACTGGCATACATTCCATCTCGTTGTCGCCGAGGTGGCAACTGACTCCTAAGCGGGAGTAACTCAGTGGTAGAGTGCAACCTTGCCAAGGTTGAAGTCGCGGGTTCAAATCCCGTCTCCCGCTCTCAAAAGCCCCGAAGCTAACGCTTCGGGGCTTTTTGTTTGTCGTTTTCGCTGAGCTGGCAGGCTTCATATTTTTGTTCGTTTTTTGCGTGAAAGCTGTTGACAGGTTCGGTCCTCAGGCCTATAACCCATCTCGTTGTCGCCGAGGTGGCAACTGACTCCTAAGCGGGAGTAACTCAGTGGTAGAGTGCAACCTTGCCAAGGTTGAAGTCGCGGGTTCAAATCCCGTCTCCCGCTCTCAAAGGCCCCGAAGCTAACGCTTCGGGGCCTTTTTGCGTTTGGGGTGGTTTTGATTCGGGGGCGAGGGTCGGTCGACTGTAGGACAGGCCACATTCTGGGATGGGGAAGGGGATGCCTAAGAACACGTATGGTGGCGACGCTGCGAGCGTCTGAGGGTGTTCTGGATGCGACCGACCGGAGCGTGCGTCAGAGGTGCCTGGGAGTTCTCAGGGGAAGTGGAACAGATCGGCACGGAGAAGCCAAGGAGGGGCGAATGTGGCTCTACCTGCGTATGGTATGCGGCGTGGGCTCACGGGGCGCCTCAGGAGGTCAGGTGGGTGTTTCCGACCGGGGGGGGGCTCCACCAGGTCGCCATCGCGGGTCAGTAGGGCGAGGTGGATGGCAAAAAAAAGCCCCCGACTGAAATCGGGGGCTTTTTTCAAGCATCTGGCACCAGTTACTCGGTCATGCCGACCAGGTCGGCGAGGGGATCGTCGCCGGTGATCATCGATTTGACCTTCTCAGCTGCCGGGCTGTTCTTTTCATGAAGTTTGATCGTGCCGTCTTCGAGCGCTTCGGTAAGAGCGCTGTCCACGAAGTGGCCGGGAGCTTCCAGCGGGTTAACAAAGAGGAAACGCCAGGGGCCCAGGAACTCGGCGACTTTCTCGGCGCGGATCTCGCCTTCGAGCTCCGTGCGCTCTTCCGCGGTGAGTTCGCCGGCATCCTTGCGCTCGCTGAGACGAATCACGGCCAGAGTGTTGTCAATCTTCGCAACGCGCGGCAGCAGCGGGGCGGCTTCGGTCAGGTTGAAGACTTCGATCATCAGCTCGGAGTTCTTGCCGAGCCGGGGAATTTCGTCCCAGCTGCGTCCGAAGTTCATGCCCGCGAGCTGTGCACGGAACATCGCCGGGATTTGCTGGCCTTCCATGGTGAACTCGCCGGTCTTCTCAACGTTGAGGCTCTGCCAGAGGGTGGCTTCTTCTGCGGCGTCTTCCTGCAGGGCCACTTCTTCGCGGATCGCCGTGAGAGCCTCCTCCAGCGAGCTCTGGTCGGCCTGGGCACGGGCGTGAAGTTTCTGTGCCATCTGCGCGCCACGCTCTCCGACCAGATCTTCTCGAAGCAGGGTCTGGGCAATTTCGTCCTGAACTTCGGTGATCTCGGGAACGCCGGCTTCTTCGCGTTCCTCGACCTTGATGAGCATGCGGGCGAAGTCGGTTTCGACCTCGCGGACCTCACCGACGTTGACGCCTTCGATCGCTTTGGCGATCGCGCTGTCCAGGTTCTCCGGGGTGGTCCAGTCCATCAGGCCGCCCTGGCTCTTGGCATAGTCTTCGGAGAGTTCGGTGGCGACGGTGGCGAAGTCTTCGCCGGAATCCACCACGCGCTTCTTCGCGTCTTCGAAGCGGGCCAGTGCGTCGGCGTCTTCGGTCTCGTCGGAGGGTTTGGTGATGTAAATGCGCCGGATGCGAACGCGCTCATCCGTTTCGTAGTCGGCGCGGTTTTCTTTGAAGTACGTGGCGATACGATCGCCATTGGCGGCGATGAACGCGGCGATGGCCTGATCGCTGAGATCGAGGGCCTGGGCCATCGTCTCTTCGTTGAACTTGACCAGCTCCAGATTCACCCGGGTATTGCGCAGTTCGTTGAGTTCATCGATTTCGGCCGGGGAGGCGGAGACCTGCATGTCGAGCATGGCCATGTATTTGCGGGCGAGCAGTTCGCGGCGCTTGAAGTTCTCGTAGCGCTGCAGCGGCACGCTGAGGCCGAACTTGACGTAGCGCTCGTAGAAGGGGCCATCGAATTCACCGGTGCGGCCGTAGCTGCTCAAGAACTCCACATTTCGTGAGCCGTCGGTGATGTAGGCAGCAAACTCTTCGTCACTGACACGCAGGCCGGCTTCTTCGGCACGGTTGGCCAGGACGTAGGTGGCCAGGACGGCTTTAAGCGCGGTGGCCTGCTGCTCGTAGAAGGTATCGTCGAGCGTGGTGGAGCGGTTGGCGCCGTAGTAGCGGTTGTAGATCACGTTGACATCTTCGGTGAAGATCTCCTCACCGCCGACCGTGGCCAGGTGCGCGCGCGAGCCGGACGGGCGGCAGCCGTCGGTGGGCACGCCGAAGAAGACCGCGAAGACGACGATCAACAGACCGACGAGAATGTACGAGAAACCGCTTTTGGTGGCGCGGCGCATTTGATCGAGCATGGGGACGTTACTCCTGCGACAATTCTTAACGAGGGCCGACGGCGCAACGCGTCTCCGTGACGGCGTGCGCAAACCAGGACAGGGGGGAATCAATGCCTGGTACGATAGGTTCAATTCCGCCGGGCGGCTCAAGGCGGGGGATGTTAACGAGTCGAGATCAGGATGGCAAGCACGTGCAGGGCTTGCACCGCCGCGACGTAACAGCCTGTAAGTACGCTTTGGAAAAGCAGGCGCACAACGTTGGAGCGTGGTCTTTTCGCTTGTCTTGCTTTAACCTTCTTTGTTAGTCGACGGGCTGCTTGAGCGCCCCAATCAGGGAGCAGGTCTGCTCGCAGTTGGCGAGTTTGCCGTCGAAGCACGTCACGTACAGGAAAGCAGCATGTTCAACAAGCTCCTCGGCCTCTTCAGCGATGATCTGGCCATCGATCTGGGTACGGCCAACACATTGGTCTACGCCAAAGGCAAGGGCATCGTCTGTTGCGAGCCCTCGGTGGTCGCCGTGCAGCGTGACGCGCGAGGAAGCAAGCGCGTCAAAGCTGTGGGACGAGTCGCCAAAGAGATGCTCGGGCGCACGCCCGGAAGCATCGTGGCGATTCGGCCGATGAAGGACGGTGTCATCGCCGACTTCGAGATTACCGAGGCGATGCTGCGCTACTTCATGGGGCGCGCGCATCACCGGCGAAAGCTCTACTCACCGCGGGTGATTATCTGTGTACCTTACGGGATCACCGAGGTGGAAAAGCGTGCGGTGCGCGAGTCGGCCCTGCAGGCCGGTGCCCGCGATGTGTATTTGATCGAGGAGCCGATGGCTGCGGCCATCGGCGCCGGGCTTCCCATTGCCGAGCCTTCGGGAAACATGATCGTCGACGTCGGTGGGGGAACCACCGAGGTCGCGGTGATCAGTCTTTCGGGGATCGTGTACTCCCAGTCCGCACGTGTGGGCGGCGATAAGATGGATGAAGCGATCGTCCAGCACATGAAGCGCAAGTACAACTTGCTCATTGGTGAGCGCACCTCCGAGATGATTAAGTGCACCATCGGCACGGCCTATCCGACCGAAGATGTGATGACGATGGAGGTCAAGGGGCGCGATCTTGTAGCGGGTCTTCCGAAGACGTTGGAGGTCAACTCCGACGAGATTCGCGATGCGCTTCAGGAGCCCATTAATGCCATCGTGGAAGCGGTGCGCATTGCGCTGGAGCGGACTCCTCCGGAGTTGTCCGCTGATATCGTCGACAAAGGCATTGTTCTGGCCGGGGGCGGGGCGCTGTTGAAGAACCTCGATATCCTTTTGCGGGAGGAGACGGGGCTTCCGGTGCTGATCGCCGATGATCCGATGTCGGCCGTTGTTTTGGGCAGCGGGCAGGCGCTGGATGAGATGGAGCTGCTCAGCGAGGTTGCCGATCATACGCATTGATAGACCTCGGACCTCGTCCACTCGCCGCCTTGATACCTCTCCCTTAGCGTGAGTGCGTGCAATGCTCGCATTGCTTGAACAGCATCGCCGCAAGATTGTGGCCCTGGTATTGCTGGTGGTGCCCCTGGTGATGATCGCGACGTCGGCGGGGGCATCACTGGGAGATGAGAAGTCGGCTCCCGCGCGTTTCGCGGCGGTGCCGATGGGCTGGACCCAGTCGAAGATTGCAGCAGTGATCGGCGTTGGCGGCTTCTGGTCGGGCTGGGGGCAGGCGGACGTTGTCGAGGAAAATGAGCGTCTGCGTGAAGAAGTTGCGCAGCTCCGCGAAGAAAACACGCGGCTGATCGGGGTGCTTCAGGAAAACGGCCGGCTACGCGAGCTGGTGGGTTTTCAAGCGCGGCGTCCCGAGCATCAGCTGGTGCCGGCCCGGGTTATTGGACGCGACATTACGCCTTACTTCCGCGTGCTCAAGGTGCAGATCAGCTCTGAGGCCGAGTTAAAGCCGCGTATGCCCGTGGTCAGCGCGCAAGGGGTTGTGGGACAGATACACCAGGTGTTCGAAGGCTACGCGGATGTGGTGCTGGTTTCGGACCCGCGTAGCAGTATCGATACGGTAAGTCAGCGCAACCGGGCGCAGGGCGTGGTCGAGGGACTGGGCCACGAGCGCGATTACCTGGCGCGGGTCTCGTACCTCTCGGAGGGCGATGAGTTGCAAACAGGGGATGTGATGGTGACCAGTGGGATGGGAGGGATCTTTCCCCGGGAGCTCATTGTCGGCACGATCTCCGAGGTGAGCGAATCGCGGCGAGGCCTCTTTCAGGAGGTGATTGTTACGCCGGCGGTGGACTTTTCCAGGCTGGAAGAGGTGTTTGTCATCACCGGTGCGGAGTAGACGCGATGCCGACGCTGGTGCTTGTGGCGATGGCCTGGCTGCTGCTCGTGATTCAGGGCGCGCTTGGCGGGCTTGTTGGCGAGTGGGTCGTTCCGCAGATCGGGATCGCGCTGGTGGTGTTTTTGGGACTGGAGCGGTCGCTGGTACGTGGAGGCGTGGTTTTGCTGGCGCTGATGTGGCCGGTGGAGTGGTTTGTGACCGGGGTGCCAGGTGTCTACAGCTTCGCGCTGGTGGCTGTGTTTTTCGTGATGCAGCTGTTGCGGGGCCGTGTTCAGCCGACCTGGGGCATCGCCCGCGGGGTGGTCGCGGCGCTGGCGACGCTTGGTCACAGTCTGATGATGTTGCTCGTGTTCACGCTCTCGGAGTCCAACGCGCGGGTGATGACATCGATCGGCTGGCAGATGTGGGCCAGCGCTTTTTCCACGGCGCTGGCGACGTTGGTCGTCGGGCGTTTGCTCTCCCGAATGGACCGGGTGATGGACCCGCGGCGAGGGCGTAACGTGTTGGAGTTTCGACCTTAACGCCAGCGGTGAGCGGTCGGCAGGCAGGGCAGTACAATGGCCATCAGAGAACTTCCAAAGCGGGGACGTCGCGGCGAACTGGCGGAGTACGATCAGCGCTACGGTTGGGCGCTTGCGGTGGTGCTCCTGGCGTTTGGCATGATTGCGTTGCGCCTCTGGCAGCTCCAGGTCGTTGAGGGGGAGCGCTACTATCGAGCCGCCACGGAGAACATCATCCGGCAGGTGGAGGTCTCGGCTCCGCGCGGAAAGATCCTGGATCGCAACGGGGTCGCGCTGGCCGAGAATCGCCCCTCGTTTGATGTTTATATGGTGCCTCATATCTTTCGGCGTCATGCGGATGAGACATCGTATGAATTGTTAAGGCAGTACATGAACCTTTCGGACGGGGAACTCACACGCATTCGCTCCATGGTGGAGTCGAACCGTGGCGAGCAGCTGATCCGTAGGGATATCTCTCGCCTGGAGGTGGCCCGGCTGGAGGAAGATCGACTGCGCCTGCCCGGGATTGAGGTGCGAGCTCAGGCGCACCGCCATTACCCCTTGCACCATGTTGGGGGTCACGCGGTGGGCTTTGTCGCGGAGGTCGGTCGCAGCGAACTTCGTGATCTTGCCCCTTATGGCTATCGCGCCGGCGATCGGGTGGGGCGTATGGGACTGGAACGCGCCTTTGAAGAAGTACTTCATGGTTCGCCGGGGCTCGATCGCGTGGTGGTTGATGCCCGGGGGAACCGGCAGGGGGAGTCGCAGACGAGATTTTTGATCGGGGAGTATCAGCGGGTTGAGCCGGTGGCCGGACGAGATGTTGTCTCGACGCTGGATGCCGATTTGATGGTGATCATTGATGAGGCCATGCGAAAGTACGCGGCCGGGGCGGTGGTCGCGATTGACCCGCGTGATGGGGCGGTGCGGGCGCTTTACAGTAAGCCGCATTTTAATCCCAACGCCTGGTCGGGACGGCTCTCGGCGATGGAGAAGATGCGCAGCGACAACGACCCCTTTAAGCCGATGCTCGATAAGACGGTGAGCGCTTACTTTCCGGGGTCGGTCTATAAGATCGTGGGGACCTGGGCGGCGCTGCACGACCATATCTACGAGCCGCACGACGAGGTGGATTGTCCCGGCTACTATAACTTCGGGGGGCGGCGCTGGCGCTGCCACAAGTGGGGAGGGCACGGAGATGTCGACGCGTACACCTCGATGGCGATGTCTTGCGATGTCTACTTTTATCAGCTCGCCGAAGAGATGGGCATGGATCGCATGGCGGAATTTGCCAGGCGCTTTGGGTTTGGCGAGCGCAGCGGGCTACCGATCAACCACGAGTCGGCCGGGCGTATCCCGGATACCGAATGGTATCGTCAGCATGGGCCCGACGGGTACACCCGGGGGATGGACCTGAACTCGGTGCTGGGGCAGGGCGATACGCTGACCACCCCGTTGCAGATGGCCCTGGCCTACGCGGCGATCGCCAACGGAGGCGACCTCTACTATCCGCGACTGGTGGAGGAGATTCGAAATGCCGGTGGCGAGACGATCTTTGAGTACGAGCCCCGGGTTCGGAAGACCCTGGGGATTGAGCCGGAACACCTGGAGGTGTTGCGCAAGTCGCTGTGGATGGGCGTGGAGGATGATATTGGCACGGCGTCTCGCGTGCGCCTGTCTCATACGCAGGTTGCAGGCAAGACGGGCACCGCCCAGGTGGCAAAGATCGGCGCGGTGAGGGTAGCAAACCGCGATAAGGAGATTCGCCTTCGCGATCACGCCTGGTTTGCAGCCTACGCACCCTACGAGAACCCCGAACTTGTGCTGGTCGTCTTTCTGGAACATGCCGGCTCCGGAGGGAAGGAGGCCGCGCCGGTGGCGATGGAGATCTACGACCGCTACTTCACGCGGGATGATGACTACGACGCGTTGAGTTTGCGTGTGGGTCAGAAGGCGCTTCCCGAGGCGATGCGCGAGCCCTCCGCACCGCCGATTGAAGAGCCTGCCCAGGCCGAGGAGCCTGTCCGGGACGAGGAGCAATAGATGCGAATGGGACCGAAAACCGGCTTCGCGTCGCTGGCCGAGCGCATTGAGTGGCCGCTGGCGATCGTTGTCGTGCTCCTGGCGGCGCTGGGGCTTTTGAATCTGCGCAACGCGTCGCTTAACTTGCCGGCGTCCTTTCATCTGACGCAAGCGCTCTGGTACCTGATCGGTACCGGGGTCGTTGCGGTGGTCACGGTGATCCGTACCCGCTTCTTTCAGCGCTGGGCCTATGTGGGCTACGGGGCGGTGATCTTGCTGCTGATCGCGGTGGCGATCTTTGGCACCGTGCTCAACGGCTCGAAGCGTTGGTTGAGTTTCGGGTCGTTTCTGATGCAGCCATCTGAGCTGCTGAAGATCGCCGTGATCGTGGTGACCGCGCGCTACTTTAATGATCGTAATAAAGAGGGGAGCTACGCGTTGCGGGAGCTGGTTGCGCCTACCGCCGTGGTGTTGGCAGGCGTGTTCTGGGTGTTTAATCAGCCGGATCTGGGTACGTCACTGGTGATTCTGGCGATCTACGGGGCGATGGTCCTCTTTGAAGGAGTGCGTTGGCAGAGCCTTATGGCATTGGCGATCGCGGGCATCATTGCTTTGCCACTGGGCTATACCTTCGGGCTCAAGGAGTACCAGCGCGACCGCATCAGCTCGTTTATGAACCTGGACGCGGACACCCACGGGCAGTCCTGGCAGGTGCGTCAGTCGATGATCGCGTTTGGCTCCGGGCGCCTCTGGGGCAAGGGGCACGAAGAGGGGACTCAGGTGCAGAAGGGGTTTGTGCCGGAGCAGGAGAACGACTTTATCGCCGCGAACTGGGGGGAGGAGCGGGGATTTATGGGGATGCTGCTGCTGCTGGGGCTCTACTTCGCGTTTATCGCCGCAGCGCTCAATGTGTCGCGCAAAGCCCGCGATCGCTACGGGGTTCTGGTGGGGGTGGGGGTGGCGGCGCTCTTTTTCTGGCATACCGTGGTCAACCTGGGGATGGTCACCGGGATGTTGCCTGTGGTCGGGTTGACGCTGCCGATGCTCAGCTACGGGGGCAGTAGTCTGTTGACGATGTTGGCGGCGGTGGGGCTGCTCTTTAATGTGAGTTTTCATCGGCCCTCTTATGGATGAACGAGTGTGGCGATGAGTGAGAAGAGCGCTGAGCAGCCGGGGCGAGAGAACCTCTTGATGCCGGGTCAGGGGCGTTGGGAGGGGGGCGAAGGCCAGCCCATCATCGAATTGCAGGACGTGTATAAGAGCTTTGGTGAGGAGCATGTACTGCGCGGGCTCAACCTGAAGATCTGGCCCGGGAAGATCACGATCATCATCGGGGCGTCGGGCTCGGGAAAGAGCGTGCTCATCAAGCACATGAATGGGTTGCTGCGTCCGGATAAGGGCACGGTGCGTCTTTTCGGCAAGGATGTTTCGGAGCTCGGCGACCAGGAGCTCGATCGGCTGCGCAAGCGTATCGGGACGATGTTTCAGAACTATGCGCTCTTTGACTCGATGACGGTTCGGGAGAATGTGGCCTTTGCGCTGGTGGAGCACGGGACGATGTCCCGAGGGGATGCCGAAGCGTTGGCCGCCAAGATCATCACGGAGCTCGATCTGGGGCATGCGCTGGATCAGTATCCCGCGACGCTTTCCGGAGGGATGAAGAAGCGGGTGAGTCTGGCGCGGGCTATTGTGACTAACCCCGAGGTGGTGCTTTTTGATGAGCCCACTACCGGGCTGGACCCGGTGATGATGGAGTTTGTCGACAAACTCATCGAGGAGATCACCGAGACGTACGAGCTGACCAGTGTGTTGATCAGCCATGACCTGGCCACGATTTTTCGGATTGCCGATCAGGTGGCGGTGCTCGCCGAGGGGCAGATCGTCAGCGTAGGGACGCCGGAGGAGATTCGGGCGAGCGACGATGCGCGCGTTCAGGAGCTGATCGGGGGCAAGGCCAAGTCCCAGATCGAGGTTCATGAGGCCGATGGCGCCGATGGCGAGGAGATGCTCGTGCGGCTATCGGGGGTGCACAAGGGCTGGGGAAGCAATCAGGTGCTGCGTGGCGTGGATTTTGAGGTTCCGAAGGGAAAGCTCACCACGCTGATCGGGGGCTCGGGCTCGGGTAAGAGCGTCATGATGAAGCACCTCCTGGGGTTGCTTAAGGCCGATCGGGGGAAGGTGGAGGTGTTTGGAAAGGACCTCGCGACGCTCCGAGAGCGCGAATTGCGCGAGTTGCGCACTCGCGTGGGGATGCTCTTTCAGCACGCGGCGCTCTTCGATTCGATGAGCGTACGTGACAATGTGGCCTTTCCGCTGGTCGAGCGCCGAGTATGCAGCCGCCAGGAGGCCAGAGAGCGGACTGACAGGCTCCTGGAGCAGCTAAAGCTCAGCGAGATTGCGGATGCCAGTACGGTGGACATTTCCAGCGGTCAGCAGAAGCGGGTGAGTCTGGCGCGGGCGCTGATTACGGAGCCCGAGCTGCTGATTTACGATGAGCCGACCACCGGTCAGGACCCGATCATGTCGCTCTACGTGGAGGAGATGATCATGGAGGTGCAGGAGAAGTTCGATGTGACGAGCATCGTCATCAGTCACGATATGGCTTCGGCGTTTCGTACGGCCGACGTGATCGCGATGTTGCATAAGGGGGAGATCATCGCGTATGGGCCGCCTCAAACCATCGCAGAGAGTGAGGATGAGCGGGTGCGCAACTTCGTTTATGCTGCTGACGTGGCTGAGCAGGAGCGTCAGGCCGCCGCGCGGCGAGAAGGGGGCCTCGAGGCCTAGTGGTCGTCGCGGCGCGTGAAGCGTTGGGCGTCGCGTACGTTGTATTTCTCAAGCACTGCATTAAGGTTTTGTTCGAGATCAACGTCCAGCGAGTTTGCCAGGGCGAGCATGACAAAGAGCATGTCGGCGAGTTCTTCGCCGACGTCACCCAAAGCCTCGGTACGCTTTGGAGGCTTGTCGCCGTGGAGATGGTTCACGACTCTGGCTAACTCACCGAGTTCTTCCGTGAGGCGTGCCAGGTTGGAGAGGGGGCTGAAGTAGCCCTCGTCCCATTGGCTGATCCAGTCATGGACCAGAGATTGAAGTTCCGGAAGCGACGCGTGTGTTTTGTTCATGTGTTGTTTTGGGGATCTTGAAGGTTGTGGTTTAGGGTTTGAGTTGCCTGAGAAGGAGGCGAGATGGCAGGTCCGGTCGTGGATGCGGTGCGTTTTGTGGACGTAGCCGGTGTCGATGAAGTGGTCGAAGGCGAGGGAAAGATCGTTTTTGTAGGCGCGCGTCGGCTCGCCCTGTTTCGTGATGGGGAGGACGTTCACTGCATTGAGAACCGGTGCCCGCATGCCGGTGGATTTTTGGGGTTGGGGCGGGTAGAGGGCTGTCAGGTTCGCTGCCCGCGGCATGACTGGGCGTTCGATTTCACCACGGGCGATTGCTTGAGTGACCCCCGCTACGACGTACGTCGTTATCCGGTACGTGTCGAGGGGGGGCGGGTGTTGGTTGGGGTCGCCGAGTAGATAGGGTGCAGGCAGCTCAGCCGCGCAGCGCCCGGGTAAGAACGCCGGCAAAGCGTAGCGCTCCCGGGTTGAGCTCGAAGCGGGTAAGTTGCTCGGCGACTGCGGCGGTGTTTTTGGTGGTCACAAACCAGGGGGGCTTTGGAAAGGACTTAAAGGGACCTCGGACGACGCTCTTCTGCGGGCGATCAAAGAGGAAGGTGTTGTGCACCACGCCGATGCCTGAGCCGATGTCCTGGTATGTGTGTCCGGGGAAGGCGCCCCAGGGGGTAACTCCCAGGCCATAGCTGATGGCGGGCCAGTGGTTGATGACGACGCTGCCGTAGCGGAGCTTGGCGATGGCCTGCTCCAGGGCTGCCGCTTCGGCACGCTGAGTGCGCGGATCGATGAGGATGGCCGCGCTCAGGGTGCCCCAGAGCGTCTGGTTGCAGAAGTTGGTGGCGGCGTTGAGAAAGTCTCCGACCGAATCGGCAGCGATTGAGGTTTCGCACATCACGCCGCAGAAGGACTCGGTGGTAAAGCAGATGTTGTCGGAGTCGTCGGCGGGTACGTTTGGGATCAGTCCCCAGGGGAGGAGTCCGTCATCGCGCGGTCCGAAAAGTTCGGCGCGATCTTGATTGGCGTTTACAAAGGAGTCGAAACGTTGCTCGGCGCCGGGGTAGTAGGCCACGCGTTTTTCGATACTGGAGAGTACGGCACGCAGGCGCTGGAGGAAGGGCTCGCGCTGGGGCCAGGACTTCTGAGTAATGAGCACTCGGGCAGCGTTGCAATTGAAGCCGCCATTGTTGGCGAGTTGCGTGGCCACGTTTTCGGCCTGGAATTGGAGTTCGCTGTCCGACCAAAGGCCCGGAACGACGATGATGGGGCTGACATTGCCGAGTTCGCTGGTGATACGCTTGTCGATCAGGCGCTCGTCGCGGGTCTTGCGGGCCTGGCCTTCAGCGCCGGTGCCATAGACGATGGCGTCGTGGGTGCGATCGCTACCGGTGATGTGAATCTCGTCGACCCCGGGGTGTTGGCAGAGATAGGCGCCCACATCGGCGCCTCCGTAGGCCATGGCGAGAAAGCCTCGCTCGATGAATTCGGCAAAGGCCTCTTCGATGAAGGGGCCCAGGTAGTCGTTGACCGGGTTCATTTTGAGGAGGCAGACTTGTCCCTCGGCGAAGAGCTTGTAGACGACGTCTAAGGGGCCAATGCTGGAAACGTTGCCGGCGCCCAGAACCAGGGCCACCTGTCCCTCGGGCAGATCTTGATCATAGAACCCGGCAGTATGCTCCGTCAGGTTCTCGGGGGTGATGCCGGGCTCCATCCATACTTCGGCGGTGAACCCCTGGTACATCAGTTTGTCGAGGGTGCTGAGGGGGAAGACGTCGACGACTACCTGGCCGTCTCGACGCGTGCGCACGGCTCCGGGTTTCAGGACGGGTTTGCCATGGGTGGCGATCGCTTCCAGAGTGTCGATGAGCAGGCGTAGGTTGCGTGCGATGACGACGGGGCCGCCGAGCCATTCTTCTCCGGCCAGCGGTGAGCCCTCCGGGATGCGTTTGGCGCGTGTCGCGGCGGCGACCTGTCGGGGGGCGACATCGACCGAGCGCCGGAGGAGCCGTCGCGCCATCTCGAGTTTTTCGGTCAGGGGGAGCCGGGCCCAGGCGTCGGCGTTGTCACGGAGCACTTTCAGGCGGTGATCGAGCTCACTGGCGTGGGCCGGGCGTGCCGGGTGGTCTGGCGAAGGGGGGGAGGTGGTTGTGGCCATGGCGAACTCGTCAACGTGGGGCGCTGGTGTCGAAGTAGGGTTGTCTGCGTGGAGAGAGGTTAAGACGTATGAAGCGCCCTGGCAATGTATGCTGTGGAAGTTGCATGTGTGTGTGTGGCTTTTGGTATATACTGCGCTGACTTATCATCGATAGCTGCAATGCTATGTGTTTGAGTGAAGATGTCAGAATTTTGATTGAGGAGTGATGATGCGAGTTCTCTCCGTTGGCTACTGTACTCTCGACCAGATTGGAGTGGTGGAGCCGACCCGTCGCAGTGAGAATCGGCGCGAGCTTTCAACTTTGTCGGTGCAGGGGGGCGGGACCGCCGCGACTGCAGCCGTGGCGTTGGCGCGTTGGGGCGCAGACGTTCGTTTTGTGGGAGTGGTGGGGGATGATGAGCGCGGCCGGCAGATCGAACGTACGCTTTCGGCGGTAGGGGTGGACACCTCGAAGGTAGTCCGACGCCGGGGGCAGATTAGCCAGCTCTCGATGGTGATGCTCGATCCGGAGTTGGGACGTCGGTTGTATGTGACGCCCGGGAACGTTGCGCCCCTGGCGGTGGATGACGTGAATGAGGCGTGGCTCGACGGTATCGATGTGTTGCTGGTCGATGGTGCGTATCCTCAGGCGCAGCTGCTCTTGGCTCGCAGGGCCAGGGCGCGCGGCGTGCGAGTGGTGGCGGAGCTCAAAGGGGTTGCGCGAGACGTTGCCGAAGAGCTGCTGTCATTGGCGGACGTGGTGGTGAGTTCGGAGCGCGTGGCCAGTGACCTGAGCGGGGTGGGGGCGCTACGCAGCATCTGCAAAGAGCTTGTGGAGCGGGGGGCTGGACGCGCGATCATCACCCTGGGTGTGGAAGGCGCGGCGGGTATGGATAACGACGGGGAGCTTCTACGGGAGGAGGCTCGTCGGATTCGGGAGGTTGATGTGACCGGAGCCGGAGATGTGTTTCTGGCCGGGGTGGTCCTGGGAGAGTTGCATCGGTGGCCACTTGCTCGCACGTTGGCCTTTGCCAACGTCGCGGCCGCGCGCTCCTGTGAGGGACTCGGTGGCCGCAGCTCGCTTACCACGCGCGAGGGGCTGGAGGCGATGCTGGGTTAAAGACGATGACGTCGTATCAAAAAAAGACCGCGCCCAGGCGCGGTCTTTTTTATTCAGCTGGCGTCGAGCTGGTCGACGATGGTCGGTCGGGCTCAGGAGCGCTTCCCGCGTGGACCTCGTGAGCCGCGTCCGCCACCGGAGCCGCCCCGGCGTCCGCCCTTGGAACCACGTCCGCCGCCGGAGCCGCCGCGGCGTCCGCCGCCTTTGGAGCTGCGCCGGGCGCGGCTGGACGGTTTTTGCTCAACATCGCCGATCTGGACGGCCCAGAATTCGGCACTCTTGAGCGCGTCGACCAGCTGGCGCTGGGTGCGAATCTCGTCATCGAAGAACGTTGCGTAGCGGCCGACGCTCTTGACGTCGTCACTCGGATCGGAGCCTCCGACGGTGTTCAGTCCCATGAAGGTGGCTGCTTCCAGAGCGAAGTTGTTCTGGAGGGCTCCCACGCGTGGGTTGAAGACTTCGACGGCGCTGAGGCGATCAAAGGTGAAGACGTGATCGCCCATGTTGAAGGGGATCTCAAGATCGTAGGGACGCGCGGCGATCGTGACGCCGTTGTGTTTCTCAAAAAGTTGCATGACAGCTTCGGCGGCGGGCGTGGTCATGTAGGTGATCGCACGCCACTCCTCGGCCAGGTAGAAGCTGTCAATCTCAGGCACAAAGCCCAGGAGGATGCCGCGGTCGGTGGGGATTTCGACGCCCACAAACACCGTGAGTTCGGGGAACTCCTCGCGCGCCAGGTCAAGCAGGCCGTTACTACCGGCGGTGGAAAGCGTCTCGCAGAAGGCCACCGCGTCGAGGCCGGCGTCGCGGGCCTGGCTAAGCACCTGGCGCGCCGAGACGGAAACGCCTTTCGAGCGGTCGGATTTGGCGTGAAGATCAATCAGCATATAAGTCGTCTTCGTCTAATCAGTCTGAATGGGCCGCGCTGGGGCCGCTGAATCGGAGGTGTCGTAGAAGTTGCGCGTCGCCCGAAGATGCGGGCCGGTGGTGGGTTTCCCTCCGGCGCAGGTTCAGCGCTTCGGTGGCACGCTAGCGTCCGAGGCGTCGTCTGTCGAGTCTGGCGAACGATTGGGAGTGACATCGATGACATCGCCACCGCGCTCAAAGGGAGAACGACCAGCTCCGTTCGCGAAGGGCGAGGAGCCGAAGTGCTGAGAGCCCTGAGAGATGAAGAAGGACGATGTGCCGCTCTCCAGGGCGTGTTGGAAGCGGCCGCGAATGGCACGCTTCAGCGGCGCGCGGAGTGGGGGGATGAGCAGCATGAGCCCAACGACGTCCGTGAGCACGCCGGGGGTGATTAAAAAGACGCCGGCAACAAAGACGGCGAGCCCATCAAGCAGGCTGTCGGCCGGGATTTTGCCGGTGCGTAAGTCCTCCTGAATGGCGTGCCAGGCGCGCAGGCCTTCGAGCTTGCCCAGCACCGCCCCAAGCAGACCGGTAGCTACCACCAGGCCGATGGTTGGCCAGAGCCCGATGAGTTGGCCCAGCGGAATGAGCAACGCGAGCTCAATGAGGGGGATGACGGTAAAAAGGAAGAGCAGTTTAAGCAGCACGGCTTCTCTCAGTGGGTCGGGGCCCGGCTTAACGGCCGGGCCCTCGACACCGATATGGGGGTCAGCCCTGGGGGACCTTCTCCCAGTCTTTGAGGAACTTCTCCAGCCCGATGTCAGTCAGGGGGTGGTTGAACATCTTGTCGATCACGCCAAAGGGCACCGTGGCCACATGCGCGCCGAGGAGGGCCGCTTCGCTGACATGGCGAGGGTGGCGAATCGAGGCGACCAGTACCTGGGTGTGAATTTCGGGGTAGTTGGCATAGGCGGCCACGATCTCTTCGATCAGGTCCATGCCTGACTGCCCGAGATCATCGAGGCGCCCGATAAAGGGGCTGATGTAGGTAGCACCGGCCCGGGCAGCCAGGAGCGCCTGGTTGGTGGAGAAGCACAGGGTGACGTTGACGCCGATGCCTTCGTCGGTGAGCGTTTTGCAGGCTTTGAGGCCTTCGCGCGTCAGGGGAATCTTGACCACGATATTTTCCGCCCAGCCGGCGAACTCGCGACCTTCGCGGACCATACCTTCGTAATCCGTGGCGGTGACTTCGGCGCTGACCGGTCCGTCGACGAGCTCGCAGATCTCCAGAATGACGTCTTTGAAGGCGCGCCCGCTTTTGGCGATCAGGCTGGGGTTGGTGGTCACCCCGTCAAGGATGCCGATCTCGGCGGCATTGCGAATTTCGGTGGTGTCGGCGGTGTCGATGAAAAATTTCATAGGTTTCGCTCGTTTCAAAAGGTGGAGAGGAACTCAGATTCGGACCTCGGCTCCCTAACATCGGGAGCGGTGCAGGCGCAAATCCGGGCGCGTCGGTCGCCACCTCGGTGTTCATGTTCAAGAACCGGGAGGGTGGCGGTGGGATTCCGGGTGTGGGGTGCGCTGCGTGGTGGCGCTGGAAAAGGCCCGTCTCGGTGTGCTATGCGGACCCGTCCTGAGTTGACGCATCCTGTGCGCGTACGACCTTTCTTCTTAAGCACGAACGAGGCCTTTACCATGCTGGATATCAAGTTCATTCGCGACCACGCCGAAGAGGTGAAAGAGGCCGCAAAAAACAAGCGCTTTGACGTCGATATTGATCGCTTGCTGGAGCTTGATGAGCGCCGTCGCGATCTCATGAGTACCTCCGAGCAGATTCGGGCTCGTCGCAATGAGGTCGCGCAGCTCATCCCGAAGGCGTCGAAGGAGGACCGTCCGGCGCTGATCGATGAGGGCAAGCAACTCAAAGAAGACCTGGCGCGTTACGAAGAAGAACTCGCCGGGGTGCAAGCCGAGTACGAAGGGCTGCTCTTGATGGTGCCTAACGTGACCCTGCCTGAGGTGCCGATTGGCGAGTCGGATGACGATAACGAGGTCATCCGTCATGTGGGTGAGCCGCGTACGTTTGAGTTCGAACCTCGCGATCACCAGGAGCTGGGAGAGCTGCTGGGGATCATCGATAAGGACCGGGCGATTAAGGTGGCCGGAGCGCGCTCCTACGCGCTGCGCGGGGCCGGGGCGCTCCTGGAGATGGCGGTGATGCGTCTGGCCATGGATATCATGGTGGAGCGCGGCTACGAGCCCATCATCGGTCCGTTGATGGTCAACGAGAGCGCGATGGTCGGCACCGGGTTCTTCCCCTACGGGAAAGAAGACACCTACCACCTTGAGAAAGACGACAAGTTTTTGGTCGGCACCAGCGAAGTGATTCTGGTCAGCCTTAATGCCGACGAGATCCTGGAGCGGGACACGCTGCCGCGGCGCTACTGTGGCCACTCTCCGTGCTTCAGGCGAGAGGCCGGGAGCGCGGGCAGAGACACCCGCGGGGTCTATCGCGTGCATCAGTTCACCAAGGTCGAGCAGGTCATTATCTGTGAGGCTGATGCCGAGAAGTCGCGGGCGCTGCATGACGAGCTCTTGGGTAACTCCGAGGCGTTGATGCAGCGTCTGGGGCTGCCCTATCGGGTGGCGGTGGCCTGCACTGGGGAGATCGGGCTGGGGCAGGTGCTCAAGCACGAGATCGAGACCTGGATGCCCTCGCGCGGCACTTACTCCGAGACGCATAGCTGCTCAAGCCTCTACGACTACCAGGCGCGCCGCAGTGGCATTCGCTACCGCGATGAGCAGGGGCAGATGCGCTACTGCTACACGCTCAACAACACGCTGGCAGCCAGCCCGCGCATCCTCATTCCGATTCTCGAGCACTACCAGAACGAGGATGGCTCGGTGACGGTGCCCGATGCCCTGCGGCCTTACATGCACGGCATTGAGGTCATTAAGCCGAAGGCCCAGTAAGCGAGCGCTCGCCAGGGGTTGAGGGCCGGCGGACCTTGAGCGGGAAGCGGCCCAGCACCAGGTAAAGCAAGACCGGGAGGATGACCAGGTCGGCGACAAGTGCGCCGGCGATGGTCATCCCGGTCAGGATTCCAAATTGTTGGGTGGGGACGAAGTCGCTCAGCGTGAGTACGCTCAGGCCGATGAGCAGGAGCACGCTCGTGAGCAGGATGGCGCGACCGGCACCGAAGTAGGTGTTGAGGATGGCTTCTTTGAGGGACGCGGATTGGGGGAGTTCTTCGATAAAGCGGGCGAAGAAGTGGATGGAGTCATCGACCGCGATGCCCAGACTGATGGCAAAGATGATGATGGTCGTGGTGTTGATGTTGATGCCAGCCCATCCCATGTAGCCCAGGGTCATTAAGAGGGGGAGCGCGTTGGGAATCAGGCTGATCAGTCCGATTTTCAAGGAGCGGAAGACCACCGTCAGCAGCCCGAAGATGATGCCCATGGCCAGCAGAATGCTCACCAACAGGTCGCGGATAAAGGAATCGAGCGCGGCCGAGGCCACGTAGGCGTCGCCGGTGAGTCGGTACGAGATGTTGGAGTCCGAGGGGAAGCGTCGCTCCAACTCGGTGTGGAGCTCTTGCGCGAGCTTGAGATTGGCTTTGGCGCCGGCGTCGCTTACCCGCAGGAGGATGCGGGCGTTGCGAAAGTCGCCGGTCACAAAGCCATGGACGCCGGTCCGGGTGTCAGGAGCATCGGAGATAAGGAGCAGGAGTTGCTCGACCTCGGCGAGTGACGCCGGCGCGGCGTCGCGTTGGGTGGGGTCGCCGGTGATCGCGGCGCGAGCGGCACGCAGGTAGTCGACGTGTGATTCGGTGCTCAGCACAATCGGGTGGTCGCGGAGCGATGCCTGAAGGCGGCTGATATGATCCAGGACTTGCGGATCTTTGAAGCGGTCGCGAACGGGCGACTCCAGGCTGATCTCGATGGGGAGAATACCGCTTAAGTCCTCCTCGAGTTTTACGGTGCTCTGGAAGGTGGGGTGGTTCTGGGAGAAGACCTCCAGAATCTTCGTGTCAATGATCACGTGGGATGCCTGAGCGATCAGCAGCCCACAGGCGACCAGCGAGACGGTCAGCACTGTCCAGGGGCGCGAGAGCAGGGCGTCGCCACTACGCACCAGGAGCCGCTCTAACGCCGGCATCTGGCGTTGCGGAGCCTGGGTAGGGACCGGGGTGTCGTGGCCGTGGATGCAACGCGCGGGTTTAAGAAACGTGAGGCCAGCGGGTAAAAAGAGCATCGTGGCCAGGTAGGCCAACATCACGCCGGTGGCGGCCTGCCATCCGAAGTTGCGCAGGATGGTAGTTTCGGCGCTGTACAGGCTCAGAAACCCCACGGCGGTGGTTCCCGTTGTCAGCAGGCAGGCCACGCCGGTGTGGCGGATCATCTGGCGGATGGCTTCGGAGTGAGGGCGCCCGGCCTCGACCTCTTCGGCCTGGCGGGTGAGCATATGGATGCTGTCGGAGATGCCGATCACGAAGATCAGCGTTGGCAGCACGTTGTTGATAATGTTGATCGGATAGTTGGTGAGCACCAGCATCGCCAGGGTAGAGAGCAGGGCGATGACCACGGTGCCCAGCGGTAGGAGCACGCCGCTGGGGGTGCGAAAGAGAAAGATCAGCACCAGGAGATAGACAAGGGCCGTAAGCGGTACAAAGAGCAGCTGCTCGCGCCGCAGGTTGTCGACAATCTCGACGCGTAGCGGCGGTACCCCGGCCAGGGTGGCACGGACCCCTTCGGGGAGGTCGTAGAGTGCCAGCGTTTCGGCCACTCGGTGGTTGATAGCGCGAAGCTCGTTGACGTCTTGAATCGCCGTATCAATACGAGCCGCAACGATGGCGCTTTTTTGATCCGCGCTGAGCAGGCGTCCGGCGATCAGTGGTTCGCCCAGCGCGTACTCGCCCAGCTCCCGGGCTTGCTCCGGGCTGATCGGCGGTCCGCGAAAGGGGGGCGGGGCGCTGGCGAGTTGCTGGGAGAGGTCGCCTAAGTAGGGCTCAGAGCTTAAACTTTCGGGACGCGGGATGGCGATGGTGGCCAGTGACTGGGCGTCTTCAATGGTGTCGAGGCGTCGCAGCTCGTAGGTCAGGTCGCGAATAAGGCTGACCACCGGCGTGGCGAGCACGTCGGGAGCTTCGACGAGGACAATGATCACGTTATCTTCGCGGCCAAAACGCTCGGCAAAGATCTCGCGGTACTGGTCATCGTCGCCCCGCCCCTCAAAGAGCTGCTGAGGGGTGAAGTTGAAGCCGACCCGTGGGGCCAGGGCCAGGCTGCCCAGGGTGAACAGGGCCATGGCGATGACCACCGCCAGGCGGTGGCGTAAGACAAGCGTGGCGAGTCGGTTGAACATGGGGTAAGTCCCGGGAGAGAACGCGGTGGTGAGGAGTCTACGAGGAAAGGGTTCGCCGCGGCCCCAAGTTTACTACCGCAGTAGCAGGGTCAACAACCCGGCCAATTTGCTGGCGGGACCCGCCGATACAAGGAAGTCTCATGAGCACGAATCGAATGCTGGGAGTCGATGTGGGAACCCGGCGGGTGGGGGTGGCAGCCAGCGATCCGCTGGGGCTTATGGCGATGCCTGTCGAGACCATTGAGGTGCGCAATGTTCGCCAGGGGGCGGTACGGCTGGCGGAACTTGTCGCTCACTATGAAGCTGCGATTGTGGTTGTGGGCTGGCCGCTGGATATGAAGGGACGAGAGGGCATCGCGGTGGGGCGGGTGCGTAGCTTTTTGGAAGGGTTTGAGCGTGCGTTGCGCGCCACCGGCGGCCAGGTGGAGGTGGTGCGGTGGGATGAACGACTGACCACCAGCGCGGCGGAGCGCAGCTTGATTAAGGCCGACGTCTCCAGGCAGCGGCGTAAGGAGGCCGTCGATCAGATTGCGGCGTGCCATATCTTGCAGGGCTATATGGACCGCTTGAGAATCGAGGCGGAGCGAGGGTAAGGCCGATGAGCGTATCGAAGCGACGTGTAGGCAAGGCGGGGGGGAGCCTCTGGGGCAGTATCTGGCGTTGGGGGGCGGCTTTATTGGCCGCCACGCTGGTGGTTGTGGCCGCGGCGACCGCGGGGGTGTACGTGCACTACCAGAGCGTGGTCGGGCGCCCGGTGCTCGGGGAGGGCGAGACGCGAACCCTGGTCATTCCCGAAGGGACGGCCTGGCCGGGGGTTGTTGCCCGCGTGAGCGACGCCGGGTTGGTCGAGCCGGAGCGCTATTTCGATATGTGGGGCCGGCGGACCGGGCTGGCCAGTACAGCGCGCGCAGGCACCTTTCACCTGGCAGGCCCGATGACGATCGAGGAGCTCGCCGAGGTGTTGCGCCGAGGGGGGCTGGCCGAAGAGGTCGCGGTGACCTTCCCGGAGGGGTGGACGATCTATCACATCGCCGATCGCATTGAGGCGGTAGGGTTAGCCAGTCGCAGCGAGTTTTTGAAAAAGGCGCGCGACGAAGCCCTGCTGGCCGAACTCGGCATCGAGGGAGAAAGCGTGGAGGGGTATCTCTTCCCCGACACCTATCGTTTTCATCAGGGGGCATCGGCCGAGCAGGTCATCCGGACGCTGCACGGACGCTGGAAGCAGGTCGTGGAGCCGCTTGTGGAGTCGCATCGCGAATCCCTTGACCGGCTCCAGGACGCCTATGCGTTTGGGCTTCGGGAGGTCGTCATCATGGCGTCCCTGGTCGAGCGGGAGACGGGCATGACCAGCGAACGGGGCCGGGTGGCCCGGGTGTTTTACAATCGCCTTGATCGCGGGATGCGCCTGCAGACCGACCCGACCTGTGTCTATGGCGAGGACACCTACATGGAGGTGCCTCATCCGCGCTACTGTCACGACAAGCTCAACCGCTACTCAACCTACGTGATCGACGGCCTCACACCGGGGCCGATTGCTAACCCCGGTAAGGAGGCCATCGTAGCTGCGCTCAACCCCAGTGAAGCGGCTGAAGACCTGGAGTTTTTATACTTTGTCGCCCGTCGTGACGGT
This sequence comes from Lujinxingia litoralis, assembly GCF_003260125.1. Taxonomy (NCBI): domain Bacteria; class Deltaproteobacteria; order Bradymonadales; family Lujinxingiaceae; genus Lujinxingia; species Lujinxingia litoralis. Next base: position 53,364 of record NZ_QHKO01000002.1, read on the forward strand.
AAGGGGGGGCATTACTTCTCAAAAACCTACCAGGAGCACCGCCAGGCCATTCGCAAGTACCTGCTGGGTAAGTAGTTGAGGGGGGGGGGGCGCCCGGTTAACCCTGCTCGGCACGGAATGGCAGAAAGAGCGTTTCGAAGCGCACGACGGCGATCTGGGAGGTCTTCGGCGCGGGGAAGCTCCAGGTTTTGAGGACGTCGGTCACACAGGCCGCCAGGCCCTCGCTCCCGGTGTAGTTGTCCCTGGTCACAGCAGCAATCACCCCCCCCGTGGAGCCCGAGACCGTAAATTGCAGGGAGAGCTCTCCGCGCGTGTTGGGCTCTTTCTCCAGTTCCTTTTGGTAGCAGCGTTGAAAGGCGGTGCGTTCGTTGGCGATGCGCGTGCGGACGCTCTTCTGATCGATGGTGCCCTGAAACTGCAGCGTGTCGAGGATCGGGTACACCATCGCGTAGGCGTCTTCACCGTTGGCGGTGGGTTCCGCCGCGCCGTTGACGTCACGCTGGGGGCCATCCCCCAGTTTGAGTCGCTCCAGCCCGTCCGAACTCTGAGCGAGATAGAGGTAGAGTCCGCCGGCGCCGGACATGAAACCGAGCGTTCCCGTGAAGATGGCAATGATGATGACAACAAGGGGGCCGCAGCCCGAAGAGGAAGTGCTCATAAACAGCTCTGAGGCGTAAGGTTGGCGAGGCCAGCGTGCCGAAGGCGGTTGAGAATGCGGGGTACTACAACCCCCGGGGCTTTGCTATAGTCACGCAGATGAAGCGAACTGGACTCCATGTGAGTGACACCACCCGAGGCGAAAGGCCGAGATGAGCAGCATCGTAGACTGGAATGCATTGAGTCTCAACGTCGCGGTGAGGGAGTTGGCGACGTTGTTGCGAGAGAACCTTCAGGTGCGTGTGGCGTTGGTCTGCGCATCGGGAGAGGTTGTGGACCTGGGAGACGCGACGGGGGGAGAAGCCGCGTTGTTCGACGTGTTTGCCGATACCCGGGGGCGGTGGGGAAGCGCCGAGCATCGGGTCACCTACGCCCAGACCGTACGCGCCTGGAGCAACGCCTGTCTGGAGGTGGAAGCGGGCACCGAGCGGGTTATTCTGGAGCGCGCGCCCGGGTTTTGCGCCCACCTCTATCCGATCGCCACTCAACGGGAGCGGGCCGCGATCGTCTGTGCCGGGTTTGTAAATACCGAGAGTGCCGCACAGAGTCTGGAGTCGATTCGCAAGGTGCTGCCGGATCACGTGCTGGAGGCGATCGAGAGCGGTCAGGGGCCGCGCGTCCCCCAGCTGGGACGAGAGGACCGTCGTTGGATGGATCGCCTCGGCCAGCGGATTGCCCGGGTGATGGCCAATGGGCTGGCGGAGGAGCAGGTGCCCACCTACCAGCCCGGAGCGCGACGTTTATGCGGGATGCTCGGGGCCAGCGGACCCATGACCCACCTCTTCGGCCAGATTGAGCGGGTGGCCCGGACTAATGCAACGATCCTTATCACCGGGGAGAACGGTACGGGGAAAGAGCTGGTGGCGAGCGCGGTTCATCGCCACAGTCGGCGCCGCGACGAAGCGTTCATTCCGGTGAACTGTGCGGCCATTCCCGGCGACCTGATCGCCAGCGAACTCTTCGGTCATGTGAAGGGGGCGTTCTCCGGTGCGCACCGCGACCGGGCCGGGCTCTTTGAGGCCGCCGATCGCGGGACCTTGCTCCTGGATGAAATCGGGGACATGGATCCGATGCTTCAAACGAAGTTGTTGAGGGTGCTCCAGGAGGGGACCTTTTTACGCGTCGGCGACAACCAGGTCCGCAAGGTCGATGTGCGGGTGATCTGCGCGACGAACTGCGACTTGGAGGCCATGGTGGAACGCGGAGAGTTTCGCCGTGATCTCTACTACCGAATCCGGGTGATCGAGTTGGCATTGCCCGCGTTGCGGGAGCGCGGGGAAGATATCCTGCTGCTGGCCAACCATTTCTTGAGTGCGACGGCCAAACGCCATGGGCGCGCGGTGAAGCGCTTCAGCGCAGAGTGTCAGGACTACCTCGAAAGCTATCCCTGGCCGGGCAATGTACGCGAGATGGAAAACGAGATTGAGCGTCTGGTCATCCTCTCCGGCGATGCTGAGGAGATCGGTTCGGAGTGGTTGAGTCGACGGATCGTCGGCAAGGTCGAGCAGGTCCCTGTGCTCGATACGAAGGGGTATAACTTGCCGGAGGCGGTCGAGTTGCTGGAGCGTCAGATGATCCTGGAGGGGCTCCAGAAAGCCGGTTGGAACAAGTCTCAGGCGGCAAAGGACCTGGGCATTTCCCGACGCAACCTCATTCGGAAGGTCTCTCAGTTCGAGCTGGAAGAACGCGCTCATGACTAACGCGGTGTGCGCTAAAGGGCTCGCCGCGCTGGGGCTGTTCACAGCGCTGAGCCTCGTTGCTGGGGTCGTGAATGCCCAGGAGTCTCAGGGCGGTGGCGAGTCCTATCGGGTAGATGCCATCGTTGTTGAAGGGCTCTTGCGTACGCGCCGGGAGGTTGTGGAGCAAGAGTTGCTTTTTGGGGAAGGCGATCGCATCGAACAAGCGCAACTCGATGAGAGTCTGCAGCGGTTGCGCAACACCGGGCTCTTTCGGGCGGTGGACGTCGACGTGGTGGATACCACGGTGGCCGCGGTGGGTGCGCCGGTGGCGACGGTAGAGTCAGGGCGGCTGCTGCGCGTGCGTGTCGATGAGCGCTGGACCTTGTTGCCCTCCATTCGGTTCGGCCGCGGGGGCGATGATGTGGAGCTTCTGCTGGGCTTGCAGGACGCCAACCTCTTTGGGAGTTACCTCCAGCTGGGAGGTAGTTTTCACAGGTTGGCCGGGGTGAACTCGTACTCGATCTGGTTTCGCGATCCGCGTTTTCTCTCTCAGCGCCAGGCGCTCTTTGTGGAGGGCTCGCTAAGGAACCGGGTCGAATCGGTCTACGACATCGCCGGCGATCTTAAAGGGGGCTATGCGGTATCGAGGCGCTATTTCGGGAGTTCGCTGGAGAGAGAATGGCGGCGCTGGCTGACCTCCGGGTTATACCTCTCTTTTTCAGATGATACATTCAGCTATCAGCGGACCGAGGAGTCGCGACGTATTCGCCAGGAAGAGCGCGGCGGGCTGCCCTCGGAGATGCAGACGCTGACCCTGGGGACATCCACGTCACTGGGGCGCATCAATCGCGACAGTTATTTGCGCGAGGGCACGCTCTACACGCTGAGGTTCAATCAGAGCTTTCATTTCGGGGGTGAGCCGACGGGGTCCAGCCGGCTTGAGATGAGCTTGCTCAAGTTCTGGAAATTGCCCTGGCAAGCCAATCTTGGTGTGCGCGCGATCATGGGGTTTAGCAACGTCGAAGCCGAGCATCTTCAGTTCAACGCCGGCGGGCTGAACGGGCTGCGGGGGACGGTAAGCATGCGCTACCGTGGAAAAAACTACTGGCTCTTTAATGCGGAGTACCGCATCCCCTCGCTCGATCATCGTTGGCTGGTGTTGCAGCACGTGGCGTTTGTGGATGCGGTCGGTGTGACTCCGTATCCCTATCAGATTTTCGGGACCACGGCGTTCACCACCGGAGTGGGGCTGAGGCTGCTCTCGCCAAAGATCTACGGATTGATCGTTCGCATCGACTATGCGCTTCCGCTGGGCGGTGCTGATGGGCCGGGGTTAAGTTTCGGGGCCGGCCAGGTCTTTTGATGGCGGCCCCGATTCCCGTTCAGCGTGCCGGTTTGGCGATACGCGGATCGAGTTCACGTTGGCCCTGCATCCACTGATACGCGGCGTAGGTGCCGACGACGCGCTTGGAGTAGTCGCGGGTTTCCAGGAAGGGGATATCTTCGACCCAGAGGGCAATTTCGTCGTTGGGCTGGCGGCGCAGCCAACCGTTGATGCGGCCTGCACCGGCGTTGTACGACGCTGCCATCAGGACCGGGTGCCCCTCAAAACGCGAGGCCAGGGTGAAGATGTGATCGACACCTACGCGGATGTTGACCTCGGCGTGGAGCAGGCGCTCGGGGGTGGCGTTCCCCTCAATGTCGTTGTCATGATCGAGGGCGGTAGCCGGCATTAGTTGCATGAGTCCGTGAGCACCGGCCCACGAGATGACATCTTCAATGAAGCTGGATTCCTCGCGCATGATGGAGGCGGGAAATCCCGGGTGTACATCGACCGATGGCGCTTGAGCGCGTTCGGCGTCGACGGCCTGGACGATGAGGTCGACGAAGGGGTTCGGCCAGGCGACCTGCCAGCGCGCGACTCGCCCCTGGCGGGGGAGAGCCCAGGGGCGGCCGGGGATGGTCCGTCGGGCGATGTTATGGCTCAACGGAAAGCGCTCCGCGCGGTGGCAGAGCGCAGCCAGGCGCCAGCGTTCGGTTTCGGTGGGGGAAGCGTTGTGCTGGCGCGCCCGCTCGTAGTCGCAGGCGCCCTCGAAATGGCCCGCGCGCGCCAGCACGCCGGCGCCGGAGGTCGCAAACTCCCCCTGAAACCAATCTACCCGGGTGTCATTGGCCGATGGTGAGAGCGGCTCCGGGGTGAGGTCCAACTCCAGCAGGCGCAGGTGTGAGAGGTAGCCGTAGAAGCTAAAGGGATACTTTACCCAGGCGCGCTGCAGGTAGCGTTCGGCCTGGGCGATGCGGCCAAGGTGACGATAGGCCTGGCCGACGAAGTACTCCAGGCGGCCCTGGCTGAAGTATTGCGCATCGTGCTCGGGGAGCGGCAGGGAGGTAACGCGATCAATAAACTCGCTGTAGTTGCCACTGCGGTACAACGCTTCATGCACCTCCCAGACCAGCTCGTGAACCATGTCTCCGGTGGGGTAGTCGGAGAGCGCTCGCTTTAAAAGGTTAAGTTCTTGTTGAGGGTTTTCGCGCTTACGCGCAATGCGGGCCAGGTAAAATAGCGCATCATCAGCATGGGAGCGTGCGGGGTAGTCGTTGAGGAGTTGGTTGAAGAACGCTTCTGCTGCCTCCAGGCGACCGCGATGGTAGTTGCGGTTCCCCACCGCATAGAGCGAACGTACCCGTTCGTCCTCGTTTTCCGGGGCTACGCATTCATCGACGACCTTGCGGTAGAGTTCTTCGGCTCGGCCGGCCTGCTTCAGGCGAAAGAGGGTGCGCGCCTGACGAAAGCGCGCCTTGCACTGGTCGACTGGGGAGAGCGCATCGAGGTCCAGCGCGTCAAGTTGTGTACGGGCATCCTGGAAGCGTACCGCCGAGAAGAGCCGGTCGGCACGCTCGCGTCGGGAATCTGGCGAGGGGGTGAAGGTGAGTCGCGCGAACTGAGCATCATATTCTGGGGCGATGCAGACCGCGTAGGCCCGATTGGTCAGTTCCGCAACGCTTGGGGTGGCGTCGGCGCGGACCAGCAGGTCGAGGAGCCAGGAACAGGCTTCGTCGGTCGGGCCGGAAGTTAGCATCGCGGCGGTGGTTTCCGGGGAGGGACTCTGGGCGCGAGCGGCTTCGATGCGCGCCAGCGTGAGCGCGCCTTCTTCGTAGCCTTTTGCGAGAGCACCACTGGCAAGAATCTCGTCAATAATGGGGTCATCCAGGCTCACCTGGGCCTGGGCGCGAGCGGCCTGGGTCCAGAGGTAGTTCTGGAGTTCACCGCCCGCGCGGGCGGCCTGCGCGTAGTGTCGAGTGGCTTCTTTCCAAAGGCCTGCCCGCTCATAGGCGTAGGCGGCTTTGACCTGCCAGGGCTGACGCTCTGGGCCCGAGGAGAAGGTTTCGGCGTAGTCGACGAAGTGGCGGGCGGCCTGCGCATGGTCGTTATTCGCAAGGGCTGCAAAAGCCGCCTCACATGAGGGCGCGGTGCACGCGACCGCCGGGAGGTTTTGATCGATGATGTCCTGTGCGGAGGCTGTGGGGCTGAAGAAGGCTCCAACGCATGAGGTCACGGCCAGAAACATAGGATGAAGGCGCGCAGAAGTCATAGAAGGCTCGGCGGCGAGGAAGAGTGGGGGGTAGGAGCAACGGGGAGCGTTTGTCTCGAGCTAGAAGATGACGCCGTTGGTGCGCCAGCTCAGGCCCAGGAGAGCGGCGTGTTCGTGCGCACGGGGTAGCCCGGGAGCCAGGCGCAGCGTGGTCCAGGTCCTACGGTAGGTTGTGCTAAGCCAGAGGCCCCGACCGCGGTTGGCCCGCGACAGTGGGATGTCAAAACCTGCTCCGACGCTGCCGGCGAAGCCGAGCCGCGTCTCGTCATCGGCTCTTGCCAGTTGTGGGCCCAGGCCAAGTTCCAGGTGGAGTGAGGCCAGGACATGGCTCACTAGCCCTTCGGAGAGCAGAGCAAGGTAGAAGGGGTGCAGGTTAACCCCCAGATGCAGCGCATGAACGGGGCGAGGAATCTGGGGCCCGAGGCGTGTATACCGGTAGGAGAGGCGGGTATCCCCCAGGTAGAGGGGAAACGAAGTGCGGAAGGCTAGTTCTCCGCCCAGGCCTTCACTTAGCGTCGGCGCAGCGCTTCCCAGAGAGCCGCGCAGGCTCCATTCAGAAAATGATCCGTTAAAGGGGCGTTCCTCGGAAGCCTCCTCGCTGGCGAGCGTCGGGGGGCTCAGGAGCAAGGCGCAAACAAAGAAGAGCAGTGCCCATCGCCAAGAGGCGGCAGAGGGTTGTCGTGAGCGTCGATTCATTTTAAGTTGCGCTTGTCTAAGGGTGTACTTTAGGATCAGCGGCCTGATGAATCGCCGCCATAGTGCGGCGGATTCTGGCATACGAACATGAGGGAGTAAATGTTTCTTCGGACCCACAAAGGCATCGCGCTGGTAGCGCTGGCCTCGCTCAGCCAGATGGCTTGTTACAACACCTACACCATCAGCAACCAGGAGTTGGCCAAGCTGGAAAGCTCGGTTGAGCCGGTCGAGGTGGTCGAGGTTTTGGCGGACTGTCAGCCAACGGGACAGGCCTCGCTGGAAGGGATGGATGGTGAGGCATTGGCTCAGGTGGATGCCGAGCCGAATGCTGAAGCGACGGCAACGGATGCAGGGGCTCAAGACCCCAATTGCGTCGTGGTGCCGGTTTCGACAGTCAACGCGCTCAGCGTGTTGACCACCGATGGCACCCGCGAGCGTGTGACTCCGTTTAATTTCGTGATGGACGACGTTCAGCTCGTGTCCCCCGAATATGATTTGCTTATTGAGCTCGATAACGTGGCCGGCGCCGAGGTGCGGGAATTTAGCACCTGGAAGACTGTGGCAACGATCGCGGGAGTCAGTCTGGTGGCAATCGGCACGTTCGTTGGCATCAGCGTGCTTGCGCCTGACGAGCAGTCCTTTGAGTAAGGCCGTACTTCAGTAGTTGCGAAAGCACACAAAAAAAGCCCACCTGCATATGCAGGTGGGCTTTTTTTGTGCGTGCTGATTGAGGAGGCGACGTTGATTTTTTACGTGTGGAGTGTTAACTTGTGAGGCCATTCTATCTGATTGAAATGACTTCTATTCTAATCCACGACGTATCCAGTCGAGGGAGCTCTAGATGAACGTGTCACGACGCTGGGTAAGCCTGTTGTTGGTGGGACTCTGGGTGGTGCTGGGGGCGGGGTGTGGCGAGCCCGGGCTGTCTGCAGGCGAAGGGGGAGGCGATGGCACAGGCCCGCGTGCTAGCGATCGCTACTTTATGGTGCCCGCCGGAGAGTCGAGGCTGTGGGGAGAGGTGACAGGGGCTGTGGAGGTGAAGATTTATCTCTACGATCGCTTCTCTGGAGAGCCCGCGGGGCAGCAGCAGGTAGCCTTTGAGGTTTTAGGGGATGAGGCTACGCGTCCGCAGCTGCAGGCTCGGTCGAGCATGACCGACGAAAGTGGCGCGGCGATGGTGCAGGCCTATTTCGGGGTGGAGCCCGGGCAATGGACGGTGCGTGTCGACCATGAATATGCCAATGCCGTGGAGTTCAGCCTGGAGTCGACCCCGGTCGCGTCCGGAGGGCTTCAAGTTCGGGTGGAGAATAGCGCACCGACGATCATGCGCCTGGGGAATATAGACGTGCGCGTCTATCGCCAGGACGTGCTCAATTGCGACTATTTCAACCCTTACGGTCAACAGGGCATTACGCCGCTTGTGGAGGGGCAGGTCGACTTCGAAGGGGAGTCCATTTCCTTTGACGGGTTAGGGACTCGTCATCCCTACGTCGTTACGGCCGTGGCTCGTGGCGAGCGTGGTCAGATCGCGGCTGGCGGGTGCGTGAATCAGGTGAATGTCAGTGCCGATACTGTGACTGACGTTGAGGTGTTGCTGCAGCTCGTTCCCCTGATCCCGGTTGGTCGCTATGACGTTGTGAGTTTCTGGGACTTCACCGAGGCCATTGCGGAGAGCGGTTCAGTAGGGTCAGTGATTATGCGCGTGCTCAACGTGTTTGATAATCCTGGTCAGGCGATTTACGACGAGATTATTGCGTTGATCCGAAGTCTCGTTGGAGGACTCATCAGCGGTACAGTCGACACGTTCCTGGATCTGACGAATCTGGATCAAGCCTTCCAGAACATGATCAACACGTTCATCGAAGACAACGCCGTGCTGCGACAGATTCGCGATGCCGGTCGCGATCTGCGAGATGTTGTCGCGAACCTGCAGGTGCACAGCGAACTCTCGATTGGAAAACTTAACTCAAACTTCGAATTTCGAGGGCAGGATAACTGGACGGGCTTGACGCTGTACTGGCGCTGGGACTGTGCGGACAATGCTCCGGCTGACTGTGGCGCGATTGAGTTGGTGCCTGATGCCGACGGGCAGTTTGCCGGGCTGGGGCTGCTTAGTTCTAACTGGACCGGACAGGTCGTGGCGTACGATCAACTCCAGATTAATCGCCACCCGGTCAGCCTGCGCTACGGAAGGCTGATCATCTACGTGCTTAATGATGTGATTTTGCCTCGCCTGACGGATGGGAATGCGCACTCGATGTCGGAGGCCTTTGCTTATTGGATTGGCTGTGATGGCCTGGCTGCCAGCATCATTCCCGACGGAGAGGTTTGTGTGCTGGGCTATTGTCTTCAGGAGAGCACGGTTGCTAATTTCTGCGACAGTGCAGTCTCTACAATCTTCAGCTTTGCGGATGTGATGATCAGCGGTCTGGAGTTTGATATGGGGCTTCAGTTGGGAGGGGAGGGCAAACTTATCGAAGAGACCAGCGACGGCATGGTCGATCGCATCGAAGACGGACTCTTCGAGGGAGTGGTGCAGAGCAGCGACGGCGGTCAGTCCTCGCCCTTTACCGCAACGTTCACCGGTGAAGTGCGCGTGGGAAATTGAGGTAAAGAAGTGTCGCGGGAAAGTTGCCACGAGGCTTCACAGGCCGTACAACAGGTTTTACGGTTTGAAAGAAGTCAGCCGTGGCGAGCGTTTAGCGCGATGACGACCCGGGGTGGTAGCGCCCCGAGGTTCGCCAGACGAAGCTGAACAAGGTGACGGGAAGGCCCCGGATGCCGCCAGTATCGCGAGGCGAAGATGAAGGAAGGTAGATGAAGCTAATCTGTGCCGGGATCACCGACGTCGGCTGCTCACGTGAGCATAATGAAGACGATTTTTACCTCTCTGATGGAGAGGAGGCCCTTTGTATCGTAGCCGACGGGATGGGCGGTCACCGCTCTGGTGAGGTCGCGAGTGCGATGGCGATCAAGGCTATCGTCGAGTACTACCGTGAGACGATGCCCCAGGTCGTAAATGGGTATCAGGGCGAAAGCGTCGGCGAAGGAGATGAGGAGCGAGATCTTGATGAGCTTCGCATTCACGAAGCGCTGCAGATGGCGAACAGAGCGGTGTTTCAGGCCGCGGAGTCCGACGAAGCCTACGAGGGGATGGGGACAACGATCGTCTCGGCATATTTCACCGAAGGTGGCGTGTATTTAGCGCATATCGGGGACTCGCGGGGCTATCTCTATCGTGAGGGAAGTCTGGAGCAGGTTACTCATGATCACTCGCTCGCCAACGAGTATGTGCGCATGGGGATTCTGGCCAAAGAGGACGTGGAGTTTTTCCCGTATAAAAACGTCATCACTCGGGCCTGCGGATTGACCGATGAGGTTGAGATTGATGTGAATTTTCACACCATGCAGCCCGGTGATATGTTCGTGTTTTGCTCCGACGGTTTGTCGGACATGGTCCCGGATCGCGAGCTTGTTCAGTTGCTCGATGACACCGAGGACCTGGAGGTGCTGTGTCAGCGCCTCGTCGATCGTGCCAATGAAAACGGCGGCTCGGATAACATCACCATTATTCTGGCCCGAGTTGTTGAGGATGAAAATTAATACTGATCATGCCGGCCGGGGGTGGCCTGTGTGATCGGGGGAGAGGGGGATATGGCACAGAGCCGGGAGCGCGAGACGTGGAGCGAGTTGACGTGGGGTGAGCGCCGGGCCCGTGCTGCTCTGGGGTGGGCCGCGGGATTAAATGCGCGCGATATCGAGCTCATTGCTCATTCTGCCGGGGGGGATATCAAGGGTTGGTGGAGCGAAGGGGCGCAGCTGGATATCCAGCTTCAGGCTGAGCTGCGAGAGGCGGCCTGTCGGCGGCTTGAGACGTTGACTCTTGGTCTGTCAGATGCACTGGCGGCGATGGAAAGCTGGTCCGGGACGCTGATTGTCAGGGGAGATGAGGAGTATCCGCCGGGCTGGGAAGCGCTTCGCGCTCCGCCTCTCTACGTGCGGACTCATGGAAACGCTGACGCTTTGATCGCTCCGGCGGTAGCAGTGGTGGGAACCCGGGGACTGCGGCCTCGGGATAGGCCTGTTGCCCGCAGATTGGTCGAGGCGCTGGCACCGATGGGGTACGCGGTGGTAAGCGGGGGCGCGATCGGAGCCGACGCCCTCGCTCACGACGTTGCTTTGAACGGCGGCAATACGACGGTGGCCGTGATGCCGGGTTGTCTCGAAGTGCCGACGCCCCGGCAGAATGCGGGGCTCTTTGAGCGTATCGTTGCCAGTGGAGGGGCGCTGATCAGTGAGTATGAACCCGGACAGCGCGTGCGCGCCTTCCACTTCGCTCGCCGCAATGAGCTGATCGCGGCAATGGCGCGCGCAGTTCTTGTCGTTCGCGCGGGCCGTAAGAGCGGCACGATGCTTACCGTGTGTGCGGCTGAAAAGATCGGCAGACCAGTGGGGGCTGTGCCCGGTGAGGCGGATGATGTGCTTAGTCGCGGGTGCTTTGATGCGATTCAGCGGGGGGCGATGCTGATCGCCAACGTTGATGATCTGCATCAATGGCTTGATGAGGAGTCGGACGGGAAGGCTCGTCAATCGTCACCGGCGGTGCGCTCACGAAGAAGCGAGAAGAAGCAACCTGCGTTGCCCGGCGTGAGGCCGCTGCCCGAAGGTTTGGGGGCTCGGGCGCTGGCGCTCTACGCCGCAGCGCGTGAAATCGCTGATGGAGAGACCGGCGTTTCCATTGATTCGCTCACTGCGGCATTGGAGTGGGCGATCCCCGATGTGCTCAGTGCGATCTTGGAGTTGGAACTTGCCGGTGCTGTCGCGCGGCAGATCGGAGCGGAGAGGTTGCGTTTACTCTGTGTATAAGTTCGACGTCAGCACGCTGCCCTTGATAGGGGCGGGACTCCCTGCGATAAGGCTCGGGTGAAGTGATGGATCTGGCACTAAGAGAGGTGAGAACGTGACTCAAAAGCGACATCTACTAGCTCCGGGACCGACGCCGGTTCCCGAAGCTGCGCGTCTTGTGATGGCCCGGGAGTTGATCCATCACCGCGGACCGCAGTTTAAGGAGGTTTTTGGGGAGGTGCATCAGCGGCTGCAGTGGAGTTTCGAGACGACGAATCAGGTGCTGAGTCTCACCTGCAGCGGTACCGGTGCTTTTGAAGCCGCAATGATTAATTTCACGAAGCGCGGCGATACGGTCATTTGCATCGGTGGGGGAAAGTTTGGCGAGCGATGGGGGGAGGTTGGTCGCGCGTACGGGATGAACGTTGTAGATATGCCCTTGCCCTGGGGGCAGAGCGCGGATCCGGACGAGCTTCGTGACTTGTTAAAGAAGGTGCCGGACGTGGCCATGGTGACGGTCTCGGCCAGCGAGACGTCGACCGGCGCATGGCATCCGGTTGCCGAGTTGGCAAACGTCGTTCGAGCGCATTCTGCAGCGCTTTTGGCAGTCGATGGCATCACAGCTGTGGGTGTACAGTCGGTGCCCATGGACGAATTGGGGCTGGATATTCTAGTCAGCGGTTCACAGAAAGCTTTCGGCGTTCCTCCCGGGCTGGCTTTTGTGGCGGCGAGCGAGCGGGCCTGGGAGCGCTATCCCGAAAGCGATCACCCTCGGTACTATTTTGATCTGGGGCGCGAACGGCGTGCCCAGGCGAAGCATCAGACGGCATTCACCCCGGCGATTTCCGTTGTGTTGGCACTGCGCGAAGCGCTGGCGTTGATGCAAGATGAGGGGCGTCAGGCACTTTTTGAACGCCACGCGCGCAATGCTCGTGCTGCCCGTGCGGGAGTTGAGGCGCTGGGACTTACCTGTTTTGCTCAGCGTCCTTCCAATGCTGTGACAGCGGCGTTGGTTCCTGAAGGTGTTTCCGCCAAGGAAGTCGTGCAGACGATGCGCGAACGCTACGGTGTAACGATTGCTGGCGGACAGGGGGACTTTGCCGACAGGCTTGTACGCATCGGCCATATTGGCTTCTTCGACGGGAGCGATATGCTTGTGGCCATCAGCGCGCTCGAACAGGCGTTGCGCGATCAGGGGCTGGACGTTGAACTCGGGAAAGGAGTGGCCCGCGTGCAGCGTGAACTCATCGGGGTGTGAATCTAGATGTGGCGAGCGATGCTATAAAAGGTCGCGAACCTTAGCGGATGATGGGAGAGAGCATGACCACACGACAGGGCGAAGGTGGAGAAGGGGTCGAGGACGAGGCCCGAGAGACCATGGATACCAGTTCCGAGGGGGAGCATCTCTATGAGAATTGGGATGAGTTATCGGCGGACGCCGAAGAGGTCTCTCGTTTAGGGAAAGCCCTGGAAGGTCTCTTGCCCGATATCGTCAAACGCGGTCTGGGGGGATTGGTCAGTGAGGACGGGATTCGCTCGGTGGTGACCGATAAGCGGTTGCCACGGGAGGCGGCCAGCTTCATTGCTGCTCAAGTCGATGCGACGAAGCGCGAAACGCTGCGGATTGTCTCCAAAGAGGTTCGCCTGTTTCTTGAGAATGTCGACCTTGGCGGGGAGCTGACCAAGATTCTGACCAGCGTGAGTTTCGAAGTTCGCACGCAGGTACGTTTTGTTCCCAATGATGCTGCCGTTAAACCGAGCGTTCGCAATAAGGTAAGCGTGAAGCGCGAGCGCGCCTCCGACGACGTTGGGGATGAAGAGGGAACGCCGGTGGCGGAAGAGGAACGGCCACGTAAAGCGGGGCGTCGTTGGACGCGGTTACGTGGCCGCGGTGACGAGGAGCGCGACGAGCCTGTTGATCCTGATGAACAGTGATTTAGCGATCTGGGGCCTTAGAGAGGAGCGCGCTCAATGAGCACGCGATCGAGCGTAATGGGCTCTGCGGGGCGGTTGTTTACATCGGTGGGGGCGTGCGAGATCGCTCGGATAACCTCTAAATCCTCGCACTGTCCAAAGACCGTGTGGCGTCCATCCAGGTGGGGTGCGGCGATCTCGGTGATAAAGAACTGACTGCCGCCGGTGTCGGGGCCCAGGTTCGCCATGCTTAGAACGCCGGGCCCATCGTGCCGAAGGTCTTCCCTGATTTCATCCGGTATGGTGTAGCCCGGTCCTGCGTATCCAAGGCCGGTAGGATCACCGCTCTGGATTAAGAAGTTGGGGATCACACGGTGGAAGCGCTGTCCGTTGAAGTATGGAACACCGGTGATCGAGCGGTCTGTCTGCGGATCGACAAACGCCTTGAGTCCCCGAGCCAGGCCGACGAAGTTGGCAACGGTCAGCGGCGTCTGCTTCTCAAAGAGCTCGCAGGAGATGGTGCCCTGAGAGGTGTGGAATAATGCTCTGAGTATGCCGGAGTCCCCCAGATCTCGAGTGTAGTCGGCAGTGGCCTCCGGCGACGGAGGCTGGTCGGCCGTGTGGACAGGATCCGGAGGAAGCTCGGTGACCGGTGAGCGCACAGGTGCTACCGGATTCGTGTCCGGCTCCGAAGAGGGAGGAGGCGCTGAGGCACAGGCCGTAAGGAGTGCCAGCACGCCCATGGCTGCAGCGCCATGAATTGAGGTGATATGTCGGGTCATTGTAGTGGGGAGCAGATCGCGGTGACGTAGTCGAGCATTCGGCCCGCACGGCCTTCGATGCCCGTCACCACATGTCCGGGGGGGCACTTCAGGCTAAAGTGTGTACCGCCGGTGCCGCCAGCGCCGTCGAGGACCTGACTGTTGGTGCCGAGTTTGTAGCGCGCGGTGGCCTCATGGGCGTTGGGGTCTGCGATGTGTTGTCCCAGACGCTCCAGTGCCAGGTTGGAGATGCGTTCGATCTCCTCGACGGTTAATTCGCCGAGGGCGTCGGCGCTTTCGGCGACGATCGCACGCTCGGCTTCAATGGCACGATCAGCGACTTCTGCCCGGGAGATGCGCTTACCGTTCGCATCGCCACTGGATGCCCGCCCGGGCCGGATGATGGTAAGGCGATCGCGTAAGAGTTCGCCTTCGCCGACCAACACCACGCCCAGCCAGCGCTCCCCCTGGACCTCGCGTGCTCGAAGAGTCTGATGGCTGCCCAGGGGGACCTGGTAGCGCCCTTCGATCACCGAGACATAGTGCTCTTCGGTCCACATAGGCTCAGCGGCCATGTCGTCTCGGTAAAGGTTGAATTCCAGGGGGAACACGCCGCTGATAGGCGCACCGCTCTCGTCTTGCAACAGGCCTCGATAGCGAAGCTCGACGGCGTCGGGGAGCGCTTTGCGGAGATCGTCCTGGGCCTGAGCCGAAGGCGTGGCGCCCGTAAACGCCACGCCTATCAGACTCGCCAGGGCGATGCTCAAGATGGGGAGCTTATTGAATCGCATCGATCGGGTTCGCCACAATTTTGATGTTAATGGTCAGCTTGACCTGCGCGGCGCCCTGAGGCGGGAAGGGTTCGCCTTCTTCGATCACCGGCTGACTCTTGGGAATGGCGGCAAACTGCATGCTCTTGAAGAGCTCGCTTGTGACTTCCAGGCTCTCGGCGCTTACTTCGGCTCGCCCACTGACATCCTGACCGGCTTCGGCAATCGGGATGGTCGTCAGCAGAACAACGCCTTCGTCTTCGGAGCTCTGGGCTTCCAGGGGGCCGACGTAAATGTCGATGCTGGGAAGATCGAAGTTGAGATCGTTGTCGGCGATTTCGTAGTCGATGCTGGTAATCTCGATGGACCGAAGGCGCTGAGCAACCCCCTGAAGCTGGGGGTTTCCGGAAGCCTCCACGATGTCAACGGCGATGTCGAACTCGATCGGGTCTAGGGCAACCGTTTCGTGGGCGGGCTGAGTCTCAACATCACAGTCAACATCGGCGGGGCAGAGGGCCGTAGCATCGACTTCAAAGTCGAAGGGGATGCCTTCTTCGTAGGTGATGGTGGCGAGTTCGGTATCCAGGAGCCCGCAGGCCACAGGGGCGAGCCCGAGGGCGGCGATGAGTGTCAGGGTGGGGCGGTTCATGGGAAGAGGTCCTCTTGATTCAAAATGGAGCAGGTAAATATGACCCTCACATTCCTATCAGTAAGGCCGGGAGGAGCACAACAACGTAGGATGGGCGCAGAACCTCGGGGGGATCGAATGAGGCGCATTTGGAGAGAAGGGGCTGATTCGCTATACTCGGCAGGTTAGAGGATGAACTCCACGGTGTTCGTGGACGAGGAGCGAGTGGATGCAGCAAAACAGCGAGCAGCGACACACACCCGAATCTAAGAGTGACATTCCGGTAGCGGCGCTGATTGAGGGGGAGCGCTGCGGAGTGGTGCGTTGCCGGGGGCTCAGCGAGGCCAGCGCACGCCTCGGCGAGGGGGGGGCTCGGGCCCAGCTCGCAGAGCGCGGTTGGCGCTATGTCGTCTGTGATGCACGTCATCTGGAGCCTGGACGAAGTGCTCTTCAGCAGATGTTCGGGATGTGGATCGGCACCCTGCATCCTTCCGGGCGAGAGGCTGCCGAGGCGCAATTCGACACGCTGGCGTTGTTGATGCGGATGCAACCGGGGGAACAACCGCTGGAGCGTCAGCGCCTGGTATGCGATGCCACGGTAGGGTTGAGCGAAGAGCTGATGGAAGCGGCGCCGGTGGTATTGATGGTTCTGGCTGCCGAACAGCTCACATCGCTGGATCGAGCGGCCTTGAGGGCGTTGGTGTCGTATCATGCCGAGCAGCCTTTGCCGGGGGGCGGGGCGTCTCACCGCCTGGTGGTGGCGGTCGCGGATCAGGGCATGCCCCTGGGAGAGGACCTCAGCTACGAGGACCTGGAGCAGGCTGAGTATTCGCGGGAAGTGACCCGGGCGTTTTTATGCGATGAGCGCGTGGTTGACCGGGTGTTGGCTAGCACTGGAGGGTGTCCCGAACGTCTGGAAGCCATCCTGGGCGCGTTGCCGGCGTCTAATGATGAGCTCGCGACGCTTCGAATTGCCCGGCTCTCCGAGGGCGCGAGGCATCTTTTCGACTACGTTGCGCTCGCCGGACGGGAGCTGGAGCTGAGCTTTGTGGACGGTCTGCTCCAGGGCGGTGGTGTTGTAGCGTTGCGCGAGCTTCGGGGCGCAGGGCTTGTCACGCGCCGAATCGACGCGGGTAGCGTGCAGATCAATGTCGCCTCGGCAGATCTTTCGCGGGTGGCGCTGGCCGGCTTGGGTGCCGAACGTCGTCGCCGTCTCCACGCGGCGCTGGCTTATCGCGCGCTGGAGTGCAGCTCTCACGGCGATGCGGGGTTTATTGCCAAGCACGCGTTGGCGGCCGGGGAGTTGGAGCTTGGTGCGCGCTTTGCGTTGCCAGCGGCCCGGCAGATGATGCGCTGGGGCCGCTGGGAAGAGGCGCGTGGTCTTCTGAAGAAGTTGCAGACCGTGGAACTCCCGCCTGACGAGGCTGGGGAGCTTCATCGCATCGGCGCCGCTATAGGTGAAGCTCGCGGGGAGTGGCTGGAGGCACTCGCTCATTGCGGGCATCTGCGCCGGTATACCATTGAGCGTAAGGATCGGGTGGCACTGGAACTCCGTATCGCGATGCTACTGGTGCAACTGGGACGGCCTGAACTGGCAGAGGCCCGATATGACGAGGCCGCTCGTCATCTGGAGCGTATCGACTCTCCGGCTGATATGGGACAGATGCGCGTGAAGGTGCTTTTGGGCTATGGCGAGGTCGCCTATCAGCGTGGTCAGCATGAGCGGGCCTATCAGCAGGCTGAAGCGGTACTTGCTCAATGTGAACGGAGTTCGGAGTCCGGGAGGCAGGAACTCGCCGTTCGGGCGCATAGCTTGATGGGCAAGGTAGGGCTTTTTCGGGGTGAGCTGGCGCATGCACGTGAGGCGTTTGCGGCAAGCGCAGCCCTGGCGCGACGCTGTGGCCTGGAGGGGGAGGAGGCGAGGGCGGAGGCCAACCTGGGGGTGGTCGCTGTGCAACAGCGTGACTACGGGGAGGCCCAGCGCCGGCTTTTGCGTGCGCTGGAGCAAGCGCAGAGGGGCGTGGCTTCTGTGTCGCGGCTCAATTGTTGGCTGAACCTGGGGATCGTCGATCAGCGTCGCGGAGACTATGCCGGTGCGTTGGCGCAATTTGAGCGCTCGCTACGGGCGGCGCAAGCGGAACGTCACGAAGTCGGTTACGAGGTGGCGTCTCATAACTTGATCACTTTGCTTCAGGACATGGGAGCCTTTGAGGTGGCCTGGGAGATGATCGAGCGCGCCGCATCGAAACGGAGTCACCGTGGGCACTTCGCCAGTCGGTGGGCGCCGATGTTGCGCGCGCAGCTGCTTTTTGATCAGGCGCGCTACGAGGAAGCGGCCACTGCGTTTGCGCAGGCCGAAGAGCATCTCGCAGAGTCGCCGCGGCTTTATGGCGTGGAGATGCGCCTGCGGCGGGCTGAGGCGTTGCTGGAGCTCGGTCAGCGGGCGCGGGCACAGGACGTGTTCCAGTCCGTGGACGTGGGCGACGGCGATGATCCGCAAAGCAGGGCGCTGAACTCCAAACTTAAGGGGCTTATGAGCTGTGGGGCTGAGTCTGCGGAGATGCTGGACACCGCGGCCGTCGAACTCACTCGGATTGGGCTCTTCCGCGATGGTCTTAGTGCGCGTGTGGAAAGCGCTCGACGTTGGTTGGAGTTGGGGCAACGAGAGCGCACTCGTCTGCTCTTAGAGCGCGGCCTGGCAGATCTGCGAGAGCGCGCATCGACGCTTCCGAGCGCCTATCGAAAGGGATTTTTTGAGGTGCCAGTTCACCGTGCGCTTATCGAGCTTTTTCAGCAGTTGGATGGGCAGCTTCCCGACGAGATTCGCGTGAGCCTGGGAGATGCGCCTTGCGAGGTTGCGTCGCAGCGCGTGGAGAGCGCGCAGGTGACCGTCTGGCGGTCACGCTACGCGACGATGGTCGGTCAAGATCCGCGTCTGTTTCAGGTGTTTCGCTTCATCGATCGCGTCGCCCCCGGTGAGACCACTGTGCTCTTGAGTGGGGAGTCCGGCACAGGCAAGGAGTTGGCGGCTGAGGCAATCCATCGTCAGAGTGAGCGAGTCGATGGTCCCTTTATCAGGGTCAACTGCGCGGCTTTTGTAGAAGAGCTTTTGCTCAGCGAGTTGTTCGGGCACGAAAAAGGCGCTTTTACCGGTGCGCTGCGCCAGAAGGAAGGGCTCTTTGAGCTTGCCGACGGGGGAACGCTTTTCCTGGATGAAATCGGCGATATCTCACCGAAGACGCAGGTGGCGCTGCTTCGCGTGCTCCAACAGGGGACTTTTGAGCGCGTAGGTGGTACGGAAACCCGCCAGGTGGATGTGCGTGTGGTGGCGGCAACGAACCGGGATCTTGAAACCCTTGTAAAAGAGGGAGGCTTTCGCCTGGATCTCTACTACCGGCTTAAGGGCTTTGTGATTGAGATGCCGGCGCTACGCGAACGTCGTGAGGATATACCGCTGTTGCTGGAGCATTTTGCAACGAAGTTCAGCGCTGGTACTCCGGCGCCTGGATTTGCTCCCGAGGTCATGCAGTTTCTGGCGCGTTACAGCTGGCGCGGCAATATTCGAGAGTTGGAGAACTTCGTACAGAGTGTGCTGCTTTTTGTGGAAGGGCCACGTGTGGAATTGCACCACCTCAAGGAGTTTGAAGACTTTTCTCCAGCTCCGAGATCGACACAGCCCTTCCGGATATCGAGCTGCACCCGGTGAGCGATTTTCCGGGGGCTGCAGATGTGGTTCCGATGGTTCCGGTCACAAAGGATGCTTTTCCGGAGGTAAGTGTCGACCCGGAAGAGGCTCTGATCGAGCAGATCGTGGCCGAGGGACTTTCCCTTACCCGCTTTAAGAAGCGTTTGGAGATGGAGTGCATTAAGCGAGCTCTTGAGGAGACGGGGGGGAACATCACACGCGCGGCGGAGATTCTGCAGATGAAGCGGCCACGGTTGAGCCAGATCATTAATTCCACGCCTGCGTTAACGGCGCTGAAAGAATCCCTGGTTGGGTGAGGCGGTCATGATGAAACGTACACTGATAGCGTTGATTGCTCTGGGGCTGGTTGCCTGTGGGCAAAGTGGCGAAGATGGCGGGCCAGGCGATGGCCTTACGTCGCAGGGGCACCAGTCCGTTCGGGTGACCCCGGAGTTTCGGCTTAGCGGCATCGGAGAGTTGCCGGAGGAGCTGATCATTGAGGAGGTCGGGCTCGCGATCACCGAGATTCGTCTGCAGCCGGTGGTCGGATCGGAGGTTGCCTATTCCACGACACGTCCATTCGGGCTGAGTTTCGATCTGTCGCGCGGAGAAAGTGCGATTCAGGGCATGCCGGTAGAGTTTCCTCAGAGCGGTCGCTACCTGGTGAGCGTGCGGATGGAGCCTTTAAGTGAAGGGGAGCGTGCCGAGCTCGACCCGATGGACGCTGCTGACGTGCCGGAGGGAAGCCTGGAACTCAACGGGCTCGTTCGCTATGGCGCGGTGGCGGACGGAAAGGTTGGCGGTAATGACGAAGATGGAAATCCCTTGCCGCTGCCGTTTGAGCGTACGCGCGTGGAGATCGTGGATACGGACACGGGATGGACGCCTTTTCACTACGAGAGCAACCGTGCGGTTTTCTTTGCGCTGTCCAACGTGGAGTTAAGCCCGGGGGACCAGACGCTGGTTTTCACGTTTGATCTGAATCAGTGGGCGATTCGGGCACTTGAGCCGATCGTGGAGGCTGTAGAGTCCGTTGGTCGCCAGGGACAGGCCGGAGAGGTGATTCACATCAGCCCGAGTCTGGATTCCGGGACCGACGGCGCTGAAGTGCTGGCGCGCACTGCGACGGTTGCGGCACTGCCTCAGGGGTACTGAGGTCAGCGGGGAAAACGCCGGACAGAATGCCTCTGTCTGCGGGCATGTAAAAACGCCCCGGGCTTACAGGCCTCGGGGCGTTTTTAGTGGGAGAAAGCCGGAGGCCTCAGTTGGTGATCAGTGCTTGCTGGACAACAGGGCGTTGAGCACCTGGTCGGCAGCGGCGTAGGCATCGGTTCGGCCCGAGATGAAGGCGTCGGCGAGTTCCTTGATAAGGTCGTCTGCCGCCACGTGCTGCAAGCGCGCGTGAAGCTCGGTGCGGGCGATCAGCCCGATAAGGTGCCGGGCGCGCTCGCGGCGGCGCGTCTCTTCGGGGGCGCTGGCTTCCAGCCAGCTTCGATGCTCCAGGATGGTCTCCATCAGCGCTTCGACGCCGGTCCCGTCGCTGGCCTGGGTGCCCTGTATCTGCGGGTACCATTCGTCTTCTTCCGTGGTGACCTGGCGGTGCAGAGCAAGCATGGAGCGGATCTCTCGCTGGAGGCGCGCATGGCCGGCGACATCCTTTTTGTTGAGCGCGAAGATGTCGGCGATCTCCATCAGTCCGGCTTTGTCGGCCTGAACGTCGTCGCCGAGCCCGGGCACCAGTACAACCACACTGGTGTCGGCCAGGCGGACAATGTCGACCTCGTCCTGGCCCACGCCGACGGTCTCAACAATGATCCAGTCAAAGCCCATGGCGTCGAGCACCTGTACCATGGCCGGTGTGGAGCGGGAGATGCCGCCGAGGTTGCCGCGAGTGGCCACCGAGCGGATGAATACGCCCGGATCCATGGCGTGCTGCTGCATACGGACGCGGTCGCCCAGGATCGCGCCGCCGGAAAAAGGGCTTGTGGGATCGATGGCCACGCAGCCCACGGTTTTCCCACGCGCACGAAGGGCACCGATAAGGCGATTGACCAGCGTGGATTTGCCCGAGCCTGGGTTGCCAGTGACCCCCAGTATGTAGGCTCCACCGGTATGTGTGGATAGCTCAGCAAGTATCGGGCGTGCCAGTGGCGAGCCGTCGTCTACCAGGCGCATCAGCCGTGCGGCGGCGCGGGTTTCTCCCTTGAGGATACGACTGGCAAGATCATCGGCATTCATCAGGAGTGCTCCCAGAGTGCCAGGGTGGAGAGTTGGACGGCGTCGCGGAAGTGACGCTCTACCGGGTACTCACGGGTGTAGCCGTAGCCTCCGTGGATTTGAAGGGCCTCATCTGCCACCGTGAACGCACACTCTCGGGCCAGGCGAAACGCCAGACGGCTATCGCGAGGCGACGCGCTAAGACAGGCGCGGTAGGTCAATTGCCGGGCGCCTTCGAGTTCGGTGGCCATCGTGGCGAGCTTGAATTGAATGGCCTGAAATCCGTGAAGGGGGCGCTGAAACTGGTGTCGTTCCTCGGCATAGGAGAGGGCCAGGCGCAGCGCGCCGGTCGCGATGCCCACGCCTACCGCGGCTAATAGCGCGCCAGCACGGATCAGGAAGTCGCGGTCGCCGGAGGTCTGCTCGACCAGCAGTTCGCCCTGCGGCGAATCGCTCATCTGCAGCCGAGAGACGCCTCGGAGCCCGAGGGTTTTGGAAGCATCGCTGGGCTGTGCAAGTTCGATGAGTCCCCAGGAGGCCGGGCGTTGGCCGTCCTCAGGGGCCCGGAACACCGCGTGTGTGGCACCAGGGGGAGCGACAATGTGGATGGAGCGCTGGGTACTCGCGCCCGGAGAGCACCAGGCGGCGGCCACCGGGGGCGTGCCCATCGCCGCGCTTTCGAGCAGCGCGTGGTTGCCCATGGCGAGGGCGGGCACGACCACGGCGTTGCTCAGGGCAATGGCCGTCGCGACCGAGGCATCTCGGGAGGCAAGTTCTTCAACGGCCAGCGCCCCGGTCAGGAGGTCAAAGCCGGCTCCCCCCTGATGTTCGGGGACCGCCAGACTCCAGAGACCCAGCTCGGTGAGCCCGGTTGGCCAGGTGCTTTGCGGGGTGGCGTCTCGCGCGGAGGCGCTCTCGGCCAACTTGTCGTCGGCGAAGCGACGCAGGGTCTGGCGCAGGATCTGCTGATCTTCAGACAACTGGAAGTTCATATCTACAGCTCAAGGGCTCGGCCCCACAGTGGGGCTCAGGCGTATTTGCGTTCGCACTCGTTGCGCACAAACTCAATGACCTCGGTGGTCGGTGTGCCCGGGGTGAAGATGGCACGGACTCCGGCCTCTTTGAGGGCGTCGATATCGCCGGCAGGAATGATGCCTCCGCCGAAGACGAAGATGTCGCCGGCGCCTTCTTCGTTGAGCTGCCGTACCACTTCAGGCATGAGCGTGTTGTGGGCACCGGAGAGAATCGAGAGTCCGATGCAATCAACGTCTTCCTGGATTGCCGTGCGCACGAGCATCTCAGGGGTCTGATGCAGACCGCTGTAGATGACCTCGAAGCCGGCATCGCGCAGCGCACGGGCGATGACCTTGGCGCCGCGGTCATGGCCGTCGAGGCCGGGCTTGCCAATAAGGACGCGATAGGTTGTGGGGTGAGTGGCGTCTGCCATATCAGCACCTGTGGAAGGTAAGGGGGATTAAGCAACCCCGTGTCGTATCAGGTCGCGAGCGATGACCACGCGCTGAATCTCGCTGGTGCCCTCGTAGATGCGTGTGACGCGAGCGTCGCGAAGGAGTTTGGCCAGCGGATGATCGTAGGCGGCGGCTTCGGGACCGACCAGGGCAACGCACTGGCGGGCAACCTCGTTGGCCACCTCGGAGGCCATGAGTTTGGCCATGCTGGCCTGGCGCGAGAAGTTGGTCGACGCGCTCTCTTTGAGCCAGGCGGCCCGAAGGGTGAGCTGACGTGCAGCCTCCACCCGGGCGTGCATCATCTCCAGGGCATCGGCACAGCGGGCGCTGCGGTCCAGGCCGGCCTTTGTGGCCCACTCCAGGGCGCCATCGGCGATCCCGATCGATTGACTGGCGATGCCGATGCGGCCTCCGTCGAGCGCCATCATGGCGATGCGAAAGCCTTTGCCCAACTCCCCAAGAAGGGCGTCGGGGCCGATGAGCACATCATCAAACGCCAGTGAGACGGTGTTGGAGGCGTGTTGCCCCATTTTATCTTCGGGCTGGCCGACCGTGATGCCCGGCAGGCGCGAATCGACGATGAAGAGAGAGATTCCCTGATCGTCGCCGTCGACGGAGGTCTGCGCCCAGACCAGAAAGACGCCGGCGTAGGCGCCGGAGGTAATCCAGGCCTTGGTGCCGGAGAGTCGCCAGCCCTCGGTGGTGCGGGTTGCCCGTGTGAGCATTCCCGCTGCGTCGGAGCCACTTCCCGGCTCACTGAGGCAGAACGAGCCGCTGCTGAACTCGCCGGAGGTCATCTTCGGCACAAGCGTGGATGTTTGCGACGGAGTGCCGAAGTAAGAGAGGACCTCGCCGACCATGTTGTTGACGGCCATGGTCACGGCGACGGCCGGATCGGCTTTGGCGATGGCTTGTACTGCCAGGCTGTAGGCGACCACGCCCGCCTGCAGGCCGCCCAGCTCACGGTTGATGTTCACGCCCATGAGCCCGGCGTCGGCCAGGCGCCGAAGATCGTCGAGGGGGAACTCCCCGGCAGCATCGCGCGCGATCGCCCGGGGAGCCAGATGCTCCCGGGCGATCTGGCGCGCGCGGCGCTGAACATCGACCTGGGTGGGGTTGAGTTGCGCGTCCATCAACGCCCCTCAAAGCTGGGGGAGCGTTTCTCGAGGAAGGCCTGCATGCCTTCTTTGCGGTCGTGGGAGTTCCAGAGTCCGGCGAACGCTTCGACTTCCTTCTGGTTGGCCGCGTGGAGCGGAAGTTCTGCGCCTTCGGTCATCGCCTTTTTGGCCGCGCGAATGGCCAGCGGGCCCTTCGCTCCCATGGCCTGGGCTCGTGCGATAACCTCGTCCAGGAAGCCCTCCAGGGGGAGAACTTCCAGCGCCAGGCCATAGCGGAGCGCGTCGTCGGCTGAGAGCGTTTTACCGGTGTAGACCAGCTCACGAGCGCGTTGCCAGCCGATGCGCCGGCCCAGGCGTTGCGTGCCCCCAAAGCCCGGGATGATGCCGAGCCCCACTTCGGGGAGGCCAAGTTTGGCTTTTTCGCTGACGTAGATCAGGTCGGCAGTCAGCGCGAGCTCCAGGCCACCACCGAGCGCAAACCCGTTGACCGCGGAGATGACCGGGAAGGGGAGCGCTTCAATGGCATTCATCGCCCGGTGCCCCAGGCTTCCGAACTCGTGCGCTTCGCTCTCGCTGAGATCGGACATCTGCGCGATGTCGGCGCCGGCCACAAACGCACGGCCCTCGCCGGTGAGGATGAGAGCGCGCACGTCGGTGTTTTCGGCCAGGATGTTCGCGGCCTGATGGAGGTCGCTGAGCACCTGGGCGTTGAGCGCGTTAAGTTTGTCGGGACGGTTCACCCGGAGGATGGCCACTCCGTCACGGATCTCAAGTTTGAGCGTTTCAAAGGTCGTCATCACCACTCCTTATTTGCTGTAGTCGTAGAAGCCACGACCGCTCTTGCGTCCGAGCCAGCCGGCATTGACGTAATTGCGAAGCAGGGGGCAGGGGCGATACTTGCTGTCGCCGAGATCGTTATGGAGCACCTCCATGATCGCCAGGCAGGTGTCCAGGCCGATGAAGTCAGCCAGGGTCAGCGGGCCCATGGGCTGGTTGGTGCCGAGCTTCATCGCGGTGTCGATATCTTCGACCGAACCTACGCCTTCCATCAGCGTGTAGACCGCCTCGTTGATCATGGGCATCAGGATGCGGTTGACGATAAAGCCGGCGTAATCCTGAGCAAATACGGTGGTTTTGCCCATGGTCTCGGCAACCGCCTTGACGGTGGCGCTGGTCTCATCGCTGGTGGCCAGCCCTTCGATGAGTTCGACGAGCTTCATCAGGGGGACCGGGTTCATAAAGTGCATGCCCACGACTTTGTCGGGACGCGTGGTGGCACCGGCGATCTGGGTGATGGAGATGCTGGAAGTGTTCGAAGCCAGGATGGCATGCGCCGGGGTGATCTCGTCGAGCTTCTTGAAGAGGTCGAGTTTGATCTGAAGGTTCTCGACGATGGCTTCAATGACGAGATCACTCTCGGAGAAGTCGTTGAGGTCGGTGGTGGTGGTCAACCGCCCAAGCGCGGCGTCACGGTCGTCGGCACTGAGACGCTCTTTGCTCACGAGCTTGTCGAGGCTCTTGTTGATGCTCTTGAGCGCGGCGTTGAGTGCGTCCTGGTTGAGATCGGAGAGGATCACGTTAAAGCCGGCCACTGCGGCCACCTGAGCGATACCGTTGCCCATCTGGCCGGCGCCAATCACACCAATGGTCTTGATCGAGCTCGACATATTTCCTCCGTCAGAGAATACAGCAAGTGCGTGAATTGAGAGGCCCGCAGCGGGGCGCCGGGCATGGTTAGCACGGCGAGTTTTAGGGGGTCAAATCACCCGGGTCTGACTCGCTGGTCAGCCTGTCTGTGCTGTGCGATAGTGACGTGCCCTGAATCTAAATGTGTTTGACCGATCTCGCAGCGGTGTCCTTGATGGCCATTTGCCCGAATTGCAAGACGCAAGCTGAGCGCGCCTTTGAGCCGTGCACCCGTTGCACCGGCTATTTCGTGATTGAGGATGTCGAGCACGCCAGCCACCCCGACGACCGTCTTCTGGGGCGAGAGATCGGGGGGCGCTTTATTGTGGCGGCGATTCTGGGAAGCGGCTCCATGGGTTACGTCTACAAGGCGTATCAGGCCCAGGTCGATCGCATGGTGGCGCTCAAGATCTTTCACTCCGACAAGGTTGAGGGCACGCTGATGGGGCAGCGTTCGGCCGATACCTCCGCGCCTGGAAGTCGAGACCGCTTCGCCCAGGAGGCCCGGGTCCTGGCCAAACTTTCCCATCCCAACTGCGTGACGCTCTACGATTTTGGCGTCAGCGCCGACGGGAATTTTCTTTATATCGCCATGGAATACGTGGCCGGGGTGTCCTTAAGAAAGGCCGTTCGTCGTGGTCTGAAGAACGATGCCATTTTGGAGATCGCCCGGCAGATGCTGATGGCGCTACGAGAGGCGCATACCCTGGATATCGTGCACCGCGATTTGAAGCCGGAGAACATCATCCTTTCGTATCGCCGCTCCACCGATGAGCAGATCGTTAAGGTGCTCGACTTCGGAATTGCCAAGTTGCTGCAGCAGGAGACAGACCAAGCACGCACCGCGGCGGGGCTTCTCTTTGGTACACCTGCCTACATGAGCCCTGAGCAATGTCGGGGGGAGTCGGAGATTTGCCCGGCGACAGACATCTATGCGCTGGGGTGCATGCTCTTCGAGATGACCTGCGGCGGGTTGCCCTACATCTCCAATTCGCCTCAGGACATGGTGCGTATGCACCAGCATGCGCCTCTCCCCGAGTTCAAGCCCCGGTCGGGGCTAAAGGTGCCGCCGGGGCTGGAGACCTTTGTGCGCACCTGCATGGCAAAACTCCCGGGCGATCGCTATGCCGATGCGCATGTCGCGCTGGCGGCGTTTGAGCGGCTCGTCGGGCAAGGCTCGCCACAGGCGCTTCAGGTGCCATTTCCCGAAGCGTCGACACGACGCCGGCGAGTGACCGTGCCCGAGAATCGGATCTCCGGAGAGCCGATCGAACTCACGCTTCAGCCTCCGTTCGAGGGAGCGAAGGCGGAAGCGCCTCCGGAGCGGGCGCTGTCGATGGAGCGTGCGTTGCCTCACGCTGCGCTTACGGCGACGTCTCATGGGCAGGGGGCGCCTCGCCATCAGCGCTCGGGAGTCAGTACGTTGCTGGAGAGCAATCGCACGCTGGTGTTCATCGCTTTGAGCGCTGTGATGCTATTTAGCCTGTTGCTTCTGACGTACATCTATCTTTCCGCCAGCTCTTAAGCACGGTCGCGTACCCGGAGCACGATCTTGCCAAGGGTTGCGTTGGCTGCCAGTCGCCCGTGAGCCTGTTCAGCGTCCTCGATGGGCAGGACCTCGTCGATGACGGGATGCAGCTCGCCTGTCGTCACGTGTGGCCAGATGCGTTCTTTGAAGGCGCGAGTTATCTCCTCTTTCTCGGCCAGCGAACGGCTGCGAAGCACTGAGCCTTTGATTTGGAGCCGCTTCATCAGAAGGCGGTTCAGGGCCAGGGGGGCTTTGGCGCCCCCGAGCAGCCCGATGACCACCAGACGCCCGCCGGTTGCCAGGCTCTTCATGTTGGCCTCTAAGTAGGTTCCGCCCACGGGATCGAGGATCACGTCGACGCCCTGTCCCCCGGTCCACTCTCGAACGATGGACTCAAAGTCTTCGTTGTGGCGATCGATCGCGCGCTCGGCGCCGAGTGTTTGCAGGTGGTCGAGCTTCTCGGCGCTGGCGGTGCCGATGACCGGGTTTTGGGTGAGGCGACAGAGCTGGAGGGCGGCGGTGCCCACACCCGACGCCGCGGCATGGACCAGGACGCGCTCCCCGGGGCGGAGTTCTCCCTCCAGGTAGAGATTTAAAAACGCGGTATAGAAGACTTCGGGCATCGCCGCTGCCTCTTCCATCGACATGGTGTCGGGCACCGGGAGGAGCAGGGAGGCCGGGCAGGTCACGTACTCGGCATAGCCTCCGCCGGAGAGCAGCGCGCAGACACGGTCGCCTGGCGAGACGCCCTGGACATCCGCCGCGAGTTCTACCACCTCGCCGGCCGCCTCCAGGCCGAGGATTGCGCTGGCACCTTCGGGAACCGGGTAGCGGCCCCGTGCCTGTAGGAGATCGGCGCGGTTGCAGGCGGTGGCTTTCACTCGAATCAGGACCTCCCCGGGGCCGGGGGCAGGTTTGGGGTGCGTTTGCCAGACCAACCTTGGCGAGTCTTCGTGGGGTTCAACGGCGATGGCCTTCATCATGGGCTTGCTCGCAGGCGGGTTAAGGTTAATCTGAAGCGCCAGGGCCCCAGAGGTTGCACACCTGGAGGCCAACGACAACTGCAACGGACTCTGTGGAGACTTCATGCGAGTAGCGATCACTCATGCCAATGCCGACTTCGACGCGTTGGCGTCTCTGGTGGCGACGACCCGGCTGTGGCCCGAGGTGCGTGCCGTGCTCGTGAGTCCGGTCACTCCCTCGGTCAAGCGATATCTGGCGCTGCATAAGGATAGCTTTGAGCTCCATAGCGTGGATGATCTGGTCGATGAGTCGATTGAGGAGCTCGTGGTGGTCGATACCCGGTCGAGGGCGAGGATCAAGCCCTATGCTTCGTTGCTGGAGCGTGCGGCCACGGTGCAGGTCTTCGATCATCACGCAGCCTCAGATGACGACATCGACGCGCAGGTGGAGGTCGTCGAGCCCGTGGGGGCGTGCGTGACGCTGTTGTGCGAACGCCTGGAAGAGGCCGGGGTGGAGTTAAGTACCGGCGAGGCGACGCTCTTCATGCTGGGGCTCTACGCTGATACCGGGCGGCTGTCCTTTAGTAATACGACCACGCGGGACATTTTGGCGGCGGCCTACCTTCGCAAGCAGGGGGCGCGACTGGAGGTGGTCAACCGCTACCTTGAGCAGGAGTTCTCTCCGGAGCAGCAACGCTTGCTGGTTGAGGTCATGCGGGCGGCTCACGAGATCGAACGTGAGGGGTTGCGCTTTGCAGTGGCCGCCCACGTGGGGGAGGCCTATGTCAAAGGCGCGGCGGTGGTGGTGGAGCGCGTGCTCCAGCTTACCGGTGTCGACGCGCTGGTGCTGGTGGCGCAACAGAGTGGCTCGAAGGTTGCGCAGCTCATTGCGCGCAGTCACACCCGTCACCTCGATGTGTCTGCGTTAATGGGAGAGTTTGGCGGGGGCGGGCATCCGGCCGCCGCGGCAGCCAAGGTCAAGCCGGGGGATGCCGCCGTATTGGAGGAAGCGTTGACTCAGCGGCTAAGTGTCTGGCCGGTGGATCCGCTGGATGTGGCCGATGTGATGAGTTCGCCGGTGCAGACGGTGTCTCATGAGACGCCACTCCAAGACCTCAGCCGCTGTCTGGATCGCTGGGGCGTGCACGGGATGCCGGTGGTGCGGGAGGGGAAAGTCGTGGGAGTGGTCTCGCGCCGCGATGTCGATCAGGCTGCTCGCCGCGGCGACTGGGCGGTACCGGTCGCCGGGTTTATGAGTCAGCGGGTCATCAGCGCTCGCCCCGATGAGCCACTGAGCGAGGCACTTCGACGTATGACCGAGCACGACATTGGTAGGTTACCCGTCCTCGATGGTGACGCGCTTGTGGGCATCATCTCGCGTAGCGACGCGTTGCGCCGTCTCTACGGTGCGAGCGCCGAATAGGCTTGCACCTTTGAAGGGCCCTTGGATACCTTTTGAATCAGGCACTGGCGCGCACTCTGCGCGCCGCACCGATGAATGAAATTACCCTTAAGGAGTGATGGATGGCCCCCAAACGTCGTCGCAAGAAAAAAGAGAGCGCCCAGCGTCATCGTGAGGCCGAGCAGTCCAAGAAATTCTTGATGCTCTTGCTGGGGCTGGGGGCGCTCTTTCTGGTGGGATTTGTGCTTTTGCAGGTCTTCGCCGGCTGAGTTCTCAGTCGGCCTCTGAATCCATGGCCAGGGGGAGTTCTTCGTTTCTGGCGAGGTCGCGGTGGATGAACTCGGCGACCTCCTCCAGGAAGCGTTTGCGTTCTTGACCGCTGCGGAAGTCCCGGGAGGTGACATCGATCTCGAGCACGTCGAGGTTGTATTTGCGGCGAGCCACCTGGGCGAAGGTCTCGTAGTAGCCGTTGAGCCCCCGCAAAAAGTCGGTGGTGATGCCGCGTTCCTCTTCGCGGCCGCGTTCCGCGATGCGCTTGAGCAGCACGCGGGTGTCCGGGGTGTGAAGCAGGATCACCTTGTTGGGCTGTCGGATGGTGTGGTTGAAGCGCTTGAAGAAGTCGAAGTACAGGTCGAGCTCGTTATCGGTCATATGACCGAGGCCGTGGAGGTACTTGGCAAAAATCTCGGGATCTTCGATCAGGGTGCGGTCCTGCACGCAGGAGGCGCGCATCCGGTCGATTTGCCCGTGATGCTCGACACGTCGCAGTAAGAACTCCATCTGGAGGGTGAAACTCCAGCGGGTCATGTCGCCGTAGTAGTCGCGTAAGAATCGGTTGTCGACGACCGGTTCATGAAAAAGTTCGCAACCAAAATGGCGGGCGATGATCTTGGCGGCGGTGCTTTTGCCGGCGCCGATATTGCCGGCCAATGCGATAAAGTGACGGGTGGGAGAGGTCATAACCAGCTCAGCCATGGTGAGAAGATTCAGGGTGCGGCGGCCGGCAGTGTAGTCGAGCGCCGGTTGTGCGCAAGATCACTCTGCGGCGCGGTGGAGCCAGCGCCAGGACGCCAGCAGACCAAGCAGGGCGATGAGCTCCAGCCAGCCGGCGGCGAGAAAGGTTGTGGAGGCCCGGGTTTGGTCGAGCAGCAGTCCGCCCAGGCCGGCTCCCAGCGCGCCACCAAGCCCAAAAATCACCAGATAAAGTGCGGCCTGACCGGTGGCTCGTACGGCGGGCGGGACGCGCCGGTCCAGGATCTCCATCATAGCCACATAAAAGACGCCGTAGCTCACGCCGTGGATCAGCTGCACGGTCAGGAGCACGGGCAGGCTCAGAGTCGTGCCGGAGATAAACCACCGGCCGGCAGTCAACGCGATGCTCAACGCAAAGAGGGGCAGGGGGGCAAAGCGGCGGAAGATGCGCGGAGCCAGAGCGAAGGCGCCGATCTCTGCGGCGATGCCGAATCCCACGGCGAGCCCGGGGCTCCATGCCGGAAAGTCACGCTCTTCGCAGAGGAAGACCAAAAAGAGGTTGTAGGGCATCTGTGAGGCCCAGTGCAGTGCGGCGATGGCGAATATCACCACCAGGGGCAGCCGCCACAGTGTGCCGAACATGCTCCAGTCCGGACGCGCCCGGCTTCGCTCTCGCTCCCCCGGCGGCAGCCCCAGGGTGGCCAGTGCGGTGAGCAGTGTGGCGATGACGAGCGCCCAGGGGGTGAGCGCGGCAATGTCGGCGTGTGTGTGGGTCAGTCCCAGGGCTGCCGCTCCCAGGGCGGCCAGCCCAAAGCCCGCGGAACCGAAGGCGCGCAGGCGCGCGAAGCCTTCGGCGCCGGCCGCCCGCAGCGTCAGAGCATCGATCAGCGGAAGGGCACAGCCCGCGCTGACGGCGTAGGCGACGAGCACCGCGAGTAGCGCGCCGGGGGCGCTGACAAAGGGGAGGGTGGCCACAGCGGCGACCCCGGCGATGAGGAGGCCCCGGGTGGTCGAGGTGAGGCGGTCTCGGCGGTCGGCAAAGGTGGCCCAGGCCGGGCTTGCCACGCTCTGGGCCAGGGTGCGCGCGGCGAAAATCAAGCCGATCGTGGCGCCACTTAGCCCCAGCGCCTCAAAATGACGCGGCAGGTAGGTGAAGATCAGCACCGTGGCCAACGAGGTGGTGTAGATCAGTGCGAGCGCGCCGGAGCGGGCCCCTCCCAGCGAGCTGTTAGCGTTGGGGGTCGGTGTCATGGGGGTGGAGCTCACGCAGACGTGCGGCCATCTCGGGGAGCGACTCCACCAGGTGGCGCAGCAGGTAACTCTGCATCACGAAGGTGGTCGAATAGACCAGGAAGTGAAGGTGCGGGTCGCCGACGCCTGGCACAAAGCGGGTCAGGGGGGCCTGGGGTTCGGTAGGGCCAGCCAGGCGTCCGCGAAGTGCTCTGAGGGTTCCGATAGCCTTGGTGGCGGCGGCTTCCCCGGGAGGCTCCAGCGCGTCTCCCAGGGCCATCTGAGCGAGCACCTTAAAGCGCTCTGGTATCGTCGAGTCCTCGACAAAGCTCTGGCGGCGAGGAGCCGAGGCCTCGGTGGGGGGGGGCGTGTCCTGATGCAAGGCCACGAGGGTTACGAGGAGGTCGAGGAGTTTGTCGCCCCCGCGCTGTTTAAAGTGCTCCAGCTCCGCGCTGCCCCAGACGCCCCGCGTCTCCGTCGGCATAAAAGGGGAGAGCGCGGCGGCGGCCTGCGACAGCGCCTCCAGGAAGGCCGGGTCCTGGAACATCGGACTGATCATCAGGCGCTGCATGACCTGGTCGCGGCCCTGTTCCTGATCGAGCCAGTCCAGAAACTCAAAAAAGAGTCCGGCATTCGGATCGAGTTTAAAGCCTCGTTCCATGCCCCATTGTGCCACCGAAGCCAGGACGGACTGCAGGGCCACGATCTGTTCGGGCTGGATTAGCTCGTGGGCGACTCGCCGGGCGAGTTGTTGGCCGGCCTGTTGTACGCGCCGGCCCACTTTGAGCACACCGCGTTTGCCTACCCGGCCCAGCGTTCGTACCGCCAGCGGGGGGGAGATGCGTGTGAGAAGCCCTTTGTCGGAGGAGTTGTCTTCCATGATCTTTTGCGTGGGCCCGGACTCGGGCACGTCATTTGCTTGGCGGTAGACAATGTGTGTCTAGAGTTGGCCCGACGTGGGTGCATCGCTCGTCGCCACGCGGAGGTTGACGCCGCCGCGATGGCGCGCCAAAAGAGAGGTGCACGATGTTAGCCACGGGGCAAGTTGTCAACGAGCGAGCCACGCTCACCAGAGTGGACGCCTCGGATCGAGGCCCAGGATAAAAATATGTCGCAAGACCAAGAAAGCACCGAAAATGAGCCCATGGAAATGAACCAGGACCTGGCGCTGCTGCCGCTGCGCAACACCGTGCTCTTTCCGCAGGTGGTGGTCCCCCTGGCCGTCGGGCGCCCCAAGAGCGTGCGTCTGATTGAGGAGGCGGTTAAAAACGAGAAGCCGATTGCCGTGCTCACTCAGCGTAACGCCGATACCGATGAGCCGGTGGTGGGCGACCTCTACGAGATCGGGACCATCGCGCGAATCCTCAAGGTCGTGAAGATCGCCAACGACAACTACAGCGTGATCATTCAGGGCCAGAAGCGCGTGCGCCTCAACGAGCTGCAGCAGGAGGACCCCTACTTTGTGGGGAACTTCGATGTGCTCGATGCCGGCGCTGAGCTTACGCCGGAGCAGCAGGTTGAGATTGAGGCACTCTTTCTCAACCTCAAGAGCACGGCCAAGCAGGTCGTCAAGTTCATCCCGGAGATGCCCAAGGAGGCCTCTCAGATGGT
Organism: Lujinxingia litoralis; assembly: GCF_003260125.1. NCBI lineage: Bacteria > Deltaproteobacteria > Bradymonadales > Lujinxingiaceae > Lujinxingia > Lujinxingia litoralis. Next base: position 86,787 of record NZ_QHKO01000002.1, read on the forward strand.
GGACGGGGTAAACGATCCCGGTCAGCTCTGTGACTTCGTGGCGGCCAATATGGACATCGCCACCGAGGAGAAACAGGCGATTCTCGAGACCGTCGATCTTAAAGAGCGTCTGACGATGGTGGTGACCTTGCTGGCTCGTCAGCTTGAAGTGCTGCGGGTTAGTGACAAAATCCAGAGCCAGATCAAAGAAGAGATCGATAAGAATCAGCGGGAGTACTACCTGCGCCAGCAGCTCAAGGCGATCAAGGAGCAGCTTGGCGAGCTCGACGGCGAAGGCGGTGACCTGGAAGATATCGCCCAGGCCATCGAGGAGGCAGACCTTCCCAAAGAGGTGGAAGATGTCTGCCGCAAGCAGATGAACCGCCTGCGCATGATGCAGCCCGCGTCCAGCGAGTATGGCGTCACGCGTACCTACCTGGAGACGCTGCTCGATGTGCCCTGGGGTAAGTCCACTCAGGATAAGCTCGATATCAAGGAGGCGCGGGCAATCCTTGATGAAGACCACTACGACCTGGACAAGGTCAAAAAGCGCATCATTGAGTACCTGGCGGTCCGTAAGCTCAAAAACGACATGAAGGGACCGATCCTCTGCCTGGTCGGGCCTCCGGGTGTTGGTAAGACGAGTCTGGGACGCAGTGTGGCCCGAGCTCTGGGACGCAAGTTCGTGCGCATCAGTCTCGGTGGTGTGCATGATGAGTCGGAGATCCGTGGTCACCGCCGCACCTACGTCGGTGCGCTCCCCGGGCGTATTGTTCAGGCGCTGCGCAAGGCGGGGACAAACAACCCGGTGTTCATGCTCGACGAGGTCGATAAGATCGGGCGTGACTTCCGTGGAGACCCTTCCGCGGCGCTCTTGGAAGTGCTGGACCCGGCGCAGAACCACAACTTCTCAGACCACTATATGGAGGTGCCGGTTGACCTCTCCAACGTGCTCTTTGTTGCCACGGCCAACCAGCTCGATACGATTTCAGCGCCCCTGCGGGACCGTATGGATGTGATCGAGATCCCGGGCTACACCGCTCAGGACAAGCACCATATCTCACGTCAGTATCTGATTCCCAAGGCGCTGGAGTCGCACGGCATTAGCGACGAAAACCTCAAGATCGACGATGAGGCGCTCGATATCATCATCCGCAATTACACCCGCGAGGCTGGTGTGCGTAGCCTGGAGCGGCGCGTCTCCGATATCGCGCGGGGAGTCGCGGTGAAAGTTGCCGAGAACCTCGATAAAGGCGGCGAGAGCGATGAGGTCAGCGTGCTCATTGAGGCTGGCGATGTCGCCGATTACCTGGGACCGGAGCGCTATCAGTACGAGGTCGCGCAGCGTACCTCGACTCCCGGGGTGGCCACCGGCCTTGCCTGGACAGCGGCCGGCGGTGACATCCTCTTCATCGAGTCCACGCGGATGCCCGGCAAGGGAGAGCTGGTGCTTACCGGCCAGCTCGGTGATGTGATGAAGGAGTCGGTGCGTGCTGCGCTCAGCTACATTCGCAGTCGGGCCGAAGACTACGGGCTGGCGCCGAACTTTATGCGCGAGAACGACATTCACATTCACGTGCCTGCCGGAGCCATTCCCAAAGATGGCCCTTCGGCCGGGATCACGATGTACATCTCGCTGCTGAGCCTGCTCACCGGTGTGAAGGTGCGCAGCGATGTGGCGATGAGCGGTGAGATCACGCTGCGCGGCAACGTGTTGCCGGTCGGTGGCATTAAAGAAAAGGTGTTGGCTGCCCATCGCTCGGGTATCAAACGCATCGTCCTTCCGGCACGCAATAAGAAGGACCTGATGGATGTCTCTGAAGACATTCAGAAGGAACTCGATTTCCATTTCGTGGAGCACGTGAGTGCGCTGCCCGAACTGGTCTTCGAAGAAGGTGCCTGGACCTTCGGTTCTCCGGAGCAGAGCGGAAAAGCATCGGCTGAATGACTGCGTATATCTGACGCATAAAAAAAGGCCGCCCTTTAGGGCGGCCTTTTTTTATGGCCGGGCCGTCGCCATACACGGATGCGTATATGCTATCCGATGCTGGATAGCAGAGCCTCCACTGGGACCGACGTCACAGGGAGGCTCAAGCGTTGCCTTAGCGAAACTCGACTTCCATGATCTCGACGACGCGGTCTCCGCCGGGAGCCTTGATCACACACTCATCACCCACCGACTTGGCGATGAGTGCGCGGGCAATCGGGCTGGAGAATGAGATCTTGAGGTCTTTGATGTCAGCCTCGTCGTCGCCCACGATTTGGTAGGTCTTTTCTTCGTCGGTATCGATGAAGAAGACGGTCACATGTGCGCCGAAGACCACGCGGTCGCCGCTGAACTCGGTGGGGTCGACCACTTGAGCATGAGCCAGCTTGCCTTCGATTTCGCGGATGCGCCCCTCTACGAAGCCCTGTTTGTCTTTGGCGGCGTGATACTCGGCGTTTTCTTTGAGGTCGCCGTGAGCACGGGCCTCTTCGATCTCTTGAACGATGCGGGGCCGCTCCACCTTCTTTAAGTTGTCGAGTTCGTCACGCAGCCGGCGGTGGCCTTCGACGGTCATCGGGATTTTCTGCATAGCAGTGCCTCGTTTTCGGCATGAGTTTGCGGCAGCGCCATGAGGGGCTGCTCCGGTGGGTAAAAAAACGCCCCCATCGTGGCGAGCCAGGATGGGGGGCGAGATGTGCAAAAGGTGACGACGCACTCGGTGAGTGCGTCGATGTCTTAGAGTATGGGCCAGCTTGCGCCCGAGATCAAGAGGCGGTGGCGGTCGCGTGCAGCTCCTGAATGGAGTGGACGGTGGGTTGGGTGCGGGCCAGTGCTCCCAGCGCTCCGACGGCACCGCGCGCGGCTGCCAGCGTGGTGAAGTAGGTCATGCCCAGCTGCAGAGCCGCCCGTCGGATGGTGCGGCTATCCTGGACGGCCTGCCCGCTGACGGTGGTGTTGATCACCATGTCGACTTCGCCGTTGATCATCGCATCGACGATATGGGGTTGGCCTTCGCGGACCTTGTTGATCGGGCGGACGTCCAGGCCATTCTGGCGCAGGTAGTCTGCTGTTCCGCGAGTGGCGACCAGGTGAAAACCCAGCTCGCTGAGCCCGCGGGCGATCGGCACGGAGGCCCACTTATCGTCGTCCTTCACGCTGATAAAGACGGTGCCTGTGGTGGGAGGGGCATTGCCCGCGCCAACCTGAGCTTTGTAGAAGGCCATCTCGTAGCTCGGGTCAATGCCCATGCCTTCGCCGGTCGAGCGCATCTCGGGGCTGAGCAGGCTGTCGACTTCCGGAAACTTGGTGAAGGGAAAGACGCTCTCTTTCACCGAGAAGAACGCCGGCACACGCTCCTCGGTGAACCCCAGCGCCTCGAGAGACTCGCCGAGCATCGCACGGGCGGCGAGTTTGGCGAGCGGGCGGCCAATGGCCTTGGAGACGAAGGGGATAGTGCGGCTGGCGCGGGGGTTGACCTCAAGCACGTAGACGTTGCGGTCCTGTACGGCGAACTGCACGTTCATCAGCCCCACGATATCGAGCTCTCGAGCCAGGCTGATGGTCTGTTCGCGGATGGTACGCAGTACCACCTCGGGCAGATCGTGGGAGGGCAGGGCGCAGGCGGAGTCGCCTGAGTGCACGCCGGCCTCTTCGATATGTTCCATGATGCCGCCGACCACCGCGAGGGTGCCGTCGCTGATGCAGTCGACGTCGACTTCGATGGCTCGATTCAAGAACTTGTCGAGGAGTACGGGGTTGTCGGGCGACTCGGCCTGCGCGCGCCGGAAGACTCGCTCAAAGTTTTGTGCGTCGTGAACCACTTCCATGGCCAGGCCGCCGAGCACGTAGCTGGGGCGAACCATCAGCGGGAAGCCGATTTCGGTAGCAGCCTCCCGGGCCTGCTCCCAGGTCATGACCGTGCGAGCTTCGGGTTGCTTGAGGTTGAGTTTTTCAACGATGTCGTTGAAGAGCTGGCGATCTTCGGTGCGATCGATGGCCTCCGGGGAGGTTCCGAGCACTCGGACGCCCAGTTCGGTGAGCGCCTTGGCGAGCTTGAGGGGCGTTTGCCCGCCGAACTGCAGGATCACCCCCTCGGGCTTCTCAATGTCGATGATCGCGAGCACCGTCTCGAGGGTAAGGGGCTCAAAGTAAAGGCGGTCGCTGATGTCATAGTCGGTGGAGACAGTCTCCGGGTTGCAGTTGACCATGATCGTGCGGTATCCGGCCTCGCCAAGGGCCATGACTGCGTGCACCGCGCAGTAGTCAAACTCGATGCCCTGGCCGATGCGGTTGGGGCCGCCGCCGAGAATCATCACGCCGGGGCGGTCGTCGGGCGTGGATTCGCAGCTGCCGGTCTCGTAGGTGGAGTAATAATACGAGGTGAGCGCCTCGAACTCCGCGGCGCAGGTGTCGACCTGTTTAAAGGTGGGGATGACTCCCAGGCTCTGGCGGCGTTCCCGCACCTCGCCCTCGCTGCGGTTGATGAGGTGGGCGATGTCGGCGTCACCAAAGCCGTAACGCTTGGCGAGGAAGAGGTCTTCGTCGGCCGGCCACTCACCAGCCGGCGCGGCGCGCAGCAGGTTTTCAACTTCGATGATCTGGGCCATCTGATCGAGGAACCAGGGGTCGACACGGGTGTACTGGTAGACGGTGTCCTGGGAGAGGCCGCGCCGCAGCGCATCAAAAATGTACCAGGGGCGCCGCGGGGTCGGTCGACGCAGCAGCGGGGCGTAGAACTCCTCGACCTGAGCGAGGGAAGCGTCGTCGGCCGGACGCTCCACCCGGGGGAGGAGGCCGCTGTCACGCTGCTCCAGGCTGCGCAGCGCCTTGAGGTAGGCCTCTGGGAAGGTGCGGGCGATGCTCATCGCTTCGCCGACCGACTTCATCTGAGTGGTCAGTGTGTCGGAGGCGTCGGGGAACTTCTCAAAGGCAAAGCGGGGGATCTTGACGACGGTGTAGTCCAACGTCGGCTCAAAGGCCGCAACGGTCTTCTGGGTGATGTCGTTGAGGAGCTCGTCGAGAGTGTAGCCTACCGAGAGGAGCGCGGCGATCTTGGCGATCGGGTAACCCGTGGCTTTGCTGGCAAGGGCCGAGGAGCGCGAGACGCGGGGATTCATCTCAATGACCACGCGGCGACCCGTCGTCGGACAGACGCCAAACTGGATGTTGCACCCACCGGTCTCTACGCCGACCGCGCGGATGATGCGCAACGCGTCATCACGCATGGCCTGGTATTCGCGATCGGTGAGCGTCTGAATCGGGGCCACGGTGATGGAGTCGCCGGTGTGCACGCCCATCGGGTCGATGTTTTCGATGCCGCAGATGATGACGACGTTGTCGTTGCGGTCACGCATCAATTCCAGCTCGTACTCTTTCCAGCCGAGCAGGCTCTCATCGATCAACACCTCGCCAGTGGGGCTCTGCGAGAGCGACCACTTGACGTAATCGGCGAACTCTTCGCGGTTGTAGGCGATGTTGCCGCCGCTGCCGCCCATGGTGAAAGAGGGGCGAAGGATGGCCGGGAAGCCCACCCGGGCCTGGATTTCCCAGGCTTCTTCCAGGGAGCGAGCCACCCCAGCGGCCGGCTGGTCCACGCCGATGGCGCGCATGGTGTTGGCGAACTCCTCGCGATCTTCGGCGCGGACGATCACCTCGGGCTTTGCGCCGATGAGTTCGACGCCCAGGCGGTTGAGAGTGCCATCCTTATGGAGGGCCATCGCGATGTTGAGCGCCGTCTGGCCTCCCATGGTCGGCAGGAGGGCGTCCGGCCGTTCTTTTTCCAGCACCCGGGTCACAAATTCCGGGGTCAGGGGCTCGATGTAGGTCGCGTCGGCCAGCTCCGGATCGGTCATGATCGTGGCCGGATTAGAGTTGATCAGGATGACCCGAAATCCCTCCGCACGCAGGGCGCGGATGGCCTGGGTACCCGAGTAATCAAACTCGGCGGCCTGACCGATAACGATGGGGCCGGAGCCCAGAATACAGATCGACGCGAGGTCTTGACGGCGTGGCATAGTGCTCCTCAACACGAAAGCGGGGCAAAAACAGGCCCCGGGACCGCGCGGACTATGCCAGAGCGCGATTCTCTTGCAAAGCGGGTACACACCCCGGGGCAGCGCCGGGTCTCAACCTCGCTCAGGCGTCGAACTCGCCGGCTTCCAGTCGGTTCCAATACGAGATCAGGGCGGTGCGAATCTTCCCGGAGAGGAGAACGGCACCCAGGATGTTGGGGAAGGCCATCGAGAGAATCATCAAGTCGGAGAAGTCCAGTACGTTGCTCAGGCTGGAGACCGATCCCAGGAACACAAAGAAGAGGAAGATGACCCGATAGATCATGGAGCTGTTGGCTCCGAATAAAAAGCTCCAGCAGCGCTCTCCGTAATAGGACCACGAGATCATGGTGCTGAACGCGAAGAGGATGACGGCGATGGAGAGAATGTAGGGGAACCAGCTGATCACGGTTTCGAAGGCGGCCGAGGTCAGGGCGACGCCTTCGAGTCCGGCGGTGGCCGGGTCGGCGTAGACCCCGGTGATGACGACGACGATGCCCGTCATAAAGCAGACAATCAGGGTGTCGATGGCCGGCTCCAGCAGCGCGACAAAGCCTTCGCGCACCGGTTCCTTGGTGCGAGCCGCGGAGTGAGCGATGGCCGCCGAGCCCACGCCGGCCTCATTGGAGAAGGCCGCGCGTTGAATGCCGACGATGAGCACGCCAACCAGGCCACCGAGGCCCGCCTGCGGGGCGAATGCCTCGCTGAAAATCGTCGTGATCGCGTGGGGGATCAGCGTCACGTTGCTAAAGAGGATATAGAGCGCTGCTGAGACGTAGATGACGCACATCGCCGGGACGATTCTGGAGGCGACTTTGCCGATGCTTTTGATGCCGCCGATGATCACCAGGCCCACGAGCAGCGCGACCACGATACCGTAAATCCAGCTGCGGGGTTGTACGCCGCCCTCAAGTGGCGAGTCGTTGGTGACGCTCAGGGTAGGCGGTGAGTTCCAGGAGACGCTGCGACCCGCGACGCTGGCGAGTTGGATGCCGGTCAGTGCGCCGGCTTCAATATCGAAGCGCGGGCCGGCCTCGGTGGCAGCAATGGCCAGCGAGAGCGCGAAGCGCCCGTCGGTGGTCTGGCTCCAGTCGGCGAGGCTGATGTCGAGCCGATCGATCGGGGTAAAGAAGAGCTCTTTTTCGCTCTCCAGTGGCGAGTTGGCAGTGAGGCGCACCAGGTGCCGGGCGTAGTTCATCTCCAGCGGGGCATCGCTGACCAGGGTGGCCGTACCGGCGGCGCGCTCTCCACCGAACCAGGGCACCAGGTTGGCCATCGCGGCAAAACTCTGGTTGGCCTGAAACATGTTGCCGCCCCCGAAGGATCCGCCAATGCACAGGACGGCGAAGAGCACCGAGAGGTAGCGCCCCAGGACCGGGCGGCCGATTTCGGCCAGGCCGTCTTGCAGGTAGACCATCGGCCCGCCTTGAACCACGCCGTTGGCGTCGACCTTGCGGTACATCTGGCCCAGCGTGCACTCGGCGAACTTGCTGGTCATGCCAAAGATAGCGGCCGCCATCATCCAGAACACAGCGCCCGGGCCGCCGATCCCGACGGCGATGGCCACCCCAGCGATGTTGCCGAGTCCGACGGTGGCTGAGAGTGCGGTGGAGAGGGCCTGAAAGTGAGTGACTTCACCCGGGTTGTCCGGATCGTCGTATTTGCCGGCCACCACACGAATCGCATGGGAGACGCCGCGCAGGTTCACGAAGTCGAAGCGGAACGTAAAGAAAATAGCGCCGCTGATCAGGACCAGCACCACCAGGGGGATTTGATTGAGAAAAGCCCAGAGCCCGGAGAGTAACCCGGGGACCGTGCCAAAGGGCAGCGCTGCCATGGCCGAGACGACCAATCCGAAGCGTTGGTCGATCTTGTTGAGATCGCCGCCGCTGCTGAGTCCTACGCCGATGCTGAGCAGGATGATCAGACCGATGATCAGAGCGTAGCGCTGAGTGGGCTTCAAGAAAGGTTTCATGCAGAACCCTGGGCACGAGCATGCGAAAGCGTCGCGATCGTCGCCGGGATCCCACAAAGGGGGATGGGGGAGGCACCAGAGCCTGAAGCGCGTCTACTGGCGCCGGCCACACGGCCGGTTTGGACCGCGATGATAAAAACCGGAATGGACCGAAGGGTTTATCATCGCGGTGCCTGATCAGGCAACCGCGCTCCAGAGGAACGCGGGGTTTCGCCAGCTGAGCGCTTCAACGGGGTGTGGGTTCTTAAGGTGATTCTTTAGAAAGTTCTAAAGTGCCACGCCAGGTAAAGGCGAGCGCTTACATAGAGGGGGAAGTTCTGCGGGGCGCTCAGTGGCGCGTGCAGATCGAAGGCCAGCCCCAGGGAACGATCGCGACTCTGGCGGTAGTCCGCCCCCAGGCTCGCGCGCAGGCCCAGCGCTTCGCCGCCGGGGGCGCGCTCCGAGCTGGGGCCGGTGGGGTACACGACGCCCGCCAGGCCCAGGTAGGGAACGTAGGTGAAGACGTCGAGCGCGTAGCGCGCCTCCAGCGCCACGCTGGTGACGAGGAGGCTCTCCCAGCGCTCGTCTTCCTCTTCCAGCGTGGGATGAAACGACCCGCCGAGATCGAGGCCGACCTTCCAGAAGTCGCCCAGCTGAAGGTTCGCTCCCAGGTGGAGGGAGGGGCCCCACCGTCCCAGGGCGCTCGGAGCCGGGGCGACCGTGTTGCTCAGGCCTACACCGGTCCAGACCTGACCTTCCCAGGCTTGAGCCTGGACCGGCACAAGCATAAAGAAGGTGATGAATGAAGCGAAAAGGAGGGAAACAACGCGTCTCAGAGAGCGGGGCCCTTGCGAGTTTGGGGGCCAGAACATGGACATCAATCAGGTCTCAATGGCAGGGGGAGAAGTGGGCTGGAGAGGGCCGGCGCTCGGCGTTGACACTCCGTAGGTCGCTGCATATAGTCCGCACCCATTCGTTTCCGGCAGCGCCCGAAACGAGAGCCCGAAGAGGCCTCGCGGATATGGAGCCGTAGAGGTGGCGCGTGACGCGCTTTGAAGCGGGGCTCAGGTTAAGGAGACCAGGCATGGCGATCAAGATTAAGAAGCAGGGCGAAGCTCCCGAGCCCACTGAGCAGGAGCTGGAAGACGAGTTTGGCGATCCGATCGCCGGGGGCGCCGGGGAAGGTGGCGACCTCGATGCATTTGAGCGTTCCACGCTCCAGGCTACGGCCTGGGTCGAAGAGAATCGGAGCGTGGTGTTCGGCGGCATCATCGCCGTGGTCGTCGGCGTGATCGGGGTCATTGTCGGACTTCAATACATCGAAGGACAGCAGGTCGAGGCCTCCACCCGCCTTAGCGAAGGCCTCGCTGCCTACGAGTGGTACGTGGAGGGCTCCCCGGAACTCGAAGCCATCCGCGCGCAGGAAGGGCTGGCTGAGCCGAAAAATATCTTTGAGAGCGATGAGAGTAAGTGGCAGTCGATTTACGACGCCGCGAACGCCACCCTGGCGGACTTTGATCGAGGCCCGATTGCCGAAGATGCCCGTATGACGAAGGCTGCGGCGGCTTTCCGGCTGGAGAAGTACGAGGAAGCGGCCACGCTTTATCAGCAGGCGCTCAGTGGCGAGTCCACCGAGACGATGAAGGTGATGGCTCGCGTGGGGCTGGCCAATACCCTGGCCGCCCAGGGTAAAGTGGATGAAGCGACGAAGGCCTGGGACGAGGTCGCCACCGCGGCTCCGGAGCGTGCGCAGTACGCCCAGTACGAGAAGGCGCGTCTTCTGGAGCGCGACGGTAACGCCGACGCCGCCCGGGAACTCTATCATCAGATCCTCGAAGAAGAGCCGGACTTCACCTTCAAGCCGGAGATCGAGCGCCGCCTGGCGACGCTCTAAATCTCTCGGCGAGGCACGTTGGCGAATCTGAAGCGAGACAGCGATCGTGACGAGATTGACCTTTAAGGTACGACGAGCGTGGCTGGTGGCCGCGCTCGTATCGTTTTGGGCGGCAGGCTGCGCACCGGTGGCATCGTCGTCGAGTGGGCTGGATTCGCCCCGGGCGCCCCGGGCGCGGGTAGAGGTGCAGTGGCGAGTGCCGCTGTCTTCGGACCGTCCCTGGGAGATGAACGTGCGGGAGTTCGGTGAGCCGATTATCGCCCCCGGCGGTGATCTGGCGGTAGGGGCCGGGGACGGCGTGGTCTATCGCCTGCGCGCGGATAGCGGGGAGCTGGTCTGGTCGACCGATGTTGGCGGGTCGATCGATGCCGCGGTGGCCCTCTCCGAGGGGTACCTCTACGCCGCCACGGCCACCGGAGAGTTGCACCGTCTCGATTGGGAAACCGGTGAGGTTGTCTGGACGGTGAGCGCGCGAAACGCGCTGGAAAGCAGTCCGGCGGTGGGGCAGGGATTGGTCGCGGTCGCCGATAGCGCCGATGTCCTCTATGCCTTCGACGTGGTCACCGGTGATCTGGTTTGGGACTATCAGCGTCGTCAGCCCGATTTCTTTACCGTGAAGGGCGGAGGCACACCGGTCTTCTCCGGGGCGCGAATCTTCTGTGGTTTTTCGGATGGCACCCTGGTGTCGCTCTTTGCCGACAGCGGTGAGGAAGAGTGGACCGCCTACCTCGGTGATGACGACTCCCAGGAGTTTGGCGACGTGGACCTGCCGGTGATCGACGCCGGTGATGTGCTCTACGCCGTGTCGTATTCCGGAGGCGTCTACGCGGTGGAGGCCTCAAGCGGGGCGCTGCTGTGGCATCAAGACATCGATAGCGTCGCCGGCCTTGTTCAGGAGGGCTCCTGGTTGTTGGGTGCCGCGTCGACCGGGCGAGTGTTCGCGCTTAACGCTGCCGACGGCGAAGTGCAGTGGCAGTTCCGACTTTCGGCCGAAGTCTCACCGGTGGCGCTGGCCTCGACGGGGCCGGTGCTCAGCGTGGCGACAGCTTCCGGCCCTCTGTACCTGCTTCGCACCCGTGATGGTCTTCCGATGGCCAAGTGGGATCCCTCGTCCGGGTTCCAGAGTGCCCCGGTGTTCGACAGCGTGCGGGGGTATGCGCTCTCCAATCTCGGTTACCTCTACGGGTATCGATTGGCCTACTAAAGAGCTCCCGGCAGGGTGTCGCAGATACAAAAAACTCCCCGGGCAGGTGTCAGCGCCCGGGGAGTTTTTTTATGCGGCTTTCAGGGCCGGCGTCGTGCTCAGCGGCGTACGTAGTAGAGGGTGTGCACGGGCAGCCCCTTGCGCAGAATCTTCACCTCGCGGGTCGTGCGGGGGTAGGGCTCGAGAGGCATCTCTTCAAAGGGTAAGAGCTCAAACTCGGGGTGGGCGTCGAGGTCCACCCGGAAATCATCTGCCAGGGTGCCCACATCGGTACGCAGCCAGAGGTGGGCGCCCGAATGCATCTTCTCCGCGAAGAGATCCAGGGTGTGAGGCTGAATGATGCGGCGTTTCTGGTGGCGTTTCTTCCACCAGGGGTCCGGGAAGAGGATGAAGAGCTCGGAGAGCTGTCCGGCCTCAAAGAGGATTGGAATGGCCAGGGTCGCGTCGGCCTGGAGCAGGTCGGCGTTGGTGACGCCGTGCTCCAGGAGGTTCACTTTGCCGAAGTCGACATACTTCTTGCGCCACTCAATGCCCAGGTAGTGGCGATCGGGGTGGCGTTGCGCGAGTTGGCGCAGGAAGTTGGCGCGGTTGGAGCCAATCTCCAGCGAGACACGCTCAGGCAAGGGAGTCGCGTGCGCGAACTCACGAATTCGCGTGAGCATACGATCGTAGTTCTCTTCGATGACCTCATCGAAGCGAAGCGACAGGTCAGCCACGGGGCAACCTCAGAGTGAAGCTGAATTGAATTGAAAGGGACGATGCGGCACCGCGGTAAAACATGAGACGACGGTGCGTGGCAGCTGTGATGACGTGTTAGAGCGCGATCGTCAAGCCATCTCGCGCAGCAAAGGACTCCGGGAAGAGGCTTTTGCCCAGGGCGTCGATGGCGTCAAGGTCGTCGTCCGTGCTCTTCGGGTCATGGTGGAAGAGGCAGAGCCTGCGTACACCGGCCTGTCTGGCGAGCTCCGCGGCGATCGATACCGTGGAGTGGCCGTAGCCCTGGGTCGGGGAGGGCATCGAGGTGTAGTGCGCTTCGGTGTACATCGCGTCATGAACGATCAGGTCGGCCCCCCGGGCAAACTCCGCCAGTCGGCGGTCGCCATGCACGTAGCCTTCGGTGTCGGTGGCGTAGACGAAGGTCTTCCCCCGAGAAATCACCTTGTACATATTCACCCCGGACTTGGGGTGGTTGTAGCCGCGCAGGCAATGCACCTCGATCTCGACCTGATCGGGGTCGGGAATCAAGTGTTGATGGTCGGGGTGGGATGCCCGTGCCACGACCGGGTGCTCTTGATCATACAAAAAGTAGACGCGCTCGGCTTCGCCCATGTCATAGAAGTGCTTAAGCGCCGTCATTTCATTGAGCGCCACCGGGTAAAAGGGCGAGCGAATCAGCGCGTGGATGGTGTCTTCGAAGCTGCTGACGCTGCCGAAGCGCGGTCCAAAGATGTGGAGCGTAGCGTCCGCAATGTAGACCGGCGAGAAGTAGGGCAGACCAAGCAGGTGGTCGAAGTGGGTATGTGAGATAAAGATGGACGTCTGGAGGGCTCGTCCACTCTCAAAGCTCTCGCGAACGAGTTTACGCCCGTACTCAATGATGCCACTGCCTGCGTCGAAGATGATCTCGCGTTGACCACTGCGAAAGCTCACACAGGACGTGTTGCCGCCATAGCGCGTGAACCCCTGCCCACAGACCGGATAGCTTCCGCGGGAGCCGTGAATGGTGACGGAGACATCAGAGGTCATGGTGCAGACTCGATAGGCGGTAGGAAAGAGGCGGTAAGGAGCCCGAAGGCTCACGAAATCAGGGCGTGGGCGACTATATCAAGGTGCAAAAAATAGCGTCAAGATAGGCTTTTACAGGGATGTTTGTGAGGCGGCGATGCAGATCGCGTGGGATGTGAACGGTCTTCCAGTAAGTAGCGTGCTGATCGGTGCAGGCGTGTGGGTGATGTTCGCGCTGTGGTGGTCGGAACTCGCCGGGCTCGGCGTGGAGAGGGGCTGGCGACTCGCGTCGTTCGGTGTGTTGATGGCCAGCGGGCTCGTCGGCGGAGCGGTCCTCGGTCGCGTCATGGGAGGTGGCGTCTCGACGGCCGGAGCGGTGCTGGGGGGAGGCGCGGTGGTGGCCCTGAGCCTTTGGAAGGAGCAGGCTCATAGGGCCCGAGCCTGGGATGTCGCCGGTGCAGCGATGGTCGCGGGCTTTGCCGGGCTGGCCATCGCCCGGGTCGGGTGCGTTGGCGCCGGATGTGACTTCGGAAACGTGCTTCATGGCGATGCCTGGCTCATACAACGCCATGCGCGCGGTACCCCGGCCTGGTTCGACCAGGTTCAACAGGGGCTGATCGATGCCGGGGCTCCCTGGAGCCTGCCGACCTATCCTTTTGCACCCGTGATGGTAGCACTCTTTGCCGCCGGGGCACTCGCTGGATGGGGCGTGCGTCGATGGGCTGGCGGTGAGCATCCCGCGCTGTGGTGGGTGGGGGTGTTTACTTTGTGGGGAGCCGCCCTCAATGAAGGTGCGCGGGCCACTTCCATTGTGGTTTCAGGGCCCGCTGGCGCGCCCGCGATGCTGTGGATCTACGGGATTGCCGGAGCGATAACCGCGCTGGTCGCGCTCTGGAGGTGGCGAAATTGGCGTCGGCTGCATAGGATGGGCCAGCCCTGAAGCGTCGAACATGCCGTAGGTTGTACGGGAAGAGGCCTCAATGTCAGAAGTGATCATGGTGTTCGACCCGTCGTTTGAATCGTCGATCATCGATGGTGCGAGCGCGGCACTGAACGCCGCCGGGGTGCGCCTGCGCAGGGTGGCCGCCGGTGAGGATTTCGAGATGGGTAGCGACGTCGTCGCCGTGGTGGTGTCGGCACGCATCCGTGACGAGATCAAAAAGATCGCCTCCGCCGTGCGCGTAGGCTCGAACTCCATCCTACTCATCGCGACCGTGACTCCGGGAGAGGTGGAGTCGGTTGCCGGGCTCTGGGCCTGCGGTGTCGATGGGGTGGCCCTGGAAGATCCGAACCTGGGCGCCGACATCCTGCTGCGGATGCACCTGGCAAACGCCAAAGGCCCGGAAGCCTCCATGCGTCTGCGCCAGTTGGAGCGCGAGAACCGCGATATGCTCGCCCTGATGCGCTTAAGCGAAGGGGTCACCTCCGCAAAAAGTGCCGATGAAGTGCTCCAGGGCATGGTCCAGCTCTGGCGGGAGATCTGCCCGGGCGCCTACCTGGCCTATTGGGAACGTGAGCGGGGAGGGGATTGGCAACTCATCGCCGAGCTTGCCGCCGGTGCGGTGGTCCTCAACTCCGGGCGGCGAGAACGTCACCTGGCCGCTGGCGAACCCCGCGCGCCGGAGCGGGGGCCGGTGCACGCGTGTGAGCGCGTCGAAGCACCTGCAACCAGGCCTCATTTCCTGCGTTGGGCACCCTCCTGGAAGGCCGCCGCCAGTACGACGGCGGGCGCTGCCGCTCTTCTTTCCCTGCGGAGCGCCGGTGCGACCCCGGGGAAGCTCGTCCTGGGCGATACCAGCGTAGAGCCCACGCCGCTGTTGGAGCGTGAACCGGTGCTCCGCTCGTTGGCATCGCTCCTGGGCGCCGCGCTGGTTCGAGCCGCCCATCATGAACAGGTGCGCCAGGCCTATCAGCAGCTTAAAACCACCCAGCGCCAGCTCGTTCATGCCGAAAAGTTCGCCGCCATGGGCCTCCTCTCGGCCGAAGTCGCGCACGAGATCAACAACCCGGCGAGCTTCGTCATCTCCAACCTCAGCGTCCTGGAAGAGTACACCGAGGCGGTGGTGGAGTACGTGGAGGAAGCAGGCCGACTAACGATGAGTCGGGCTCCCATGGTGGGGTTGGAGCTTCAAGCGTTACATGAAAGGCTAGACCTGAAGTATATTCTTGGAGATCTTCACCACCTTCTTGAGCGTAGTCTGGGCGGAATGCATCGCATCCACCAGATCGTCCACGATCTGAGGCTGATGGCCCACGAGGGGCCTCATGAACCCGGCTGGGTCGGCCTTCCTCAGCTCGTGGACGGGGCTCTCACGCTGGTGCGCCACGATGCCAGCCGACGGGCCGAGCTGTGCGTAGAACTCCAGGACACACCTGCGGTCTATACCGACGCTAACCGCCTCAGTCAGGTGGTGCTCAACCTGGTGATCAATGCGCTGCAATCCATCGAGATCGGACACCCCGAGGCCAATCAGGTGACCATCGACGCCGTGGTCGATGAGCCCGGCGACCGCCTGGACCTGCGGATCAGCGATACCGGAAGCGGCATCAGCGACGAAGATATGGCCCTCATCTTCGAACCCTTCTTCACCACCAAGAAGCCCGGCAAAGGCACCGGGCTGGGGCTCTCCATCTCCCGAGACCTCGTCCGAAGTTTAGGGGGTGAGCTGCGGGTGAGCAGCCAACTCGGGGTGGGGACCACCATGACGATCGAGCTTCCCATTCGTTCCCCCACCTTCAAGAAGCCCGATCGCATGGGCGAAAGCGGCACGTTTGATATGCCCTCCAGCGATGAGATCGAGCTGGCGCGGATGCGCTGGCGTAACGCAGCCGGTGTCCAGGAGTAAGCAATGGTCCAGGAGCAGGGACGAGTGTTAATCGGAACCTCGGGGTGGGCCTACGATGACTGGGATGGTGTGTTTTACCCCGGCGATATCAGCGGCACCGAACGACTGACCCACTACGCCACCCGCTTCAATACCGTGGAGATCGACTCCACCTTCTACGCCATTCCCGCGCGCGGTACCGTACAGGGCTGGTACCAGCGTACGCCGGATGACTTTGTGTTCTCGGCGAAGTTTCCCCGCTCGGTGACCCACGAGGCGCGGCTGGTACACGCCAGCGACGATGCGATGCGCTTTGTCGAAACGATGAGTGAACTCGCGGAAAAGCTCGGTGCCCTGGTCTTGCAGCTCCCGCCCGCGATGAAAGTCGATGCAATCGATGACCTGGAGCGCTTCTTCGAAGGCCTCCCCGATGGCTACGCCTATGCGGTGGAGGTGAGGGACCGCTCCTGGCTCCGAGACGAGTTCGCGGACCTGCTTAAACGCTGGCGCGTCGCGTTGGTGCTGACCGATGGGCAATACCTGGAACGCTTCTGGAGGGTCACCTCCCAGATCTGCTACATCCGGTGGCTGGGACGCTGGCGCGCCTTCGAACACTTCGATCGGGTTCAGGCCGACCGCAGCGAGGAACTCGCCTGGTGGGTGCCGCGCATTCGTCATTTCGTGGAGCACGGCGGTACCGTGCTCGGATATGTGAACAACAACTACACGGGCCACTCTCCTGCGACCGCAGAGGAGCTGGTTCACATGCTGGAGCCCGCATCGCGTCGATGATCCCGGTGGATTGACAGCGCGAAGCTGGCGGGGCATACAGTCGGCGGTCTTTGCTCGCCAAACAACTGAGGGTATGACGATGTCCGTTGCCAATGTGTTTGAGTTAAATAAGTGTCTCGACGATAGCATCCGCTACTGCGAGGAACATTCGACGCGCGAACACTGCGCGATCTTTGGGCCGCGCCTGCGAAAGGCTCGCCGAGACTTTAACGAGGCGCTTAAGGCCACCGATCGGCAGTTCACCCAGTGGCGCATGGAAAGCCGTGACGACAAGCTGGCCTGGAAACACCTCGCCAGCGAGCTGCGTCAGACTCAGAAC
This sequence comes from Lujinxingia litoralis, assembly GCF_003260125.1. NCBI lineage: Bacteria > Deltaproteobacteria > Bradymonadales > Lujinxingiaceae > Lujinxingia > Lujinxingia litoralis. The sequence continues at coordinate 103,515 of NZ_QHKO01000002.1, forward strand.
GAACTCGCCCGCGTCGGCGCCGTCGGCTACGCCAGCGAGCGCGTCATGTACTGGGACCCCAATATCCTGCTCGCCGCCGTGGCCGAGATGGTCGAGTACCTCGAGGATCGTGCCGAACAGATCGATTTCGCTCGCGAATACGCCGATAAACTGCAGCGACAGGCAGAGAAGGCCCGGGGTGAGTCGAAGGAAGAAGGCTCCGCGTTCGCGAACTACACGCGCTTCGCCACCCTGCGCTCCGATGCCTTCAGTGAAGTTGCCGATACCTTGAGTGGCTTCCGTCAGATGCTTCGCCGTGAACTCGGTAAAGAAAACGCTGACTACCAGTCGATCCGGTGGCCGCTGACGCTCTCCCCCGATGAGACGGTGCTCTGAGCATGGGGACGCTGCCCGAACTCCGGGGGAAGGTCGCACTCGTCACCGGTGCAAGCCGGGGCATCGGGCGCGCCTGCGCAGAACTGCTGGCTCAGGCCGGTATGACCGTCTATGCCTGCGCCCGATCCGAAGAAGCACTGCAGGCGCTGGCAGCTGCGTGCCCCGGCGTGCTCCCGTATCCCCTTGATCTGCGGGACGAGGACGCTGTTCGCGCACTGGCCAGTGACCTCGGGGCGGCTCACGGAAAGCTCGACCTTCTGGTGAATAATGCCGGGATTTTGGGCCCCCGGGCTGCACTGGACGCGACCGGGGCCGACGCGCTGCGTAACGTGCTCGAGATCAATGTGGTCGGTGCCTTTAACGTGCTCAGCGCCTGCTATCCAGTGTTGAAAGCCGCGGATGACGCCCGGGTGATCAACCTCTCCTCCAGTGTGGGACGAAAAGGTCGCGCACAATGGGGCGCGTACTCAATCTCGAAGTTCGCCCTGGAAGGGCTCAGTGAGATCGCGGCCGATGAACTCGGGAATGACGCGATTGTGGTCACGCTGAACCCCGGGGGCACCGCCACCGATATGCGAGCCGAAGCCTATCCGGATGAAGATCCGACCACGCTCCCCTCGGCTCAAGCTGTCGCGCAGACGATCCTTCTGCTCGCCAGACAACTCCGCCCCCAACACAACGGTGGCAGGTTCAGTGCTCGCTCCCTCTTCGAACTCGCCGCGCGCGAGCCGAAAACGCCAGTCGCGCTTCCGCAAGACTGAACTCGATGGCTCGCAAGGCCTTTGAGCCTGCACAGAGCCCTCCCACCGCATACATCACCTGTTTTTCGGCAAGACACCCCGCGGTTCGCGAGGATGTGCGTCCTTTCGCGCGCCGAAAGCCCCCCCAGCGCGTACGTAGACGTCTCTTTTTTACGGAGTCAGAGCGTCGTGCACACGCGTCAGCGCGTCATGCTCGCCAGGAAAAAGCCCCCCTGTACGTGCGGAAGGTCAAGGGTGGGAGTTGCTGAGTCCCCCTTGCCACCGCGATGGCCCGGGTGAACATCCGTCAGAATATGGGGCGTACGCGCGTGCAGAGGGGAGTTTGCAGCGCAAAACGTCGTTGTACGCGCGTACAGGGGGGGAGTTTGCAGTGCAAAACGTCGTTGTACGCGCGTACAGGGGGGAGTTTGCAGTGCAAAACGTCGTTGTACGTGCGTGCAGGGGCGTGTGTGAGTTTGGAAAAGGGTGTTGTACGCGCGTACAGGGGCGTGTGTGAGTTTGGAAAAGGGTGTTGTACGCGCGTACAGGGGCGTGTGTGAGTTTGGAAAAGGGTGTTGTACGCGCGTACAGGGGGTGGTGCTGGGGGGATTGGGTCGGAGGTCAGGGCGTACCCGGGGGGAGGATGCGTCGCCTGCGGGTACGGCGAGTTTGGAAGAGGCCTTCGGCAGTGAATACGAGGAGACCGGCCCAGATGAAGAGGAAGCCTACGAGGCGAGTGAGGGTCAGGGGTTCGTGGAAGATGAAGACACCGATCAGGAACTGGATGGTGGGTCCGATGTACTGCATGACCCCGATGACGGTGAGGGAGAGGCGGCGCACGGCGGCGGCGAAGAAGAGGAGGGGCATCATGGTGGCTGCACCGCCGCCGATGAGCAGGAGTTGGGTGCTTAGCGAGCCGGTGAGCAGGTGTCCCTGGCCTTTCCATTCCCAGAAGACGAGGAAGGCCAGCGCGGGGAGAAAGAGCAGGGCGCTTTCCAGGGCGACGCCTTCGATGGCGCCCTGGTGTGCTTTCTTCTTGATCAGGCCGTAGATGGCGAACGAGCTCGCCAGGCTCAGTGCGATCAGGGGGACCTGTCCGTAAATCACGGCGAGATACACGACGCCCAGGGCGGCCAGGCCGATGGCCATCCACTGGACGCGCCGGGGGCGTTCGCCGAGCCAGATGGCGCCGATGACGACATTGAACAGGGGGTTGATGAAGTAGCCCAGGGCGGTTTCGACGATGTAGCCGGCGTTGACCGCCCAGATGTACATCCCCCAGTTGAAGGCCAGAAAGAGGGAGGCTGCCAGGTAGGTCAGGAGCGCGCGCGGGGTGAGTTCGCGCACCCAGGCCCAGCGGTTTCGCACGCCGAGTATGAGGGCGACAAACCCCAGTGACCACACCATGCGATGGGCCAGGATCTGCATGGCCGGCACGTGTTCCAGGAGCTTCCAGTAGATGGGGAAGAAGCCCCACATTAGATAAGCGCCCAGGGCAAAGCCCAGACCGCTGCGCAGAGTGTTATCGGAGTTGTTCATGGCGCGAGGAGGGGGGGAGGAGGGAGGGGCAGCAGGAGAGGCTGCCGGGGGCCACCGGGGGCGGTGGCGGGGAGGGGGGCGGGGCCCGAAATCACGCTTAGATGCACCGGGGGCAAGAAGGCAACCAAAAAAGAAAGCCCCGGCGACCTCAGGAGAGGTGGCGCCGGGGCCTGGATAAAAAACGTGCCTGCGAGGTGTTAGCTCACGGAGCAGAAGACTTCGTAATCGATGAAGCCGTTCCACTCGGCGTGTTCCCCGCACATGGAGCATTCGGGGTCACGTCGCAGCTTGAGTTCACGGAACTGCGACTTGAGTCCATCGAAGGTGAGCAGGCGTCCGGCCAGGGGTTCTCCGACGTCGACCAGGAGTTTGATGACTTCGATGGCCTGCAGGATGCCGATGACGCCGGGGAGGACGCCGAGCACGCCGGCTTCCTGGCAGCTGGGAGCGAGTTCGGGGGGCGGGGGTTCGGGGTAAAGGCAGCGGTAGCAGGGGCCCTGATGGGGCACGAAGGAGGTGACCTGACCTTCGAAGCGGTAGACGGAGCCGTGCACGTTGGGGATGCCCAGGCGCACGCAGGCGTCATTGACCAGGTAACGGGTCGCGAAGTTATCGCCCCCGTCGACGACCACGTCATAGCCCTCAAAGATCTCGAGCACGTTTTCGCTGCTGAGCCAGGTGTCGTAGGTTTTGACCTCGACATCGGGGTTGAGGGCGTTGATGCGAGCGCGGGCGGACTCGACCTTGGGCGTGCCGACGCTCTCGTCGGTGTGGAGGATCTGGCGCTGGAGGTTGGAGCGGTCCACGACGTCGCTGTCGATGAGTCCAATCGTGCCGACACCGGCTGCGGCGAGGTACATGGCGGCGGGGCTCCCGAGTCCACCGGCACCGAGGAGGAGGACACGGGAGTCGAGGAGCTTGCGTTGGCCCTTTTCACCGATCTCCGGGATGATCAGATGGCGGCTGTAGCGGGAGAGTTGCTCCGGAGACATCGTCTTGGCGATGTGAACGGGGAAGCCCGAGCGTTTCCAGGCGGTGAAACCACCGCTCATCGACTTGACGTTGGTGTAGCCCAGTTCCTGGAGCGAGCGGGTGGCCAGGGCGGAGCGGGTGCCACCGGCGCAGTAGAGCACGATCGGGGTGTCGCGGTTGGGGACGGCGCTCTCGATCTTGAGGTCGAGTTGACCACGGGGGATGAACTCGGCGCCTTCGATATGGCCGTCGACGAACTCTTCGCGCTCGCGAACGTCGATGATCACCGTGGGATCATCCGAGGTCTGCAGCGCGCGTACGGCGTGGGTATCAGTTTCGACAATGTTTGCTTTTACGCGCTCAATGAGCTCGTCAAATGTAGCCACGATGGACTCCTCAAGGGCAGTTGTTGCGGTGAGCGGAGCATTAAACCGGGGCCATAACAGCCCTGCTTGCGCGCTTATTCATACTTTTCGAGTGGGAATTGTTCAACGTCCGGCGGGATCGGTGGTTGGCGGGGCGTTGTGGCGCTCCTGTTGACGTTGTTCCATGGACTCTCGGAGCTGATCGAGGTCGTCGGAGGCGGTGTCGATGGCGAGTCTTCCCTGGATCTGACGCAGGGTATCGCGGAGTTGAGGGCGAAGGGGGAGGGGCAGGCCGGAGGCCATCGCCTGGAGACGTTCCTGGACCAGGGGATCGGCAAAGAAGGCCAGGGCGCGCAGCGCGACGACCCGAAGGTCTTCGGGGCCGGTATCGTCCTCGACAAAGGTCAGCAGGAAGTCACGCGCGGGTTCGTTGCGGCGCGCGCCCAGGGCGAAGAGGGCCTGGCGTCGCAGTTCGTCGGCGAGTGAGGGATCGTCGGTGGAGGTGGTCGTGACACTGAGGTGGGTGGCCTGAGCGATGCTGATGAGTTCATATTCGACACCGGGTTCATCGATCAGGCCCAGCATGCTGACGAGTTGGCGGAGCACGGATGGCCGCAAGCCGGGGAGGATGAGGAGCTCGTCGATGGCGGACCGGGAGAGGGGGCGCTCCTGGTTGCGCAGGGCCCGTAGGGCGATGGGGGCCTGTTCGGAGTTGGGCGTGGCGAGGATGGTTGTTTCGAGGAAGGGGAGCGCCTCGGGGTGATGGGAGGCCGCGAGCAGGCCCAGGGCGCGGTGGAGTCCGGTGTGCCATTGTTCGCGCGACACGTACGCGATCACCGAGGGGGTTGCCTGTTCGGCGTCGTATCGCCCGGCGAGTGCACCGATGGCGGCGATACGAACGTCGGGCGAGGGGTCTTGGAGGGCATGTTCGAGCGCGTGGCGCGGGCGGTCACCGGGGTAGTTCACGAGGGCTTCGGCGGCTGCCGCGCGGATAAGGGGATCGGGATCGCTGGCGAGCAGGTTGTCGGCAAGAAGGGAAACCCCTTCAGGGTGCAGGAAGAACCTGAGGGCGTCGATAGCGCGCAGGCGATGTCGGCGAACCTGGCTGGCTTCGGCGACGCGACGCAGGACATCGACGCCGTCGACATTCTGCGCGGGCTCTTGATCCAGGTTGCGGCGAGCGATGAGGCCCAGTGCGTTGAGCGCGTCGTCGCCGGCGGGGCGATTGAGGTTGGCGTCCACCGCGGCGAAGAGGCGTGGCAGCATGGGGAGGCCGCCGCCAGCGACCGCGCGTGCTCGTTCTCGGCGAAGTCGGTCGGGGCCCTGACCGAATCCGGCGATCAGTTGCTCGAGTTGCTCCCGGGAGCCCAGCCGTCCGATGAGTCGTACGACGTCGACGTAGTGGCGTTCGGCGGGGTCGAGGCGCTCAAGGAGGTTGATGAGCTGGCCGGCCGCCACGTTGCCATGTGCCGCCAGGGCGCGTTGGGTGGCGCGGTAGTCGGCAGCCTCGGGGCGGAGTTCGCCAAGATGGTTGACGAGCAGGGGGACGGCGCTTGCCGAGGGCAGCGTGGCGAGCATGGGAACGACGCGATCCCGGGCCTGCGCATCGTCGGTGGCGAGCACTTCGGCCACGGCGGCGATGGTGGCGTCGGGGAGTCGTCCGGTCATGCGTGAGAGTTGATCGCGGCGTGGGGTGCGGGGCTCAAGCGTGACTTCGCGTACGATGTTTCGCGCGGTGTCGGCTTCGCTCTCGGCGTCGATGCTGGTGATCGGGGTGAGTTCGGCGATGGCGACCGAGCGGCCCAGGCGCCGACGTTCGGCTTCGGGGCCGCGGGCCATGGTGCCGGGTTCCGAGGCGAGGATCATCGCCGAGAGGCAGTTGGTGTAGACGGGTTCGGGAAAGGAGATCAGGAGCCCGCCGGCCTCGAAGAGGGTCTTCTGAGAGAGCGAGGGGATGTTAACGTTGAAGCGCAGGCCGTCGCTGAGTCCGATCAGCAGTTCGGTGGGGCGAGCGTAGCCTTCGAAATGGTCTGGCGAGCGCCCGTGGCCGGGGAAGAGTCGCAGCGCACGGACGGGCACCGCGGTGGTGACGTTGGCGCTGACGTATTCTCCGGCGCCACCGTCGCCGCTGCCTTCGATCCAGGCGGTCATCAGGTCGCCGTCGCCCAGTGAGATCGGCCGCGCGGGCAGCCCGCCTACCGGAGCGCCGCGTACGTCGCTGGTGGCGAGCGTCCAGCTAAACACGTTGGTGGTCATCGGGGCGTGGAGAGGGCGTGGAGGGAGCGTAGCGTCCAAGGGGATTGCGTCATCGGTACGGAGATCGATGCGGTCGCCGGCGACAAAGCGGCCCTGAGAGGGGTCGAAGACTTCAAAGCCTCGATCTTCCTCGCGTTGCAGCCCGCAAAAGCGTGCACCGCGAGAGGTGCCACTGCGAACCAGCGCGAGGGTCGGCGTCTGGTCGTCATCGAGCTCAAGGGAGCGAAACGCCATGGATGAGCCACCGTCGAGGCGCGTGAATTCACCGCGGCCGATTACCCCACAACTCCAGCCGGAAGGGGAGCCGGAGGGCTTCATCCACATGGCGATTTGAAAGACCGGAGGATCCAGCGGTCCTCGGCCCTCATCGGCGAGGGCCTGGAGCAGGAGCGCGTGTCCCTGGCCGTCGAGTTCTCGGGTTTGAACATCGAAGCGGTAGAAGCTCTGGCCGACATCCTCGGGCAAGGTCGTGCGGCAGATCGCCGAGGTGCGTCCTGCGCCGCTGGCCAACTCCACGTTCCAGATGCGTTCCTCGGCGTAGGCGCGTTGGTAGACGCTGAGCGAAAGCGGAAGGCTGCCGCGCTGGAGTTTAAGTTCCTCGGTGAAGCGTAGATTGCGTTCAGGAGGAGGGGCCTGGGCTCCGGCGTCAACGGGCGCCAGGGTGGTGGAAGTTATCAGGACGCTGAGCCACAGGGCATGAGGAAGGCCCGGCGTGCGGGGACCAGGAGGCCGGTAAGGCATGTGCCGCTCGTAACAAAGGGGGTTAGCGCGGGCGCCCGGGGATTTTTTGACACCCCGGCAGGGCGCTCGTACCGTCGAGGCGGATGAACGACGAAATCAAAGGTAGGACGAGTCATGGACATGATCACCGCCACATCGCCGCAGGTTGTACTCGCCAGTGGCTCACCCCGTCGTCTGGAGTTGATGGAGCGACTGGGCTTTGAACCGCTGGTGTACAAAAGCGACATCGAGGAGGTCCGCGGTGCCGATGAGTCGCCCGAAGCATATACTCTGCGCCTGGCTCGCGAAAAGGGAGCAGCCGTGGCGGAGGCGTTAGCTGATCGGCGCGATCTTCCCGGGTGGGTGCTCTCGGCCGACACGATCGTCGTGTTTGAGGGCGACGTGCTGGAGAAACCAGTGGACGCCGCCGACGCTGAAGCTATGCTCCGGCGGATGGCCGGGAAGCGTCACGAGGTGGTGACGGCGTATTGCTGGACCTGGCGCGCGCCGGGACAGCCGGCAAGCGCGCGGGTGCAGGAGGCCCGGGCAGTGCGCGCGGATGTCTGGATGCGCGAGCTCAGTGAAGAGCATATCGTTCGCTATGTGGCCAGCGGTGAGCCGATGGATAAGGCGGGGAGCTACGGGATTCAGGACCTGGGGGGAGCGTTGGTACGACGCATCGAGGGCTCGTACTTCTGTGTCGTGGGGCTACCGGTCTGCGAGGTCGTGGAGACCCTGGAGGCGCTGGGCGGCTTAAAGGGGTTCCCGCTATGAGTGGCGCGGAGTCGAAGGAGCTCGAGGCGATGAAGGCGCGGCTGGCAGATGTGGAGCGTCGCATCGAGGCGGCGTGTGAACGCGCCGGTCGCGAGCGCGCTGACGTGACGCTGATCGCGGTGAGCAAGACGCACTCGCTGGAAGCGATCCAGGCGTTGCAAACTCTCGGGGTGCGCGACTTCGGGGAGTCGTATGTTCAGGAGTGGGAGGGCAAGGCCGAGGCGCTGAGCGATGCGATTCGCTGGCACTTCATTGGTGGATTGCAATCCAACAAAGCCCGCTTCGTGACCGGACGCGTGGCGTTGATACATTCAGTGGACCGAAAAAGTCTGATCAAGGCGCTGGCCCGTCGCTCCGAAGAGCTTGTGGAGGTGCTGCTCCAGGTCAATATCAGTGGGGAAGAGAGTAAGGGCGGGGTGGAACCCGGGGATGTGGCGTCGCTCTACGAGAGCGCAGTGGCTCGAAGCGGATTACGGGTGCGTGGGCTGATGGGGATGGCGCCTTACGCCGACGACCCCGAAGAGGCGCGGCCCTACTTCCGGAGACTTCGCGAGTGTTTTGATGTGCTGCGAGCCTTCGTGGCGGACTCCTTCCCCGATGAAGAAGCGTCATTGACCGAACTTTCGATGGGGATGTCGGGCGATTTTGAAGTCGCGATTGAGGAAGGGGCAACCCTGATCCGGGTGGGCAGCGCGCTTTTTGGTGAAAGGATTTACGATGCGTGATGAAAAGGTTGAGAGCCCGGCGACTGAGGGCGAGACGTCGACGGAGAGCGCGGTCGCTGAGCGCAGTTTTGACCGGCGCCTGGCGGACTACCTGGTGGTCTTGATGGGCTGCGGCAAGATGGGGCGCGCGCTGGCCGAAGGCTGGGTTGACAGCGGGATGCTCGATCCTCGCCGGCTGGTGTGCCTCGACGCGCATGAGAAGGCGGCGCAAAACCTCGCCGACGATCTTAACGCCCGCGAAGCTATCCCCGAGATTGAGCTCGATGAGGATCAACAGCCCATTCGCCGTCCTCGCCTGTACGTGATCGCGGTGAAGCCGGGTGATGTGCGGGCGGTGCTTGAGGCGCGCCAGGAAGAGTTTACCGATGAGGATACGGTGATCTCGGTTGCGGCGGGGATTAAGATCGCGGCGATGCGCCGCGCCGCAGGTCCCCTGCCCGGGATGGTCCGGGCGATGCCCAATACGCCGGCGTTGGTCGGTGCGGGAGTGACCGGTGTGATGGGTGACGGCACCGTCGATATGGGGGCGGTCGATGCGCTCTTTGAAGCCGTGGGGAAAGTGGTGCGCCTGCGAGATGAGGAGCACTTCCACGCGCTTACCGCCATCAGCGGGAGCGGGCCGGCCTACATCTTCACCGCGGTGGAGGCGCTGGCCGATGGAGGGGTGTTCATGGGGCTCGATCGCAAAACTGCGATCGAACTCGCCAGCGGGGTGATGGAGGGGGCGGCACGCCTGGCTCAGGAGCGAAGTTATGTGCACACGGCCGAGCTTAAGGACCAGGTCGCCAGCCCCGGAGGTACCACCATCGCGGCGCTGGTGGCTCTCGAAGAGCACGGCTTTCGCCACGCGTTGATTCGCGCGGTCGAGGCTGCCGCTCGCCGCAGCGCCGAGCTGAGCGCCGAGGTCTCGGAGCGCCGAATCGAAGATGAAGGCCCGATTGCTTAGCCTGCCAGCGGTTGAGCACGACGTAGCACGACGCGGGCGCAAGGCTGCGCCCCCCCTTTCGCCACGGACGAGGTAGAAGATGTTCAAGTTCAGCGCCGATGATATCGCCAACCAGAGCTTTCAGACGAAGTTCCGGGGCTACGATCCAGACCAGGTGCACGAGTTCTTGCAGGGGCTGGCCCGGGAGTGGCGTCAGGTCCAGGAGGCTGTGCGTCGGATGCAGGATGAGGTCGATGAACAGACCCGGGAGCTGCGCGACTATCGCCGCCGGGAGCGTAGTCTCGTCGAAGCACTGGAAATGGCCCGGCAGGTTGCCGAGGAGATCCGCCATCAGGCCGACCGTGATGCGGAGCTGGTGCTGGCGGACACCGAACTCAAAGCTGAGCGCATGCTCACGCGCGCCGAACAAAAGGTGGGGCAGCTGCGCTCGGAGATGCTCGACCTGCACCAACAGCGCGTGCGCTTCCAGAGCGAGCTCAAACATATGGTGGAGAGCTACGCGTCGATGATTGCGCACTTCGAAGAGCGGGCGCAGGGGATGGAGATGTTGCCCCCCATCCCCGGACACGCCCCAAGCCCGGTGGCACCGCGGTCCGATACGGCGTCAGAGGAGCGCTCTTTGGCGGAGGAAGTGGAGGATGACGCGGTTGTTGAAGATCGTCCGCGCCGGCTGACGTCGCCGGGGATGATGGCAGGCTCGGCCACCAATCATTGACGCGAGGGTGGAAAGAGGGAGGAGGCCTCGAATCGTTTGGTGGTTGGAGAGATGTGCCTACCACTCTGGGCGACGCGCTGAAGTGAGTGGTGTGGCGCGTGTCCAATTTCCGATGTCCACGAGGTCGTTGTGTCATTTCTGCGCTCAGTCTGTGTCGGGCTCCTTCTCGTTGTCTTCCTCCTGAGCGCAGCGCCGGCCTCGGCCCTGGGAATGCCCGGGATGGTCAGTCGCCCTGGAGAGCAGGCAGCGCTGACCTACCACTATCCGGAACGTTTTGAGCCGGCGATCGCCCATCTCGATGGCGACGCCGACCTGTTGGTTGCGGCTCTGGAGCGCCGGCTTGGCCTGGAGACGATGGCCAACATCGACGTGTACCTGCTGCACGATATGAACACGTATTTTGAGTGGCAGGGGGCCGAGTATCGCCCTTCGAGCTGGGCGGTCGGGCTCTCGCTCAGCGATCGATCCACAGTGCTTGTTCGGCACGGGGTAGGGTCGGCCGGGGAGCCGATCGACATCAAAAAGACCTTTGTCCACGAGCTTGCACACGTTGCGGTTGACCGGGCGCGTCAGGGCCAGCACGTGCCCCGCTGGTTCAACGAGGGCTTTGCTGTGTTGCACGCCGAGGAGTGGACTCCCGAGCGAAGCGATACGCTGACTCGCGCCGCGTCGACGGGCAGTGTGATGCCGCTGGCATCGCTCGATCGCTACTTCCCCCCGCATCATCAGTCGGTGTCTCTGGCGTACGCCCAGAGCTTTCACTTTGTACGCTACCTTGAGCAGCGTTTCGGTGACGACCTTTTCGCCGAGATGATGGCCCGGGTGCGTGAGGGAGTACCGTTTCATCAGGCGTTGGAGCAGGCCAGCGGTCATTCGTTGGCAGCGCTGGAGCGCCAATGGCGTGATGAGTTGGAGGAGGGGGTTTCGTTCTGGGCGATCCTTGGCGACGCCAACGGGCTATTTTTTGGCGCCACCCTGTTTTTCCTTGTAGCGTTTGGGGTGCGCGTGGTGCGCAGGCGCCGTCAGGCCCGGATGTTGGCCGAGGACGACGACCCCGGGGCGTGGGATTACGACCCCGCGCTCTATCCGCTGCCAGGTCAGGAGCGATGACGCCACGCGCGGTTGCCAGGGAAGGCAACCACCGAGTGCAGACGTCGATTTGAACGGACCTTGTAGGAGCTAAGGATGGCTCAGAGTATCTCCGACGTGTTCTCCCGCGCCAACGATAGCGCACGAGCGCAGCGGCGGACCGCGCGCTTTGTGGCGCCGAAGTCCGGCGAGGAGGAGCGCCCTGTCCAGCAGACCCCCACGCTACAGCTGAGTCAGCAGGCGGCCGAAGAGGCTCGCCGCGCAGCGTTTCGCCCTCGGGAGACCGTGGCGTTGCGTCGTGACGTGCTGGAGGCCTTTGTCGCCGCGTCCCTGGGAGACCGCGCGCATGTGGCCGATGACGATGCTGAAGTCGCCCGTCGTCATGTTGCCGTCGCCCGGGCATGCGAGGCCCTGGGAGATTTTGAGCGCGCGCTGGAGTCTTTGCGCTGCGCCGGGATTGAGCAGGTGATGGACTGGGAGACGGCGCATCTGGTGCGTCGCCTGCGCCGCGCGCTCGGCGATGATGAGGCAGTGCTTCAGGCGCTGGAGCAGGCTGTAGAACTCAGTCAGGCCCCGTCATGGGCACCGACCTACCTGGCGCTGGAGAAGGCGTCGGCTCTGTGGACGATGGGAGCGCCTGCCGAGGTGCTGCTGGCGCACTGTGATGACGAGTTGGAAGCGCCCGGTGAGCGCGCCAGCCTGGACGCCTTTGCCGCGCTGTGGGCAACCCACCTTCGCTGCGATGCGTTGCTGGAGATGGGGGATGTCGACCAGGCGCTGGCCGCACTGGCCCGGGCCGCGTTGCTCCCCGAACTCTCGGTGGACATCCGCCAGGCGCTGGAGGCTCGCCGCGCCGTATGGTTGCATATCTTTGGGCGCCACGATGAGGCCCGTGACCTGCTTAACGACCTGGCGAATCAGGGGAGGCTGCCGGGGGATCTCGATGATCTTCTCGTCAGTCTGTGCTTTGAGTCCGGCGAAGAGGGGAGGGCCTTTGGCGTGCTTCGCCGTTCGGCGCGTCAGGAGCTGCGGCAGGGGAGTCATGCGGTGCCGCTGGCGATGCTGCATCTGACGGCCTCGGATCATCCCGCCGCCGCGCGTGATATTCTTCGACAGGGCACCGAGCAGGACGACGACTGGACACTGCTTCGCCTGCGCGAGCACCTGCTCGAGAGCGAACCCGAGGCCAGCGGGGGCGGCGGGGCGGAGTTGATTGACGTGCTCAACCGTCGCCTGGAAGGCCCGCTCTCGGTGAGCGAACGGGTGAGCACGCTGACTCGCCTGGGGCGTCTTTACGAGGTAGAGGCCGGATTGGCGGAGGCCGCGGCCGAAGTCTACCGGGAGGCGCTCACGTACGACCCGCGCCACGTGCCGGCGCTGCGCGCGCTGGGGCGCCTGTACACCCGGCGAGAGAACTGGCGAGGGCTTGCCGACCTCTACGAACGTGAGATCGCGACGGCCGGAGAGGGCGCCGGAGGTTGGCGCCGACACTTCCAGCTGGCCGAAGTGTACGAACATCGCCTTGAGCGCGATGAACGGGCGCTTGAACACTACTTGCTTGTGCTGGAGGTGCGGCCCAACTACTTACCCGCGCTCAAAAGCTCGGCCCGTATTCTCAGTCGTCTGGAACGTTGGACTCAGCTCGCCGATCTCTTTCTGGGGCTTGTCGAGGTGGCTCCGAGCCGCCGCCAGAAGCTCTATCTGCTCGATAAGGTGGCCGAGGTTGCCGAGCAGCAGCTGAAGAATTACGAGGTCGCGATCGGCGCGTGGCTGGAAATCCTCAACCTCGATGAGGCGAACCCGCGCTGCTACGCGGCGTTAGGGCGTCTGTACGCGCGGACCCATCGCTGGGAGGAGCTGATCGCGCTGAATGAGAGTGAGATCGCGCTGATCGAGGACCGTGAGGAAGTTGCAGCGACGTTGTTGCGCAACGCCGAAATCCTGGAGCAACAACTCGGGGACCTGGTGCGCGCCGAGCGTTACTATCGTCGGGCCCTGGAGGTCGTGCCGGACTTCTTACCCGCGCTGGAGGCGTTGGGCCGCATCTACATGCGTGGCGGGCGTTGGGATGAGATCGTGCAGATGACGGGGCGAGAGCTCCGCACGATCGAGGAGCCCCGCGCCGCGACACGCCAGCTCGGAGCGTTGGCCGAGTTGCTGGAGACCCGTCTGGAGCGTCGCGACGAAGCCGTCGCGATCTACGAAGAGCTCCTGGCGATGAACCCGGCCGATGGTCACGTCTTTAGCACCCTGTGCCGGCTCTACCGTCAGATGGGGGATTGGCAGCACCTGGAGGCCCTGCTTGTGCATCGCCTCGGGATGGTCAGTGGGGCAGCGGAGTTGGCTGCGATCTGCGGAGATGTGGCGATGTTGGCGGAGTGGCGCCTGCGCGACGCCTCTAAAGCGTGCGCGCGCTACCTGGAAGCGCTGAGCTACGAGCCGACGAACGCCCACTGGCTGGGGGGCGTGGCGCGTACCTGGAAGCGGGCGGGACATGCGCCGGCGGAGATCGCCGATCAGCTCGAAGATTTGTTGATGCACGCCACCGAACCCACGCTGCGTGACCGCTACTTCATGATCATCGCCCGGCTTCGCGAGCGGGCTGAAGCCTCGCCCGATGCAAGTCGCGCATACCGCGCCCATGGCGCGGCCGATAGCCTGGAGAATCAGATCGTGCTGCGCGTCGCGATGGCGTGTGCCGCGGAGCGGGCCCAACTTGCGCAGGCCCGTGTGCGTCTACCTCACCACCCGCTTCAGGCGCTGCTGGCGATGGGGCGTGCTGAGCTGAGTGCCGGCGAGCGTGACGCGCTGGCCGCGGAGTTTGAACTTCTACCCTCGGCGGCGAAGGCCTTCTTGAGTCAGGAGATCGAACTGGCAAGTGCCGCGTCCTCAACGGACGTGCGGGGGCTGAGCGCGGACCTTGTGGCTGTGCTTCACGGGCATGAACTCTTCGGTGACGCGCCGGATGGCGACCTCGATGTTGAGCGTCAGCGCCTTCGCGCGTTGCAGGCTCGTCGTATGCAGGAGCATGCACACTACCTGACCTGGACCTCTCTCGAAGCCTCGGCGGCGGAAAGCGCGCTGGTACGCGCCGCTCGCCGCCTGGAAATGGCCCGTTATATTACTCGGCACGGACTGGCCGACGCCGATCGCTTCTATCGTGAGGCCTGTGAGGCGACCTTTGTTGAGTTGATGGAAAGCGCTGGAGACGCAGAAGGTGGCGATGACGACCAGGTCGAGCGCGAGTTGGAGGCCGCCGCCGAAGCGCCGGCGGTGCTTCCGACCGATGTCGCGCATATTGAGGCGCTCTACACGGCGCTCCGGGAGACCCGGCGCTACACGCTCTTGCGTGAGTGCTTGCAGGCCCACGTCGGTCGCGAGGGGCTGAATCGCGAGCATCGCCTGGCCCTCTTTGAAGAGCTGGCCGACGTATGCGCTGAACACCTGGACGACTACGAGAGTGCGCTGCGTGCCCTGACCACCTGCTGGCAAATCTCCGAAGATCCGGCGTATCTGCGCCAGATGGTCGAGCTGGCCACGCGCTTTGATCGCGTTGAGGACGCCATTGGCTTCCAGCGGCGCCATTTCGATCGCCTGACGCTGCGTCTGGAGACGTCGGTGGAGGAGCGCATTCAGTCGGCCATCTGGCTCGGTCGCCTGCTGCTTGGAACAGGAGAGGAGGCGCATCTGGAGCAGGCCATCGATTGCCTTGAAGACCTGGTCCATGATTACGACGGCCTGGAGGTGTTGCACCGGGCTGAGCGACTGCTGGCTCGTGCGCATATGCGCGCCGGTAGTGGTCGCCGAGCTGCGGAGCTCTTCGAGAACGTGCTCAAGTTCCAGGTCATCGGAGAGGAACTCGATGACTGGCGTGCGCTGGTGGATGTGCGCCACAGGCTGCTCGGCGATGTCAGCGGGGCTTACACGCTGCAGTGGCAGATTGTGCGTGCCTTCCCCGACTCACGGGCCGATCTCGACCTGTTGATCGACCTGGCGGCCGAGGCCGGTGAGGTTGTCGATTGTGTTGAGCAGCTCGCGCAACTCTCCAACGCCACGAGTTCCGGGGCGAAGGTCGATCTGCTCGCGCGGGCGGCCGAGGCCGCCGACGAAGAGTTGGGCCATGTGGAAGAGGCCTCTCGTTACTTCGAGCGCCTCATTGAGCTCTGCCAACATGATGAGGAGCGTTGCCTTTACTTCCGCCGTCGCCGCGCCTTCTGTCTGGCCCGTATGGCCGGACGCGAGGCTCGGGCGATGGCTGCCTTCCGCGAGTTGATCGCGGAGGAGCCCTTTGAGCCGACGAATTACCGTGGGTTGGAGACGCTCTTCGACCGCGTGCAGGCTCACGATCGCTTGCGTCTGACGCGTCAGACCCTGCGTGCGCTCGGTGCCAGCGTGGAACTCAGCGAGCTACGCACCAAGACCACTCCTTCCCGAGCAGTCGACGGTGAGCTGGTGGAGCGTTACCTGATCGACGACGGGCTGCGCGGTGGGGTTTTCCAGGCCTTGCAGGCGTCGATGCCGCTGGTGGAGCGCATCTTCTCGGAGGTGCTCCCGCAGAAGAAGGCGCTCGACGGTCAACGTCTTCGCAGTGGAGACCACCCGGTCTACGACGCGTTGGCCGACGGCTTCGCGGCGATTGGTGTCCTGAAGTTCCGCGTGATTGTGGGAGACAGCGGTCCGGACCACCCGGTGGTGTTTGCGGAGAGCACGCCCACGGTGTGGCTCAACGAAGCCATGATCGAGGGCTTGAGTGAGGCCGGTCTGCGTTTTGTGGCCGGCTATTGTGCCGCGCTTGTGGTCAGCTCGCTGGCACCACTGATGAGCCTGGATGGGCGTCAGGTCTGGCACTTGATGGAAGGCGTGGCGCTGCGCCAGATCGGTCGTGGGTTCAGCGAGCGCGTCGACGTGCAGAGTCAGGAGTTCGGCGAGCAGGTCGGGGGGGCGCTAAATACCCCGGCGAGACGGCGTCTGGCCCAGGCGCTGGAGGCTCACGAAGGGCTCACTGCCCGGTTGGCTCAGGCGCATTGCGAGGCCTGGGGACGCGATGTCGATACCTTTGCCGCGCGTTTTGGCCTCTTGCTCTGCGGGGATGCTGCGGCGGCGGTCGAAGCGATGCTTCGGCTCGAAGGCTGGGGGCTTTCCCTGGAAGAGGTGGCCACACAGAAGCGAATTCGTAACCACGAAGGCGTGCGTGCAATGCTGGCCTTTGCTCACGATGATGCTTTCCTCGAGCTGCGGTATCGTCTGGGATTGGCCGGCCGCCCCAGTTCGCTCGAGGTGTGAGGGTTTAGCGCTCTCGTGCCATTGAGACGCGCTCCCTTGAGGAGCGCGTCTCTTTTTTTCTTGTGTTGGTCGACGTGTTTAGTTTTGCCTAATTCTTTTTTGGGGCTAGTTTAACTTTGGGAATGGGGGTGGCTAATTTGATCCCTCCGGCCGAAGTTCGGTTTCGGCTGTACATACGAGGAAGGTATGCGAATGAAACCGTGGATGTGGATTGCCATGACGCTGCTAGTCGCAGTGGCAAGTGTGGGCTGTAAGCGCGCCCCAGACGAGGTGGATGAGCGCCCGATGGTCGTGGCCACCACAACGATGCTCGAAGATATGACTCGCCACCTGGCGGGCGATGATGTGAAGGTCTCCGGGTTGCTCTCTCCCGGGGCCGACCCACACCTCTATCAGCCGCGGCCCGGTGACGCGCGTCAGATCGCTGCGAGCGATATGGTGGTGATGAACGGGCTCCTGCTCGAAGGTTGGATGGAGGGCCTGGTGCGCCATGCCGGTGGGGAGCGACCCGTGATTGTGGTCGGGGATGCCATCCCCCGGGAGCGCCTGATGGAGGTTGATGGAGCGGTTGACCCTCATATCTGGTTTGACGTGAGCCTCTGGCGGGAAGGGGCCCAACACGTGAGCAAGGCGCTGCAGCAGCTCTTTGACGAGGGCGATGCTCGCCGCAACGCCATTGCCGAGAGGCATGCTCATTACGATAAAACTCTGGCGGAACTCGATGAGTGGACCCGCGCGCAGTTGGCGACCGTCCCGCAGGGCCAGCGTGTGCTTATTACCAGCCACGACGCGTTCGGCTACTTCGGGCGGGCCTACAATCTGGATGTGGAAGCGATTCAAGGGCTGAGTACCGAGCAGGAAGCCAGCCAGCGCGATGTGATCAACATGGTGGAGTTGGTGCGAAAGCGAAACGCGCCGGCGGTGTTTATCGAGTCCTCGGTATCACCGGGGCTCATTGAGCAAGTTGCCCGGGAGAGCGGGGTAAGGGTCAGTGGTCCGCTCTATTCTGACAGCCTGGGAACGGTGGAAAGCGGGGTGAACACATACATTAAGATGGTGGAGACCAATGTTCAGCTGATCACCGGGCAGCTTGGCGGTTCACCCCAAGCCTTCGAGAGTTCGGTGGTGCCTGATGCGCCCGAGTCCGCCGGGGAGACTGACGTATGAGCACCCAGCTGGCTCTGGAGATCCGCGACCTCAGCCTGTCGTACGGCGTTGTGCGCGCAGTAGAAGATGTCAATCTCAACATTGAGCAGGGGCGGCTGGTGGGGATTATCGGTCCCAACGGGGCAGGAAAATCCACGCTGATCAAAGCCATCGCCGGCGCAAAGGACCCCGATCACGGTACGATTCGTATCGTGGGAGAGACGGGGCGAGCGGGGCGTCGGAAATTGACCTACGTACCGCAACGCGGGGCAGTGGACTGGGATTTTCCGATCTCCGCCGAAGGGGTGGTGCGTCAGGGGCGCTTCGGAGGGCTGGGGCTCTTGCGTCGCTTCGGAAAAGCCGACCGCCGCGCAGTACAAGACGCGCTGGACGCCGTCGCGATGACGTCGCTCAAAGACCGCCAGATTGGAGAACTCTCCGGAGGACAGCAGCAGCGGGTCTTTCTTGCACGTGCGTTGGCTCAAGGGGGGGAGGTCTTTTTGATGGATGAACCCTTCGCCGGAGTCGATGCCGCGACCGAGAAGGCCATTATGGCTGTGTTACGTGAGCTTCGTGATGCAGGCAAAACGGTGCTGGTGGTGCACCACGACCTGGTTACGGTGGCGGACTACTTCGACGAAATCGTCCTGCTCAATCGTACGACCGTCGCTCATGGCCCAACCTCCCGGGTCTTTACCCCCGAGAACATGCGCGCGACCTACGGAGGGCATTTGGCCATCTTCGACGCGCAGAGTCAGATCGAGGCCGTGGAGTAGAACGATGGCAGGTGGCAGTGAGAGTGTGTTCTGGCAGCGGGCGCTAGAGTTTTTTGCGATGCAGTACGACTTCGCCCTCTATGCCCTGGTGGCCGCGGTGCTGGTCGGTGCCATCTGTGGGCTGGTCGGCACCTTTATGGTCTTGCGCGGCATGTCGTTGGTGGGGGACGCCGCCGGGCATGCAACCCTTCCTGGCGTCGGGGTGGCCTTTCTGCTTACGGGCACCAAGAGCGCGCCAGCGTTGTTGCTGGGGGCAATGGCGAGCGCGGTGCTGGGGGCCATGACGATCACCTGGCTGAGCCGCGGGCCCAAAGTGCGTCCGGAGGCGGCGATCGGCATCGTGCTCTCGACCTTTTTTGGGCTTGGGATTGTGTTGCTTTCTTACATTCAGACCTCTCCCACCGGCCAGCAGAGTGGGCTCTCGGATTACCTCTTTGGAAACGCCGCCGCCGTCACGCCAGCGCAAATCTGGGTGGTGGGTGGCGCGGGATTGCTGCTGTCCATGCTGGTCGTCGTCTTTTATCGACCGCTCTCGTTGATGGTGTTCGATGAGCGCTTTGCTCGCTCCATCGGCTTGCCTACGCAGTGGCTGGAGTTGGGGTTAATGTCGGCGCTGGCGGTCGCTGTCGTGCTCTCGATTCAGGCCGTGGGTGTGATTCTGGTGGCGGCGATGCTGATCATCCCTCCCTCGGCGGCACGCTTGATTTCCGGCCGGCTTGTGGGAGTCATGGTCGGTGCGATGGTGATTGGCGCGCTGAGCGGCGCGCTTGGGGCCATGCTCTCGTACATCTACGAAGGCGTCTCCACTGGCCCGGCAATGGTGCTGGTGGCGGTCACGATTTTTGGGTTCGCGCTGGTCTTCGGACCTGTGGGAGGCGCGCTTCCGTCGGCGATACGTCGCGTTCGCGCCCGAAGCCTTGCGGCTGGAGGTGCATTGTGAGTTGGCTTGTTGAGCCCTGGCAGTGGGGCGATTGGATGTGGCGCGGCATGCTCACGCTGAATCTGGTGGCGATCACCTCGGCGGTGCTCGGGGTCTTTTTGTACCTGCGGCGTATGAGTCTGATCGCCGATGCGCTGGCTCACGTTGCACTGCCCGGCATCGTGGTGGCCTTTCTCGTCACCCAATCGCTGCACGGCGGAGTGATGCTGGCCGGAGCCGCCTTGATGGGGCTTTTGACCGCGGCGGCCATTGAGTGGGTCAGCCGTCGTCCTACTGTTCGTAGCGATGCCGCCATCGGGGTGGTCTTCACCGCGCTCTTTGCACTGGGAGTCATTCTACTCTCCACCCGGGTGCGTGATGCTCATATCGATACGCACTGTCTGCTCTATGGCGACGTGCTCGGAGTAAGCGACCGCGCGCTGGGGCTGGTGGGGGTGACGGCCCCGGCAGTTCTAGGGCTTGTGGCGGTATTCTATCGCTGGCTCAACGTCAGCAGTTTTGATCCGAAGTACGCCGTGGCGCTCGGGATTCCGGTCTCCGCGCTCAGTTACGGATTGATGAGTGCGGTCACCGTGACGGCGGTCGCCGGTTTTGAAGCGGTGGGCGCGGTGCTTGTCATCGCGCTGATCATCGTACCGGGAGCCACGGCGCATCTTCTGGCGCGCAACCTCAAAGGTATGCTCCTTGTGAGTGTGGCACACGGTGTGCTCTCCAGCTGGGTGGGGATGTACCTGGCGATTGCGCTGAATATCTCGGCGGCCGGCGCGGTGGTGGTGGTCGGAGGGCTGCTCTACGCGGTGGCCTTTGTTTTCGCCCCGGGGCATGGACGCCTGTGGCTATGGCGCCAACGCCATCGATCCTCCTCCCGAGCACCCGATGGCTTGTCGCCCTCCGGGTGATCTGTTAGACCCCCCGGCACCATCGTATCCCCCCGAGTCCGGATCACGCGAAGATGCCTACTATCTCAGTTGAAAACTACCTCAAGGCGGTCTTTCACCTGCAAGGCGAGGCCCGTGAGAGGGTCAAGACCAAGGCACTCGCCGACCATCTGGATATTTCGTTGCCCTCGGTCACGGGTATGCTCAAGTCCCTCGCTGACGAAGGGTTGGTTGACTACGTTCCCTATCGTGGCGCGCTGCTTACCGAGCAGGGGCGAAAAATGGCACTGCGGGTGATCCGTAATCATCGCCTCATAGAAGTGTTTCTGGTGCACACCCTCGATTACAGCTGGGACGAGGTGCATGCCGAGGCCGAACGCCTGGAGCATGCTGTCAGTGACACGCTTGTGGAGCGTATTGACTGCGCGCTGGGCTACCCCAGGTTTGACCCGCATGGCGACCCGATTCCCACTGCGGATGGCGAGATCTTGAGGCGCGAGTCCATGGCATTGAGCGCCGTGGTCGCCGGACAGACTGTGCGCGTGGAGCGGGTCCTCGATCAGACTCCGGAGGTGCTTCGATACCTCGATCGCATTGGGCTGCGCCCTGGAGGGGTTGTTCGTGTCAGGGAGGTGTTGAGTTTCGACGGCCAGATGTTTTTGACGGTCAACGGCAGTGATGTGTCGGTGAGTGAGAGTCTGGCAGCCCGTATGTTGGTGACTCCGGTGGAGTAGGTGTGAGTGAGCGCTATGCGTTATCGGTACGGGTCTCAAGGCCACCGCCGAGGCCCACGCTGCTCTACGATGCGACGTGCGAATTTTGCACCTACTGGGCACGCCGGTGGGCGCAGAACATCGGCGCGTCATTGGCGCTGGAGGCACTTCAGCATCGGGAGGGGCGCTATCTCGAACTCAGCCAGCAAGAGCTTGAAAACGCGGTGCATCTGGTCGACTCCCAGGGGCGAGTCTGGCGCGGTGCGGCGGCGGTGTTCAGGGCCGCGGCACTACGCCGACGTTACGCCATCTTCTGGTGGGGATACCGTCGGGTTCCCGGAGCTCGATGGTTAAGTGAGTGGATTTATGCCTGGGTGGCGAACCACCGCATGACGGTCTCGCGTCTGACGCGTTGGATGCGTCGAGATCGTCCTGATGATTCAGATGCGTGCTGAGCTGGCAGGAAGTCGCGTTGAGTTGTAGAGAGAGCTGGGCTTTCTTAATCATGCGGCCGGAGGCCGCGGTCACCCGTGTTCAGGGGATGACGCATGGTATTCGACATTGTGACACAACCGCTTCAGGAGGCGGTGCGGCGAGGACCCGAAGGGGTGCTTGACGGGAGGGCCGTTGCCGACGCGTTGCTTGAGCAGGTTCAGAGTGCGACTCAGCAGTTGGCCAGACGTGGCATCACGCCCACGCTTGCGGTGGTGCGGGCAGGCGACGACATGGCCAGTGATATTTACGTACGCCACAAGGAGCGGGCGTGCGCCAGGGTTGGCATTGCCTTTCGCCACGAACATCTCCCCGCCACGGTGCGAGAAGATGAGATCGTTGAGGTGCTCTCGCGCCTTAATGCAGATCCGAATGTTCATGGCATCCTTCTGCAGCTGCCACTGCCCGGAGAGATGAACGGCGCCGATATTCTGACCGCCATTGACCCTCAGAAAGATGTCGACGGCTTTCATCCGCTGAACCTGGGTGGCCTGATGAGCGGTCGCGCGGTCCTGGAGCCCTGCACGCCGCGCGGCGTGATGACGTTGCTGAGCTCGGCCGGCGTGGAGCTGACCGGAAAACGGGCGGTCGTCATTGGTCGAAGCGTTATTGTGGGTCGACCGATGTCTTTGATGCTCGCCCGAGCCAACGCCACCGTGACGCTCTGCCACCGCCATACCCGTAACCTCGACCGGATTGTCTCAGAGGCGGAGATTCTGGTGGTAGCCACCGGTGTGGCGGGCCTGGTGAAGGGTAGTTGGGTGCGGGAAGGCGCGGTTGTGATCGATGTGGGGATCAGCCGGGTCGAGGGTAAAGTGCGAGGGGATGTGGAGTTTGAGGCTGCCCGGAAACAAGCGGCGTTGATCACTCCGGTGCCACGCGGAGTTGGGCCGATGACCGTGGCGACCCTGATGGAAAACGTCGTGCGGGCTGTCTGCGTGCGCCACGGACTTGTGGTCCGCGCCGGGGAGCTTGTTGAGGCGGCTTCGGTTGGGGTTTGCTTTGACAAAGGTGTGGGCCTCGCTCCCTGGCGAGTGCGGCCAATCTCAAGCTAAGCACATGCTCGCAACAATGATGGACGATGATGATGCGGTCCTCGACCGCTGGACCCTGTCTGGATGAAACCTATGGCTGAGAATCTTCTGAGAGTGCCGCTCCATGACCGCCATGTTGCCCTTGGTGGCCGTATGGTGCCCTTTGCTGGTTACGAGATGCCCGTGCAGTTTAGCGGCATCAAAGACGAGCATCTCGCCGTCCGAGCCGGGGCGGGCATCTTCGATGTGAGTCACATGGGGGAGGTCGAGGTGCGTGGCCAAGATGCTATCGCCGCGGTCGATGCCTTGGTCACCAACGACGTGCGGGGGCTTGTGGATGGCCAGGCGCTCTACACGACGATGTGCGCCCCTGACGGGGGAATCATTGATGACCTTATTGTGTACCGTCTGGCCCACGATCACGTCTTCATCTGTGTGAACGCGGCCAATCGCCATAAAGACGTTGCGTTCATGAAAGAGCACCTTCCGGCGATGGATGCGGTGCTGGAAGACACGTCCGACATATACATCCAGCTGGCTATTCAGGGGCCGGAGGCCGAAGCGCTTCTCTCCCCCCTGAACTCGGATGCGGAGCTGTCCGAGTTGGCGTTTTTCCGCTGCCAGTGGATGGAAGTTGCCGGCGTGCGGGCGCTGGTGGCACGGACTGGCTACACCGGCGAGGACGGCTTTGAACTCTACATCCCTCAAGGAGGGGAGGCGATCTTCGACATGCTCGTTGAGCGCTACGTGCCGGAACGTCTCGCGCTCTGCGGGTTGGGGGCGCGTGATACGCTGCGTCTGGAAGCGCGCCTGCCTCTCTACGGGCAGGAGCTCAGCACTGAGGTCAATCCTTTTGAGGCCGGGCTGGGCTGGGTGGTGAAACTCAACACCGGGCATGATTTTGTCGGAAAAGACGCGTTGATTGCCGCGAAAGAGGCCGGTGTCACGCGTCGGCTTCGAGGAGTACGTCTGCAGGGACGCGGGGTGCTGCGTCCGGGCTATCCCATTTTTGTCAACGACACCCAGGTGGGGCAGTTAACCAGCGGCGGATTCGCTCCGACCCTTGATGCAAGCATTGGCCTGGGATACATCGACATTGAGCACGCCGATGTTTCGGCTGCCGAAGTCGAGATTCGTGGTCGCCGTCTGCCGGTAGCCCTTACGAAAAAGCCCTTTTACAGTCGTCCGCGCTGATGGTGCGCATCATTACCCGCGATTCATGTTCGCGCTGAGGAGTCGTCATGGAACTTCCTAAAGACTACCGCTACTCAAAAGATCACGAATGGGTTTGCGACCAGGGAGATGGAAGTGCGCTGGTCGGGATCACTCACTACGCTCAGGACGCGTTGGGCGACATTGTCTTTGTCGAGCTTCCCGCCCTCGGGGCGGAGCTTCAGGCCGAGGATGATTTCGGGGTGGTTGAGAGCGTTAAGACCGTCTCCGATCTTTATGCTCCGCTCTCTGGCGAGGTGATCGCAGTCAACGAGGACCTGGAGGATGCTCCCGAGTTGGTGAACGAGAGCCCCTATGAGAAGGGGTGGATTGTACGGGTTAAGATCAGCGACCCCTCGGAGCTGGAATCCTTAATGGATGCCGCGGGCTACCAGGCCTTTCTTAATGATGGCGAGTCCTGACCATGCGCTACATTCCGCACACCGCAGAAGATATTGCTCGGATGCTCCAGGCCATTGGTGTTGAGAGCATCGACGAGCTCTTCGAGAGCATTCCTGCCGAGCTTCGGGAAAAAGCCTCCCAGCTTGAGCTTCCCCCGCCGATGAGCGAGATCGCGCTCGATAGACATCTGGGCGGACTAGCTTCCCGGAACCAGGCGGCCGATCCTTCGACGGTCTCATTGCTGGGGGCCGGGTGCTACGATCACGTCGTGCCACAGGCGATCAGCCAGCTTCTGCTGCGGGCAGAGTTTCTGACCTCGTATACGCCGTACCAGCCCGAGATCAGCCAGGGCACCACCAAGACCATCTTTGAATTTCAGTCGATGGTCTCCGAGGTGCTCGAGATGCCGATCGCCAATGCGTCGATGTACGATGGCGCACATGCGACGGCCGAGGCGGCGTTGATGGCTCAGCGGGTGAGCCGCCGCGATCAGGTCTGGGTTTCTAAGAGCGTGCATCCGGAGTACCGCGAGGTTATTGAGACGTATCTGCGCTACCAGGATGGCGTCTATCGAGAATTTGAGGTGGACGCCACCACCGGACAGCTTGACCTTGATGATCTCAAGGCGCGCATTGAAGACCCCAAGAAAGTGGCCTGCGTAATCTTCCAGACGCCGAACTTTTTTGGCGTTCTCGAAGATCCGCGGGAGCTGGTCGCCTGGGCGCAGGAACACAAGATTTTGACCGTGGCGGCGTTTAACGAGCCTCATGCCTTTGCGCTGGCGATGCCTCCTGGAAGCGCAGGCGTTGATATCTGCGCAGGAGAGGGGATGGGGCTCGGTGTGGGCCTGAGTTACGGTGGGCCCGCGCTGGGTATCTTCGCCGCGCGCGAGAAGCATCTTCGTGCCATGCCCGGCCGGCTCTCCGGGCAGACGGTCGATGCCATGGGGCGTGAGGGCTACGTGCTCACGCTGTCGACGCGCGAACAGCATATCCGCCGCGCGAAGGCGACGAGCAATATTTGCACAAACCAGGGCTTGATGGCGCTGGCGGCGGCAATTTACTTGAGCTTGATGGGGCGTGAGGGCTTTAAGGAGCTTGCCCAACTCAATATGGCGCGGGCGCGCTATGCTCTCGAGGCCTTTGAGGAACGTGGGTTGGGTACACGTGTCTATACAGGTCCTTTCTTTAACGAGGTGGTGGTGGAGCTGGCTGCTCCAGCCAGGGAGGTGATCGACGCCTGCCTCGAACAAGGTATTATCCCGGGCTTCGATCTGGGGAGCGTCAACCCGGCCTGGAGTCACCGCATGCTGGTTGCCTGTACCGAGATGACTACGGCTGAGAGTCTGGACCGGGCGCTCGACGCAGTTGCCGCGGCGCTCTGAGAGGGCGGGGCCGGAGCACGTTGAAGTTTCTCCTTGTCGGCATGGGACCAGTGATTAAGCTCGGCGGTCCTTTCTTACAACCCGACTCGCTATGAGGAGACCCATGCTCAGCTATGACGCGGCTGGTCTGTTTGACGTTGAGGCAGGCCTCCCCTCCAATTTTGATGCCTCCTGGTCTAAACGTTGTCAGGCGGCGGTCGAGGCGCTTCAACAACGCACATCCAGCGGAGAACTCGGGTTTCTGAAGCTGCCGGAGCAAAATCTCGGGCAGCTGATGACCTGGGCAGAAGGCCGCCAGGCCGAGGGGTGGACCGACCAGATCGTGGTGGGTATCGGAGGATCAAGCCTGGGAACCCGCGCGGTGCTGGAGGCCATGGGGCCGGCCTGGATTCCGGCGATACGTACGCACTTTGCTGAGAACCTCGACCCGGTTTCATTAGAGGCTACGCTGCGTCGAGTCGACCTGGCGAGCACTCTCCTGGTGGTAGTGACCAAGAGCGGCACGACGATTGAGACGATGAGTCAGTTGTGGATTCTTTACGACGCAATGGTCCGTCAACTCGGTCAGGTGCAGGCCGATCGCCAGGTCATTGCGATTACGGATCCAGAACGTGGAGCCCTGCGTGCGCTGGCGCGCGAACGTGACTGGGAGACCCACGCGGTGCCGCCAAACGTAGGTGGTCGATTCAGCGTACTTACCGCGGTCTCGCTGGTGCCTCTTGCGCTGGCCGGCTATGACGTGGAGGCTCTCTTGCGAGGCGCCGCTCTGATCGTCCGTCAGGGCACCCGGGATCTGGTCGGTCTGGCACACATCTCAGCTCAGCACATCGCCCTCTATGAGAAGGGTTTCGGCCAGATGGTGATGATGGCCTATGCGGATCGCCTTGGTGGGCTTGTCGATTGGTTTCGCCAGCTCTGGGCAGAAAGTCTCGGGAAGGCGAGGGATCGCTCGGGGCAATTGGTAAATGTTGGGATTACGCCGATTAAAGCGATGGGGGCGGTTGATCAGCACAGTCAGGTTCAGCTTTATATGGAAGGGCCGAACGACAAGCAGCTGCTTTTTGTGGAGACCGCCTCGCACCCGGTAGGATTTCAAGTGCCGGAAAGCCCCGCGATGCCCGAGGGGCTGCGTCATCTTCAGGGGCGAGGAATCGACGAGATTCTGAGAGCGGAGGCTCGTGGTACACGCGCCGCGCTCAGCCGTGCGCAGCGGCCGACAGCGCTCTGGCGCCTGGAGTCCACCGGAGCTCCTGCCGTCGGAGGGTTTCTCATGAGCTGGATGGCGATTACGGCGCTGGCTGGTGAGTTGCTAAACATTGACGCATTTGATCAGCCCGGAGTTGAGCTCGGGAAGATCATCGCGCATGGATTGCTCGGGCATCCGAAGCACGGTCAGTTTCTGGATGATCTGGAGTCGACGCCTTCGGAGAGCCATTTTAGCCGCTGGCCCGCGGATTGAAGAGGGCTCAATGGTGGAGGTCTTCGCTTTGCATTCGGCCGACGACTTTGTTTTAATTGCGACGGATGAATCCCGCTAACCTGCAGAGTTTGATTCCGGGCGTGCTGAGCGCTCGAACCCTGTGCAGTTCTAAGAGTCCGCGCTCACCAACGTTGAGCGCATAGCCAACCTCGGTGGAAGCCGCCACAGCGGGTTCGGAGACGAAGAAGGCGAGAATGGGTAAGGACAGCACCGTTGTCACGGTAATTAGCCAGATCCCCAAACGGGGAGCGTCGGCACGGGATGCCTGCCTGGTCGTCATCAACGGGGGTGACCTTGGCAAAAAGTACGGCCTCTCTCAGCCTTCTACCGTCATTGGGCGCTCCAGTAAGGTCGATATTCAGATCGATGAAGACTCGATCTCGCGCAATCACGCCGTGATCAATAATCTCGGAGACGAGATCATTGTGCGCGATCTGGAGTCGACCAACGGTACGTACGTCAATGATAGACCCGTACGTGAGCACCGCCTTATGGACGGCGATCAGGTGAAGATCGGGAGGACGATCTTTAAGTTTCTTTCGGGGAGCAACATCGAGGCGGCGTACCACGATGAGATTTACCGCCTGACCACGACGGACGGGCTCACGCAAGTCTACAACAAGCGCTACTTCCTCAAAGAGGCCGAGCGGGAGTTAAGTCGTTGCATTCGCTATCAGCGTGAGCTTTCGCTGGTGATGATCGATATCGATCATTTCAAGCCGGTCAATGATACCTACGGGCATCTTGCCGGCGATCATATCCTCAAGCAGGTTGCACAGCGCATTGTGCGCTCGATCCGGCGGGACGACATCTTCGCACGCTACGGAGGAGAAGAGTTCATCCTGCTTTTGCCCGAGATCGATAAGGGGCGCGCCGTTCAGTTGGCAGAGAAGATTCGTGTTCTCATCAGCAGCGAGCCATTCACATTTGATAATGTCGATATTCCGATCACGCTCTCCATGGGAGTGACGGATTTGCGGGAGTATCTGGCGCGGTTCGCGACGCCCCAGGAGCTTGAAATGACGGCAGAGGTCAACGCGTTCGCGTTTATCAAAATTGCGGATGAACGCCTTTATCGAGCCAAAGAGTCGGGACGAAATCGGGTGGTCGGAGACTGAGGCCTTGTTCTGTCAGGCGCAGCGTTTCGTGAGTGCACAGCGCGGTTAGAAAAAAAGGCCGGCCCCCTTTGAGGGGCCGGCCTTTTTGGGTTCTGTCTTCGTTCCGCGACGCCTATCGCATCGGCGCCCGATGCAATCCTATTTCAGGCGATGAAACTTGATCAGGTTGGTCTCGGTGCCCAGGCCTGCAGGGGAGCCCATCACGACGATTATTTCGTCGCCGGACTTTGCACCGCGCTCGCGCCGCATCAGGTCCTCGGCGCGCTGGAGCATAAGGTCGGTGCTTTCGGACATTTCGAGCAGGTAGGGCTCGACACCCCAGTAGAGCGCCATCTGCCGATAGACTTGAGGGGATGGAGTGCAGGCGATGATGGTGTTGCTCGGTCGATAGGTCATCATCAGGCGAGCGGTCGCTCCCGAGGTGGTCAGAACGACCAGACCTGAGACGTTCAGCTCGTCGGCGGCGATTGCAGCGGAGCGGGCTACGGCATTGGGGAAGGTCTTCAGATGGCTGATGGAGCGCGGCTCGGGGAGCTTGCGGAACATCTGAGAACGCTCCACCTCTTCGATGATGGAGCTCATCATACGAACGGCTTCAATGGGGTAGCGTCCCGCGGCCGTTTCCCCGGATAGCATCACGGCATCGGTTCCATCGAGAATGGCGTTAGCAACATCAGAGGCTTCCGCACGTGTCGGGCGGAAGTTTTCGGTCATCGACTCGAGCATCTGGGTGGCCGTGATGGTCAAGCGTCCTTGCTCATTGGCCTTGGCGATGCACATCTTCTGGAGCATGGGCACTTTCTGGGGGGGCATCTCCACACCCAGATCACCACGGGCAATCATGATGCCATCGGAGACTGCGATGATGTCATCGATTTCGGCAATCGCCTGCGGCTTTTCGATTTTGGAGATGATCTTCACCGACTCAGCGATGCTTTCGGGCATCCGAGAGCGCAGCTGGTGGATGTCGAGCGCCGAGCGCACAAAACTCAACGCGACATAGTCGACCCCAAGCTCCATACCGAATTCAAGGTCCTCGCGATCCTTCTCTGTGAGGCTTGGTGCGGAGACCGCAGCGGTCGGCAGGTTGATGCCCTTGTTGTTTTTGAGGGTTCCCGGCACCTCCACCAGGGTGCGTACGTCATGACCCTGGACGTCGACGACCCGCAAACGAATCAGGCCGTCGTCGAGCAGTAGAATGTCGCCTGCGCGCACGTCCTGGTGCAGGGCCTTATAGGTCGTGGATACGCGCTCCTCGTTACCCTCAATATCGTCGACGGTGATGACAAATTCATCACCGCGCACGAGCTCTACCGAGCCCGTTTCAAAGGTGCCCACGCGAATCTTCGGACCTTGAAGATCTTGGAGGATGGCAACCGGGCGCCGAAGCTCACGCGAAATCTCGCGCACCATGGTGTAGGTGGCCCGGTGATCGTCGTGCGTTCCGTGAGAGAAGTTCAGACGGGCAACGTTCATCCCGGCCTTGATCATCTCGGCCAAAACTTCCGGGGTATTGGAGGAGGGGCCAAGGGTACAGACAATTTTGGCGTGACGCATGATGACCGCAGTTGTTCAAGGAAACGAAAAGGGGACGGGCTCAGTTGTTGGACGCGTTGTCTTTGCATACCGCGCTGGGATTGACTTCGCCGGCGATTATCATGTCGCCGCAGCCGATCCGCAGATTGAGATTGCTCGGATCCAGCGGGCAGATCTCATTGGAGGAGCAGCGCGGGTGGCACCATTGGGCGCCCCCGGAGCTTATGACACAGGCGCTATCGGCCGGGCATCCTCCGGCTTCGCACTCCCGGGAGCAATAGCCGACCGGGTTATCGTCGGCGTCTGTGAAATAGTCCAGGCGGCAGGTCTCCGAGGCGCACTCGCTGTCGGTGGAGCATTTTGCTCCGATAGGTTTGAGATCTGCGGGAACACAGGCTTTACGCCAGGCGATCTGGCCATTGATTTCGGTGCGAACCGTCAGACAGGCCTGGTCGCTTCGGTCGCAGCTTTGCTGACAGCCTGCCAGGCAATGGGGCGCCTCCAGAAAATCAATTCCGTCGGTTTGCCAGCAAACTTCGCTCTCTGCACAGGAGGAGGCAGTCATAGCGCAGGTGCTGGTGCAGTACGAGACGTTGCCGACGCTCATGCACGTTCCACCTGCACAGTCGTCATCGGTAGTGCATTCGCTTCCGTTGACCTGCCCGGGGCGACACGCTCCGCCAGCGCAGACCTCGCCATCGCTGCAGATGTCGGTGCGATAGGCCAGACCGTTGGATCGGCACGTAAGCTGGGTTTGGGCGTCAAGGCAGCGCGTTTCGCCAGGCGTGCAGACCGGGTTTGGCTCACAGGTGCCTGCGTTACACGAGCTGCCATCGTCACACGGGGATGGCTCGTAGGCGGTGCCTTCGTCGTTACAAGTCTCGCGATCGCCGTTTACGCCACAGCGCGATTCACCGGCGCAGCATACCGTACAAAGATCTGCATCGTTTTCTGCATCATCCGCGCCGTCACTTTCTGCATCTCGAGGCTCGGATGAAACATCAGCATCGGTGGATGCATCCGGAGACGATGCATCATCGCCGGCATCTGTGACGATGGGGGCGTCTACCCCCGAGCAGCCGAGGGCCAGATAGGAAGAGGAAATGAAGCAAAATACCAGCGCCAGAAAACGTGTGCCGGCGCGAGAACGCCGTCGAGGTGCACGATCGCGTTGCATCGAGACTCCAGGCTAAGGCCGGCCACCACCGGACACTATGAGCGTGAGATGTAAACCGCGCTCAGCCTAAGTTTTCGACCTGCTGAATGCAACCAGCTTCACCCGGATGTGTTCGCTCAACGTCAGGCTTCGGGCGCGTTGCGAGGGGGCGCTTCGGAGGCCGCGATTTCCTGTTCAACCCGGGCGTCGAGTCCCGCCACATGGGCTCGAAGTTCTGCCATCTCGCGGCGGCGTCCTTCCAGAAGAGACTGTCCGTAGAGCCACCCGCCGGCGGCGCAAAGGAGAGCTGCGGGAAGGCGACCTCGGAGCCAGTCAGAACCTCCGGACATCAGGCCAACCTGGGCCCCGATGACGGCGAGCTGGTTTGCCGGGCCAGAGCTATCCTCGCTTAGTTCGAGCTGGGTCCGCAAACCACTCAGGCGAGCGCGGGCCGCACGGAATTCGCCGCGTCGGATATGAGCTTCAACTCGGACCAGTTCGCGGGAGAGGGCGCCTAGCTCGTTCTCAAGTTGTTGAATGGGGCCGCGCAGGTTGGCCATGGCTTCCTCGATGCGTGCGTGAGTTTTTCAATCGTCGGTGGTTGGGGCGATTTTGGTGGCGAGATGTGAGCTGTCAATGGGGAGGCTGCATCAATCCGAGATTGAAAAGGGGACCCGAATTGCCTGAGAGATGGTGAGAGGCTCGCCGGAATCCACTTCCTGAGCGCGTCCCTTACTGTCGATTGCTCGTACCGTAAAGGTATGAGCCCCCGGGCTCAAGCCCGTGATTGACGCCGACCAGCGCACCCAGACGTTTGTCAGAGGCCAGTCACTATCTTGTTGCTCGGCGTCATTCATGAGCTCGCGTAGGTTTGGTGGCAGCGCCTGGCGTACTTCGTCGGCGTCGTCTCCCAGCAGAGTGGCGACCTGTTCAGGCCCGTCGTCTACTGAAAAACGAACCTCAGTGATGGCTGCTCCACCACTTACGGCAACGCCACTGATGACGATGTCTGCCCCTTGAAGGGTGACATTGCGACCCGCCAGGGTGACCACGTGGTTGGCCAACGCCATTTCACCTGGCGCGTCAATGGCGTCTACGTCCCGGAAGCGTACGGTCTCGTAGACGCCAAAAGGTTCGCTGCTAGCCGAGAAGTCCAGGCGATCCAGCCATTTCATGTTTTTGTACCCCCACATCTCGGGGATGATCAGGCGCACCGGTCCACCGCGCAGCCGGGTGAGAGGCTCGCCATTGAGTTCGTATGCCAGCATCACAGGCAAGCGATCGTTGTCGTGGATACGGCTCAGTGGAATGTTGCTGGAGAATCCATCAGCGCCGTAGGTGCGTATCTTGAGCGTCTCCGCGGGAATGTCGGTCGCTTCAAGCACCACGGAGAGAGGGACACCTGTGAAGAGCCCGTTGGCGATCAGGCTCGTGAGCAGCGGACCAAGGCTCAGGCTGAAAACGCAGCGAAGGGTTTTCCAGTACGTGAGTTCGTGTCCCTGGGCGCCAAGTTCACGAAGTTGAGGATAGGTGAGTTCGCCAAGCGTTTGCGAGCCAGACGTAAGCTGGAGCCGCCACTCGTCGGGCAAGATCTGTGGTGCGTTTTCTTTGGGGGTGGAGTTTCCGCTTTGCCAGAACCAGATGCCGTCGTCCTGAGGCGTGACGAAGGGGTGATCTCCGCCGGTGCCAAAGGATTCAACATCCACAAACTCGCATCCGCTGGTGAAGCGTAGTGCGACCAGGGCTGCGGAGCCGGTGGCGAGCGTCTTGAGAAAGTCACGTCGGCTGATGGGCGTCATCCGGAAACTCCGTCAGGGGGCGAATTCGTAGGCGATACCCACAATGCCATCGACACTCTGAACGGTGTTGATGCCCCATGGGGTCAGCATCACGTCCAGGCTCAGTTGAATGCCGCCCGGGATGGTGAGGATGAGCCCGGGGCCCACCTTCAGGTAGCTCTGAGTAAGCGGGGTCAGGTTGAAGATGTCTAAGGACTCGGGGGGGCCGAGTCCGATCACGCCCTGGGCCAGGCCGCGAATCCAGAGCGATGGATGTGGAGCCCAGCCGACTTCGGCCATGATCGGGATCTCGTCGAACATCTCGATTTGCTCGCCGCCAGCGGCCTGGCGGGAGCCGCGCAAGCGGTAGGCAGCGGTCAGCGAGCCGTAGAAGGGGCGGGGCCACAGGCTTGCTCCCAGCGAGAGGCCAAGCTCATGCTCCCGTACTCCGTTGCCCAGGGTGGGCACCATCGGGTCGGGGTCAGCGGTGTAGCCGGTTGGCGACTTGGTGACGGCATGGGCCGAGAGTACGACCGGGCCATCGGTGAGGATGCCGGCTCGGACACCAAACCAGACGTCGGAGAGGCCACTGACGCGAGCGCGTTGCAGGTCGCTCTCCAGGTTCAGTGACTGAAACCCCGCGTTGGCATAGACGGTCAGACGGGGCAGGAGGCCGTACTCGACGTAGGCAAAGGCGGCCGTTGAATCGAAGGTGCCGGCGACATCATCGCTTAAGAGCTGAAAGGTCTCCCCGGTCTCCTTGTACTGTTGGTCGGCCCCAGCAAAGCCAAGGCTTAGCTTGGCGTAGAGTCCCCGGTCGGGCTGGGTCCAGGCTCCGGCGTGTGCTCTCGGAGCATGGGCGAGGGTGACGATTCCAGCACTGAGCAGCATCGCAAACAGGGGCGTTGAGCGTCGCCATATGTCGCGCATCCACACACCTTTAGAAGTGGGGGTTGCCAGAAATGCAGGAGAGGGAACGAGCGCTATCTTAATGCCGCTGAAACTTCAGGGCCAGCGGCCTGAGGTCAATCACGCCCGGTGCCGGGACCTCGGAGCTGTTGCAGGACAACGCTCAACGCCACGATCACGTTGCCCGGAGCCAGGGCCACAAGAAGGTAGGGTAGCGTGCCGATGAACGCCAGAATCATGGCGACAAAGACAATGAAGTCTTTGCGAAACGCGTAGTGAAGCACTGAGAGTGCGCGTTTGAGGGGAGATTGTGGCGTGCCCTGGTCTTTGAAGCTCCACTCAAAGGCCAGTAGATCTCCGCGGCCCCGGGCGATGAGCCAGCGGTAGTACACCACCATGCTGGCGAGCTTGCCGCCGGCGGCAGCAAGACCCAGGTAGAGCCAAATTTCGGGCCCTAGAGGTCCGAGGCCGGTGGCCATCGTGCGCCAGGCTCCGACTCCCAGCCCCAGATAGAGCAGCAGGTCCGAGAGGTCGTCACTGACGGTGTCGAGCCATTCGCCGAGCACGCTGAACTCGTAGCGTACCCGTGCAAGTTCGCCGTCAACCCCGTCAA
Source organism: Lujinxingia litoralis (assembly GCF_003260125.1). Taxonomy (NCBI): domain Bacteria; class Deltaproteobacteria; order Bradymonadales; family Lujinxingiaceae; genus Lujinxingia; species Lujinxingia litoralis. The sequence goes on from NZ_QHKO01000002.1 coordinate 137,581, forward strand.
TGACGGAATTGAGCTGATAGAGTACTCCGGCGATGAGAAATCCGGTGTATCCACCAAAACCCGCGGCGATGGCGGCAGCAAATCCAAGCGACAAGGTGATCGCCGAGATATGGTTGGGGCCCACCCAGGTGCCAACCAATCGACGGCTCATCGCCAGGCTCAAGTGACGATTTAGATGACGAGAGACAATGCCATCTTGAGGCTTTCGACAGTCGTTGAAGAGCCGGGCTTCGGCGCGAGCAACGTCGGACAGAGAACGCAGCGCGACGGACCAACCCGCCGGGGTATGTGCGTCTGCATCTGATGGCGTCGCAGAGGGCCTGGCGAGCGCCTGGAGCAGGGCGTCAGGCTCCGGCGCGCGGAGGCTAAGGACCTGATGAGGCGCCAGGTCGGGGCGCGGGCTACTGCCGGGACCGACCGCTACCTTGAGGGCGTCTTGAATGACCGCGCGTTGAAAGACGCGATTGGCCGGCAGGACCAGCACCGCCTCGGGATGTAGATCGTCGATCGCTGCGGGGAGGGTTTCAGGCGCTATCGCGCGGACCTCGCCACGGGCTCGCGTGGCGGCCGTGATCGCGTCGTCGACGATTGGCGCGGTCGAGGGGGCGGTAAGGAAGATGCAGGTGTCTACGCCGCTGACCAGGCACATCCGGGCGATACGGTCCACCAGGCTCAGCCCGGCGATAGGTGTCGTCGGGCTGAGTGCTTCGGGCAGCGACGTCAGATCGGTGATGGCCAGGATGGTCATGAGGCAGTGTTCAGCGCGAGGTTTCGGCGTAGAGCTGCTGGGCCAATTCGCGATCGGCGGAGGTCTCGCTGACAAACTCAAGGCCATACGCGCGGCGTCCGCTGACTTCGGTGCGGCGACGCACCACAGCGTTGAGCTCGAATTTCAGGGCCTCGGGGCCGCCGATAACGGTCACGGTGATGGCCAGGCGAGTACCGTCGGCGATTGTGGACTCGGTCTTCACCAGGCAGCCGTTGAGGCTGACGTTAACCACCTGTCCGAAGATTCCCCGAGGGCCGCCGTCCCAGGTCATCATCGCGATGGCGCGAACCGGGTTTCGACGGATGCGGGTGTGGGGGCCGGGTTCAAAAATCGGGGCACCGGGGCCCGAACGAAGCTCGGTGGAAGACGTCGGGGTGATGTTCAGAGGGGACGCGCTCATCTGGACCTCCATGTCCGTGCAGTAACTTCAAACATTCAATCGTTGGGAGGCGACCGATCCGTGGTCGCATTGAGCGTCTGAGGCAGCCCGTGGGGGACTGTCGACTTCTGCAGGGTATCTGAGGTGATCGCGGGAGCAACTTTTTTCCCCACTTTTTGCTGCAGGTCGATGTGCATCATGCACGGTGGGGAAGCGAGTGTTTCAGGGCGCGCTCAAAAGTCTCACCGTTTCAAAAGGCAGGCGCAGGAGGAATCCCCGGTCATCCTGATCGAGATAACTGGCGATGGCGTGGTATGCGCCGCGTTTAAACCGAGCCTTAAAGCGTCCGTCTTTAATGGTGCAGTAGAGGCGGCCCCCCTCGGCGTAACGCAGGCTGTCCAAATTAAGGGTTTCCTGGGTGCCGTCGCTGAGCCATACGCGAGGTTCTTTCTCCTCCCAGGTGGCGCGTTCTACGAAGAAGCCCACGTCATCGACGGTGATGGGATAGGTGAACCGGCCTACGTTGAGGACCCAGGTGCCGCCTTCGGTACGGTCGACGCTTCGACTAAAGAGCTCGACCACGCGTTCATTCTCAAAGCGCAGCCCTTCGTGGAGCCAGGTGCCACCGGCGTCGAGGCGGATTTCCTCCAGGGTACCTCCCGCACGCAGAAAGTCCTGCACCATTTCGGGAAGCGTAGGGTCGATCTCGGGGGAGGGCTTCTGATCAGCCATGGCGGGCCTCGACGACGACGGGGCGGCTTCGCTTAAAGGCAAAGATCGCGCGAGTCAGGGGAGTGGCGTCGCTCTCATAAACCTGATCTACAGCGTCGCGAAGCTGTTGCAGGTTACCCTCGGTGGCCTCGGGGACCACCAAAAGGTGGTCCGGGGAGGGCATCGCAAAACGCAGGCCCTCGCCGACCTCACTGTAGAAGACGTCGGCGTAGACCAGGGCGCGGGCGGCGTCATGCCCATCGCCAGCGTGGAGTCGTCGCACGTGCAGGAAGTCTTCAAACTGGCGAGTCTGAAGTTCGCGGGTGCGATGGAAGAGCAGGCTGCGTGCGCCGGCGGCGATTCGGTCGGCCGAGGCACCCCAGCGTTCGACCTGGGGCTCGGTGATCGGACGCAGGCCGGGGTTGAGCTTGACCACGTAGGCACAGACGATCTCTTCGCTGATCGTCTGAACCCAGGCTCGCTCGCCAGTGACCGCCTCGACTCCTTGCACGAAGGTGGGCGGTTGAAGTGTGGGCATAAGGCCGGAGGCGCTCTCCACAAAACTCCAGTTGGCGGCCTGAGAGCGTTTGGGTTCCAGCAGGGCGTACTCTACACCGCTGACAAACCCACTTATCAGGGCTTTAAGACGAGCCTCGGGGGCGTCTTTGATCTCTCGAAAGAGCGGTCCCGGGTCGATGTTGGCTTTGCGGGCCATCGGGCCGCGCCCCAGGACAACATTGTAGGTGCCTGCGACCTCCTGGGGTTGGAGGTTGGCGGCACGCAGGCACTCAGCGAGGTAGGGGAGAAGTTCGGTCATGGTCAGATCGACGTGGATGGTAGGGCACCCCTTGAGTCAGGGACGCTTTAACAGGGGGAACGATAAACACCTGTACAGGGGGGCAAGATCACTGCGCTTCGGTGCCTCGCCGAGCGATGAGAAGATTATCGGGGGTATCGAGCCCCTGGCCGGGCCAGCGCTCGGGAGCGACGCAGAGGTGTAGGGCTTCGCGATCCAGACGCCAGATCGCGTCGGTCAACGGGAAGGGGTGGGCGTTGAAGTGTTTTGTGAGGCTTTCTTGAAGTGACTCTTTAGATGCGTCGCGATTGTCATTGTCAGCCGGGGCGGGAGCCGCGATCAGGAAGTGATCGCGGGTGGGCAGGGCGATGAAAGCGCCATCTTGAGCGCTGTCATAGTCAAACTCCGGCAGTATCAACGAGCGTGAGGCAGCAAAGCCCTCGGTCGTGTGCAGAGTGCGGAGGCGTACTCCCGGGTGGTTTCGGGAGGTCTGGCCGCGAATTTTGTAGGAATTGTAGAAAAGGGCGGTGCGGGCGTTCTTCCAGCGGGTGGCACCGTCAACGTCACTGGCGTCCTGCGCGTTTTGAGTCAGCAGGTCGAGGCGCAGGCCGGTCTCTTTTAGGATGACCTCCTCCAGCGCCCCCCCGGTATCCAGGGCGTCTCGATGCAACGCCGGGGCGCCGCTTACCGCCTCAAACCAGCGTCGAGTCCAGCGTGGCACGAGGTGGAGGATGTGGTCCCCGTAGAAGGGAGGCGCTTCGTGATAGCGTTGCACGGCGGTACGACGAAATCCTGGCGAGCGCGGAGGTCTGGCCTGGCGAGCGTGGTGGTAGTCGAGCCCCAGGCGAATGCCGTAGAGCGCCCAGGCGCCGGTGGCGCGAGCCCGAGCGTGTTGCGGCGAGGGCAAGGCGCGTCGATCGATCAGCGCGGCGATGCCGCGGCGCTCCACCCAGATACCCTCGGTTGTCGCTTCGAGTTGCATCCCCAGCTGGTGGCCGACCTCGTGATATGGAAGCTCGTTTTCGATCACCCTCGTTCTTCCTCAATGTGGCGACGGAAGACTTCGGAGCGGAAGGGACGAAAGCCGGACGCGTGACTCTCAAAGAGGTGGGTTTCAATCTCTACGAGTTGGCTGTCGTCGATGGTGTAGATGTTGAATTTTCCGGCCATCTTCGGGCCTCCTCCCTCCACCGAGGTGCTCCCGGCTTCACAGACAAAAGTCGTGCCGGCTTCGCCAAGTTTGGGGACCTGGAGCACGGAGAGGTAGTGATTGTGGCCATGGAGGATCAGATCGACGTTTTTCTGACGCAGCGTGGTCAGCACCGACTCCGCATTGATCATGCGGCGGTTGAAGTTGAAGCGGTGATGTTCATCGGCCATCAGCGGGTGATGTACGACCACGATCTTAAAGCGTGACTTCAGCCTTTCGTCGTCGAGCATTCGGGCGGCCTGCTCGAGCTCATCGTCGTCCACTCGTCCGGTGGCAAAGAGCCAGGGGGTGGCGATGCCGCTGTTCAGTCCGATGATCGCCACGTCCTCGCGCAGATGGCAGAAGGGATATCCTCGTTCGAGCTGGTATTCAGGTAGGTCGCTCTTCAAGTACTCCTTGAAGTGTCGCTCAAAGCGACCGGAGCTTGCGGCGCCCGGGGTGTAGTAGTCGTGATTGCCCGGCACCACGCTCACCCGGGAGAAGGCAGACTCGATGCTGCGGATGATCTCGGCGGCGGCGGCAAACTCTGAGTCGAGCGCCAGGTTGGTCAGATCGCCGCTGATCACGATGTGATCGACGTTGAGGGAGTCCAGCGCTTCCAGGGCGCGCTCTACCACGGATGTGGAGTGCGCTTTGGAGCGATTGAGCAGGAGGTTGAGTCCGCCGACCATCCGCTTGTTGAGGTACTCCCAGGGGCGAATACGGTCGATGGCAAGGATGTGAAGATCGGAGATGTGGCCGATGCGCATGGCGCGGCTCCTGAAGTTGAGCGGTAGGAGCGCTCAACAGCCAGGAGCCGGAGCGCGTCAGGGATTGGTTTCGCCGCCGGCGGGAATCAATTCAATGGTGTGGCTGGCGACGTTATTTGCGCGGTTAACATCCCCGAACTCATCAAGCGGGTCAACGACCACATGGAGATAGGCGGTGCCGGTGGGGTGGGTTCCCGGCACGTTGATCTGTCCGGTCAGGTCGTGGGCGTCTCCGGCAGCGATGGTGGCGAGCACGAAGTCTCCCAGGAGCTGGTCCTGATCGGGGCGCCAGGTGGGGGATTCGCCCAGGTACACCTCGTAGCGTGGCGCGGGCGCGTCGTCTCCGCCCAAATTGGCCACGGTGAATCCGTAACGTACCACGTCACCGCCCTGGTAGCTGCCCGGCCCGATGGTCAGGCTCGAGGCGCGGAGATCCACTCCGGGGAGATCTTCAGCTTCCAGATGATAGCTGACCCGGCGCGCGCTGCCTCCCACGGAGACTTCGAGGAAGTAGCGTCCGGAGACCGGCGGAACGTAGCCGTTGAGCTCCGCCAGTGGGAGCCCCGGGGCCGACTCGTCGATATCATCGGGGGTGCGGTTTGGACGGTAGATTTGCATGCGGAGAATGCCCGGCTGGGTCGGCGGATCCAGTCGCGCGCGCAGCGTGACGGGTTGCCCGGCGGCCAACTCCACATAGTACATATCGACGTCCCCCACCGGGCAGCGGTCGAGGGCGGTGGGGACGTCCAGGGCGGCGCGCAAGCCGGTGGCTGAGTCGAAGTCGTCGTTGGGCTCGAAGTCACCATCGCATCGGAGTTCCGGATCGACCTCGCGTACGTCCAGGGTCAGCTCGTAGTTGGTGCTGGCTTCCGGGTCCAGCGGGACCAGCGACACGCGCAAAAAGTAGCACTGGGCACCGTTGACATAGTCGACGCCGACCTGCTCCTGGTCCACGCCGCTTCGGGCCGAGGTATCGACGACGGCGCGATCCGCAGAGTAGAGGCGTAGGTCGAGGTCTCCCTGGCTGTTGAGGAAGTCAATGCGGGCGTCGAACTGTTGTCCGTCATCGACGCAGATTTCGTAGTAGTCGCTCTGGCCAGCGCAGGCCAGGAGGTTGCTGAAGGTGCCTCCGCTGAGTGGCGCCGCCTGATCAAAAGAGGTGTTTGGCGAGAAAGGATCGTAGCAGCGGGTGAATACCTCAAAGGACTGGCTGAAGGAGACGTTGTTGGTCACGCGAGACTCGTTGAGTTCGCCGGCCGGGTCGAGCATCAGTGCCAGGTGGTAGGTTCCGTCGGTCACCGCCGCGCTCAGTTCCACCGGCAGGTCGATCTGGCGACTGGAGCCGGGGGCGATGGTGGTGATGGGGAAGTTGCCCAGCACGATGTCACTCGGCGCGCCGAGTTCGCGAGACGTGGTAAGGACGGCCCGGGCTTCGAATGCACCGGTGGGGAGTTGGCCTAGGTTGACGATTTCCGCGCTCAGTTCCATGAGGGCTCCGGCCGACCAGCTCGCGCGGGGCGGAATCGAGAGGTCGCGTGGGAGCACGTCGACATCCGTGGCGGGGTCGAGGATCTGGACATCGAGTTCGTAGTAATTCTGGTCGTCCACGCTCTGGCCACAAACCGAGAAGGGGTAGCGCCGGCTCTGCGGTGCGAGAAACACGGCGACCTGCTGCTCATCTTCGCTAAAGCTACGATCGAGCTGTTGCGAGCCGTCCGGGGCGTAGAGCGTCGTCTCCAGGGGGCCGCGGTCGGTGTCGAAGCGGGTGGTTACCACCAGGCTCTGCCCCGCGCTGACCTGAGCTGCAAAGAAATCACAGCGGTTCGGTTCACAGATGGCCGCCTGGTAACTTCCCTCATCGAGATCGGTGCCATTGAAGACCTGGTGGTTCGGGCTGTTGGCGTCTTCGATGCAGGTGCAGAAGGGCCCGTCGACCTGAAGCACATTGGCGCCGGTGCGGCGATTGTTGCTCACCGAGGCTTCCGGGAGGCGCTCCTCAACATCGACCACGATGCCAAAACTCTGTTCCGGGACGAAGTTGGCGCATTGCGCTTCGACTTCGAAACTCAGCTCCAGACACTCGCCCGGGTTGATGTTGGGGATCTCGAAGCTCTCGAACGCTTCTGCGGTGAAATCCACAGCGGTGCCCGGCGAGCGGAAAAGCTGCCCGCGGGTGGGCCCCGACGCGTTGGATCCGTCGACGCAGATTTCCGCGTGCAGCGTGATAACATCGCCCTGGTCGGCGCTTTGCGGCACGGCGAGGCTGGCCACAAAGAGATCGATGTCTGCCTCATCGGTGATCGTCACCGGTGCCAGCTGAACATTCTGGTTGTTGGAGCGGAAGGGTTCGTCCAGTGCCCCCAGGGGGTCGCAGATGATGTAGGGGAAGTACACGCCCGGTGCGAAGAGACCGGGCACGGTGATGGATCGACTCATCTCGCGTTCGGCGGCGCTGGCCATGGAGGTGATGTTGAGGTTGGTCAGGCGAAGATCGTTGTCGGGGTTAACCCGGGCTTCACGGCCCAGATAGACGCCGCAGAAAAAGCTCCCCACATCCAGCGTGCCCTCGTTGGCAATGGTGGCGTTCACCTGGAGGTTGCCGCCGAGGTAGGTGTTAAGCGGGCTGACGGCGAAGTCGCGAACCACAATGTCCGGGCCTTCGACGAGCTGATCGGAGACGATGATCGGTTCGGGAGTGGAGATTTCGTTGTTCGTTAAGGTGCTCTCTTCAATCTGGCCGTCCTCCGAGTAGGCCTCGACAAAGAGATAGACCTGAAGCTCGCCATTGAGGGGAGGGAGGACCTCTTCGTTGAGGACGAAGTCGTCGGGGCCGATGACGCGGGAGGCCAGGGCGGGAAGCCCGATGGGGGCGCTCTCGTGGATCAGGGTCGCGGAGTCGTCTCGCACCGGGTTGCCGATCTGCAGGTAGGTGCGGTGAACGACGTTGAAGATGTCTTCGCCCCCGCGATTGGCCAGAACAAATCCGCGGGTGACTTTGCCGAGGGCGGGGAAAGCGCGATCGGGGCTGACGACCAGATCAGAGACGCTGATGTCGGGAAGCCCGGAGTCGACGTTTTCCACGCGCAGTGGTGCGAGACCGACGGTGAGGTTGTCTTCCGGGTGCGTGTCGACCAGCTCGCCATCTGGATCGATGGCGATGACAACATAGTAAGTGCCGGCGTCGATGGTCGGGACCGTGGCGGAGAAGCCCACATTGCGAGTTGCCCCCATGGTGAGCACCTCGCCGCCTTCGGAGGTAGCCTCGACACGAGTTTCGCCCAGGACCGTCAGTGTCGGGAGATCCTCACGCGAGACCTCGGCATCTACCGAGAGGTAGGCCCGCACGGGGATCGCGGTCATGACGGCCGAGGCGGTGCGGTTGATCAGGTCGAATGACAGGGTTGCCTCTTCGCCGGTACGCACGTTGGCCGGGCGTCCGCTGGCGTTTTCGACCGCGATGTCAATCGGGTCAAAGACGCGATACGTCACCTCTTTGCGGTCGGCCACCTTGCCTTCGTAGAGCGCTTCAACGACCAGGGTGTAGTCGCCGACCGATGTGTACTGGTGGTTGGCGGCCCCTTCCACGCCATCGCCGCTGACCCGGGTTCCGTCACCGAAATTCACCAGCCAGCTGAAGGCGTCTTCAGCTCGGCCCTGTGCCGGGGTGATGCTCAAGGAAAGGTTTACCTCGACGTCGGGGTAACCCGAAGCGGGGCGAAGCTCGTTGAGGGTCAGTGTGCCCGCTCCGTCGGCGGCGGTGTCCTCGCCACATCCCATCAGGCTCAGCGGGAGAAGTGTGAGCGCTACCAAGAGCGCCAGAGAGGCCAGGGGGAAGTCGAGGGGCTTGCGCATGAGGATTACCGCGTAAAAGAGAGCACAGAGTAGAAGAAGACTGGTGGCGCGAGCGGACGCCGCGCCCTGGTGGCCAGTGTACAGGTTGCATCGCGTGGACGGCGAGGGGGGCCATCTTGGTCAATGAAGTCCCTCATTTCAAGCGAGGTCGGAACGATGATGGATGGGGAATCGTGGGGATGAGGGCGTTCCCTTAACGTCGTGTAAAGTAGGCGCTCCGGGCGCCGATGCGTCTTGACGAAGTTTCAAGCGCTGGTCTAGCTTGGAACAACGTTACACCCCCCCCTCCCCGCGAACCCCCACTTGCACGTGGCTTTATTCCATCCTTGCATCGGTCACGCCTGTGTGCCGGGGCGCATATCCTGAAAGTGAAGCAGGAGGAACGCTCTTGTCGACGAATAACAACAAGCCAGATCTTTCGGACTTGAAGGCGCGGTTGGGATTGAAGCCCGCGGCGAAGTCCGGTGCATCAAAGCCTGTTTCGGGCAGCGGTTCGGGCGCCAGTGCGTCGGGCGCGCGCGCCACGATTCCTCGTGCCGGGGCGGCCACCCCGACTCCGAGTGCAAAGCCCGCCACGTCTGCGCCCATGGGTGAGACGGCGGTGGCCGCTGCCTCCAGGCCCGCACCGAGGGCTGCGACACCGCAGGCACAGCCGGCGGCCTCTCAACCCGTCCAGGCGGCTGCGACTCGTCCGGCAGGTCCGCCGGCGGCTGCTGCCGGACCTCCGCCTACCGCCATGGTGCCGCCGCCCCGGGCCAAGGTTGAGGAGCGGCCCAAACCTCGGCCGATCAGCGATAAAGAGTTGGCTGAAATTGACGCTGCGGCCAAGGGGATGGATGAGGGAGGTATTTTCTCGAAGAGCGCGATCATTGGGATGGTCGTGCTGGCGTTTGTCGGGGCCTTTTTTGGCTACTTTACGGCACAGGGGCAGCAGAGTCGGCAGATTGAGCAGACGCGTGTTGAAGATGCCAGAGCCCTGCAGGAGGCGATCGACCCGGCGCTGACATCGTTCGCCGGCGTTGCGGATCGCATCACCAAGCTCTCGGCGACCGAGGTGGATTTTGAGGCCGCCGAAGCCCTGGGTGAGGCCAAGTTCGTGGTCTCGGGCGATGTGCTCGCCAGCAATCGCTTGCTGCTCGGCCGGGATGTGATTAGCCCGCTGACCGCGTACATGGCGCAATCCGCGGTGCTCTCGGAGATGATTGCCGAGCACCGTCGTTTGACGGCGCTGGATAAGGCCGAGATCGAGGGCCTGCTCTCGGAGAACGACGTGCTGGATGAGTCCCTTGTGGCGGTGGTTTTTGATTACCGCCACCTCTTTACCCAGGGCGGAAACGAGGGGTATCGGCCGCGTCCCGGACGTCTGATGACTCTTAAAAATCTCGATCGGGATGATGAAGGGATGCTGGAGGCCAGCATGCTTAATTCGTCGCGGACGCAAAAAGTAGAAATGCAGGCGCTGGTGCCGTTGGAGCGTAATGAGCTCATTAAGTCGGCGGGCGATAACGCACTGCAGCGCTACGAGCGCCGCGTCAAGGATCTCAAAGAGCGGACCGAAGCCCTCAAGCAGCGCATCAACCCTCTGAGTTCCGCGCTTAGCGAATTGGCCGGTTAAACGGGGCCCCCCGTACTTCGCTTGTGAAAAAACGCGCGCTGGCGCTAAGGTCCCAACCCACGTCGAGAGGTTTCGACGTGGGTTTTTTATTGGCGGTAGATGGAACGACCAGGAGACGAGGAGCCGTGGCGATGGGCAAGACGCTGGTGGAGTTGTTTGAAGACCAGGTGCAGCGCTCAAGCGTGCGTATGGCGCTTCGTTTTTATGAGGACCAGGCCTGGGAGTCGCGTAGCTGGCGGGACTGGTGGGAACGCTCTGAGCGGCTGGCCGCCGGGCTGATGGCGTTGGGGGTAGAGGTAGGGGAGCGGGTCGGGTTGATTGCCGCCACGCGTGCCGCCTGGGTGGAGGCGGATATGGGCATCGTGATGGCGGGGGCTGCCTCGGTGGCGCTTCATCCGGCGATCAGTGAGACCAGTCTGGGGGCGGCGATCTTGAGTTGTGCGCCGCGTGTTCTCGTGGTGGAAGATCCGGTCCAGATGGCCAAACTGGTGGCACTGCCGGAGGCCCTGGCCTCGGTGGAGGCAGTGATTTACATCGATGCCGATGTGATGGTTGGCGCCAGCGGCGGGAGGGCGCGGGAGCTGATGCGCATGGATGCTTTCCGGCTTGATGAGCGCATCGCCGTGCTTTCAATGGAGGAGCTGGGGCATCTGGGGCGTCGACACCTGGCCGAGGATTCGCGCTATGTGGCTGCGCGGCGGCGCCAGGTGACCCCCGAGATGATCGCCACGGTGGTCTTTACCGCCGGGACCAGCGGGGAGCCCCGGTCGGTGGCGTTGAGTCACGCCAACCTGGTGGCTCAGGTCGAGGCGATGGCGGCTCTGAGGCTCTTTACTTTTGACGATGTTCAGCTGCTCTTTCTGCCTCTGGCGCATGTGTTTGCCAAGGTGCTCTACCTGGCGGGCGTGGGTTACGGGATGACGGTGGCCTTTGGGCGAGGGCCCCGCTGGTTGCTGGAAGATCTGCAGGCGGTTCAGCCCACGCTCATGGCGAGCGTGCCGTGGGTATATGAGCGGCTGCACGGTGAGATTGTCGCTCGAATCGAAGAAAAAGGGGTGCGAGCGGCGCTGATGCCGGTGGCGCTGGAGGTCGGCAAGGCGGTGCGTCGACGGGTGCTCGGCGGGCAGCGAACCTCGCGACTTCTGCGTTGGGAACATGCGTTTTTCTCTAAAGTTTTACTTGAGGATGTGCGCGAGCGTCTGGGGGGTAAGATGCGTTTTCTCATCTGCGGGGGCGCGCCGCTACGTCCCCAGATTACGGAGTTTTTCCTCTCGACCGGCGTTCTGTTGCTGGAGGGCTACGGGGTAACGGAAGCTTCGGGGGCGGTGGCGTTTAACCTTCCCGACGATTTTCGCATCGGGAGTGTGGGAAGAGCGCTTCCGGGAGTGGATGTGGCGATTGCGGAGGATGGGGAGATCCTGGTGCGGGGAGCGACGGTGGCCGCCGGGCTTCGTGACCCGCATGAAAATAAGTGTGTGGATCGCGATGGGTGGCTGCATACCGGCGATATCGGCCGCTTTGATCGCGAGGGTTTTTTGCACCTGGTCGATCGGAAACGTGAGGTCATGGTGACCTCCACCGGGAAGCATATTGCGCCGCAACCGCTGGAACATGCGATCGAAGAGTCTCCGTTGGTGGCTCACGCGGTTCTGGTAGGGGAGGGGCTTCCTTTTATTTCGGCGTTGGTGGCGCTCAATCCCGACGAGCTTCTGGCCTTTGTGCGTGCTCAGGGGCTTGATTATCGGGCGTCAGTACGGGAATTGACGACGCATCCCACCGTTCATCAGGCCTTGATGGTTCATCTGGACCAGGTCAACCGCCGGCACACGGTGGCTGAGCGGGTGCGCCGCATCGCGGTCATTCCGGAGTTTCTTTCGGTAGCCGACCAGACGCTTACGGCATCTGGAGAGGTGCGGCGTCCGGTGGTGCTGGAGCGCTATCGCCCGATCATCGATTCACTCTACGCCGATCGACGGGGGGGAGAGGCGGCGTCCTGAGAAAAAATTGACGGCGTTCCCCGGTGTTTTACCGTGGACGACGTTATGAGGCGGTGGCCACGAGGGCGCACCGGCAGGCACGCAGTTCGGATTACGGAGGATTCGATGAATCGCATCAGCGGCAGCATTCGACGACAGCCCAGTTTTCGCCCCTCGTTCGCCGGTGTACGCCGACACCCGCGCTGCGAGCTCCGGACCCAGGTCTTTGTGCAGGATGCCGAAGGCTGGGAGATTCCCCTGGAGAGTATCGACTTCTGCCCGACCGGGATGTTCGTGCGCTCGAACTTCCTCTTTGAGCCCGGGCAGGTTCATACGCTGGTCTTCCGAAGCCCGGCCGGGGAGTCGATGTACGCGGTGCGCGCCCGTGTGGTCCGCGCGGAGACCGGAGCGGAGTATGGCGATCGCCTTCCGGCCGACTTTGTACCGGGGATGGCCTACGAGTTTGTCGATGTGGCCCCCCGGGTACGACAGCGCCTCTTCGGGCTGGCCTCTCAGTGTGCCGTGCAGGGCTAACGATGTGGGCCTTTGCGAAATATCATGGGTTGGGAAACGACTTCGTGATTGTAGAGCGCGCCGCTGACTCCATCGATCTGGCCTGGGTGCGTGCGATCTGCGACCGCCACCGCGGGGTGGGAGCAGACGGGGTGTTGGCCCTGGCTCGCCTGGGCGATGATCGCGTACGCATGGTGGTGTTTAACCGAGATGGAAGCCGCCCGCAGATGTGCGGAAATGGGGTGCGTTGTGCCGCGGGTTACGCGCGACGTCATTGGGGGATGGGGGAGCGCCTGGTGGTGGAGAGCGATGCCGGTCCCCGCCACTGCGAGGTCGGTCTGGGGGAGGGGCCGGCCGCCTGGCAGGTCCGCGTTGATATGGGCGCTGCGATTGTGGAGGAGGCGCCCGAGCTGGCGTTGAGCCATCAGGGCACTCGCTGGCCCTACGTCCAGGTGGACATGGGGAATCCTCACGCCGTGATCTTTGAACATCCAAACCTCGAAGTGATCGACCGGCTTGGGGCGGCGGCCAACGCAGACCACCCGCAGTTTGAAGAAGGTACCAACGTTGAGTTTGTCGAGCGCCAGGATGACGGATGGCGTGTGACCGTGTATGAGCGGGGCGTCGGCCGCACCCAGGCCTGCGGAACCGGTGCCTGCGCGGTGGCCGCCGCGATCTGGGCGAAAGGGTGGGGCGATGCGGATGCTCCGCTGGTTGTGGAGCTGCCGGGGGGCACCCTTGAGCTTGAGCGACGTGATGGCCAGATCTGGATGCAGGGGCCAGCCGTCGAAGTCTTTTCAGGAATCTACACAGGTTAAGGAGTTGAAGATGCGCGCAACCCCGTGGGTGATGCTGGCGACAGCGCTCGTTATGCTGACCGGTTGTCAGGAGACGGTGACCGTAGCCTCCAATGGTGCGGCGATGATGGTGGCCTCCGCGCTGCTCTGGTCGACCGTGCGGCTGAGCAAGCACGCGCCTAAGGACGAGGACTGAACCATGACGTGGTCGGAGGTCTTTGAGCCGGGAATCGACACCCGCACGCTCTTTCTGGAGCGTTTGCCGGCGATGCAACGGACTCGTCAGGAGGAGTATCGTGCCTTCTCCAGTGCGACGATCGTGCTCAGCGTCCTTTTCGAGGACGCTGGCGAGCGCTTCACATTGACCTTTGATCCCGAGGGGATGGAAGCGATCGATGAAGAAGCCATCGATTTTCCGGTGGCCAGCGCTCGCGGCAGCCTCAAAGACTGGGAGCGGGCGTTGCCCTGGATTCAAGAGCTGGTCGTGCCGGCCGACGCTCAGGTGGCTCATTATCGGGGAAAGGTCCACCTGTCGCAGGCGACGATCGAGCGCTTCGAGCGGTTTGATGGGATCTTCGTTATTGAGATTTCCGATCTTCCCGATGGGCGTCCGCTCAGCTTTGAGGTGGTTCTCAACGACTACGAAGCGCCGGCCGATGCGCGGCGAGTACGGGTCTCGGTGGCATGGTCGCTCCTCCAGGACGTGGCCCACGGGCGAGTTGATCCGGTCAGCGCTGCGCGCCGCCTTAAGCTCGGCGGGGACATCGGCCTGGCACTGGAGATTGGCGGATTTTTGATGAGCGAGTTGGGCCTGTAGGAGCCTTGCGCCTCAGGGGCATCGTCGCTACACAGGGGGCGCGTTTTACTCCCCCCCCCCCTTGAAAACCTTTTGGCGAAAACCAGCTGAGCGACCCCTCCTTATGATCCTTCAGCCCCGTGACGTCGGTTGGATTGAGGTCATCTGCGGACCGATGTTCTCCGGCAAGACCGAAGAGCTGATCCGCCGCCTCAAGCGTGCGACCTACGCCCGTCAGAGTGTGCAGATCTTCAAGCCCGCCATCGATAACCGCTACGACGACAGCGCGATTGTCAGTCATAGCCAGCTCTCCCTTCCCAGCGTGCCAGTGGCCGATCTCCGCGAACTTCGCCAGGCGCTCGATCCTCAGGTCGACGTCGTGGGGATCGACGAGGTGCAGTTCTTTGATGATCGCGTGGTCGATTTTTGCGAAGAACTCGCCGACAGCGGCCACCGTGTGGTGGTGGCAGGCCTCGACCAGGATTACCTGGGTAAGCCGTTCGGGCCGATGCCCGCGTTGCTTTCGGTGGCTGAGTACATCACCAAATTGATGTCCATCTGCGTGCACTGCGGCAACCCGGCGCATCGCAGCTACCGCCTTTCGGAAGACCCGCAACAGGTTCTTGTCGGCACCGGACAGCAATATGAGGCGCGTTGTCGTCGCTGCTTTACCAGGGGCTATCCCGCTCAGGGAGATGCCCAGAATCACGCTCCAGAACCCCACCCCAACGAAGCAAGAGGTCGTCGATGAAAGCCCCCAAGCGCAAACTTAAAGTCCTGATTTCGGAAGAGCAGCTTCAACAGCGCTGCCGCGAGCTTGCCGCGCAGATCAATGAGGACTTCGCCGGCGATTCGGTCCACATCATCGGGGTCCTCAAGGGCTCGTTTATGTTTCTCTCCGACCTGGTCAAGCACCTGACCATTGATGTGTCGATCGACTTTCTCGGGCTCTCCAGCTACGGCACCAGCCAGGAAACCAGTGGGGTGGTGCGGATGACCTCCGATCTGGCCTTGCCGATTAAGGGGCGCAACGTGATCATTGTCGAAGATATCATCGATACCGGCCTGACCATGAAGTACCTGCTGGAGAACCTGCGTACGCGGATGCCTGCAGATATCAAGGTTTGTACGTTGCTGTCGAAGCCGGCCAATACTCGCGAAGACGTACCGTTGGATTATGTGGGCTTTACCATCGGCGATGAGTTTGTCATCGGCTACGGTCTCGACGATGCTGAATTTTCTCGAAACATCCCCTACATTGGGGTCGTCGATCTGGAAGACGAAGACTAATTGAGCGCGCCGGCCTTGCGGTCGGTGAGCGCGCAGAACTCAGGAGAACTGCGATGTCACAACGTGCGAAGAGCCAGTCGAACCGAGGTAAACTCATGGCGATGGTGGGCGCCGCAGCGATCTCGCTGGGTGCGCTCTCCGGTTGTGAGGCGCCGGATTGGGAGAACCCCGACTACGTGGCGAAGAAGCTCCTGGAGGGAGATGGCGCCGAGAAGTCGTTGGCGGTCGAGAACCTGCGGCGCTTCCCCGAGGAGCGCCGTGCGGAGGTGGTCCCGGCGCTGGTGGAGATTTATAAGGCTGGCGATCGCGACGCCAAAGAGGCCATGAGCTACCTGGTAGAGTGGCGCGTCAAGGAGGCGGCGGACGCCTACGTCAAAGAGATGCAGACCGACGCCACCGGGTATGCCGGAGCCGCGGCCGTGGCGTTGGGGCAGATTGGGCATCGGGAGGCGGTGCCCCTGATGCTGGAGGCCCTCAGCGCGACCGATAATAGCGAGCGCAAGCAAGCCCTGCTCAGCGGGATGTCGCGCCTGCCCGACCCGGCGATGGTCGGACCGATGGTGGAGCTTCTTAAGCTCGACGCCGATAACTACCCGATCGCGTTGCACGCGTATGCCTGCGAGATCCTTGGTAATATCGGCGAGGAAAACCCGGCGGCCGTCAGCGAAGAGGCGCGGGATATGGTGGTGCTCGGCATGTTCCTGAGTAACAACACCAATCAAAACACCAATCGTGAGTGCGGTCTGGCGGCTCAGCAGATCGGCCCGACCATGGTGCCCCACCTGGTGAAGACCTTTAACGGGGAGCACCAGGCGGTCAATCAGCTCCTGCTCAAGTACAACCAGGGGCCGGACTACGCCTTCCCGGCCAACCAGGCCAAGCTCGTCAGCACTGTGCGTCTTAGTTCGATGCGCGCGCCGGAGGCGGTGGCGCTCTTCGTGGAAGATCTGAGCAACACCAAGAGCGCGCCCGAAGGGCTCTCGGGGCGTCAGTCGGTGAGCTGGCGTCTTAAAGAAGGCAACGCCACCGATGAGATGATTCTGGGGCTCGGCGATCTGGGTGACGCGTCGACGCGCGAGCTTCTTGAGCGCATCGTGAGTGGCAAGCTCGAAAAGGAGTGGGATGAAATCACCGACGGGCTTGTGGAGCTGCAGTTGCGCCAGGATGCGGCGACGGCGCTGGCACGTTTGGGGGATCGTCAGGCGCTCGGCGTGTTGATGGAGATGGCCAGCACGGGTGTCATTGTCGATCTGGAGCGTCGTTTTGCGATGCTCGAAAAACAGGGGCGGCCCGGTAAAGAGGAAGAGCGTTACCAGTTTAACTGGATGGCCGCCAAGGCCTACGCGATGCTCGCGGAAGCCAGCCATCGTGAGGCGTATCAGGGGTTGATCGATGCTACCGATGATGGCGCTCTCAAAGAGAAGTACGTCAGCTTCTTGCCGGCCTTTGATGTCGCGGCAGAGTGCGGAGCCAAGGGCGATGCCGCGGCGCAGGCCGCGTGCTACGGGACGAAGATCGAAGACGAAAACCCCATCGTCCGTGAGAAGGCGGCTTACGAGTTGAGTCGTCTCGGCGCGGCTGCCTCGCCGGTGGTGGCAAAAGCCATCACGACCAAGCACCTCGACACGCGTGAACTCCTGACCTTTGCCGGTTACCGCGTGGCAACTCCGGCGCTGGCCGAAGCCGTCGCGGCGTTGATTGAAGATGAGAAAGGCCGCAGCGGTGACGACGCCCGTCGCGATCGCAACCGTCTGAAGTTGCTCCACGCCTACGCGCTGCGCGCTGGTAGCGGTGCGGCTCAGGCTGCGGAGTAAAGGCCCGCGATGCGCCTTCTTCCTCGTACGACGGTGGCGTTGCTTCAGGGCAACGCCACCGTGGCTCGCATCATCCGCGAGACGCTCCAGGCCAGTGGCCTGGAGGTCCAGGAACTCCGTGGTCCACCGCCGGGCGCCGAAGGCGCCCGGCTTGTGATCGTGGATGTCGACAGCGCCGGGGTTGATGCCCGGCGCTGGTTGCGCTTTTGCCAGGAGCAGGGCCGCGAGGTTCTGGTGTGCGGGGTCGCCAGTTCTCGCGCACATTTTACGAACTATCCCTGGCTGGCCCGTCCCTTTTCCACTCGCCAGCTTGAGCGGGTCTGTGAAGAGCTGCTTCGCGAGGGGGGCTCGCCGCGCTCCGAGAGCACGCCCGGGGCCATTGAGATTCACGAACCGGTGACCCTGGAACTCGATGGAGACGATGCCTCCAAGCTCGAGGCTGAGCTCGGGTTGCTCCCCGGAGCGCTGGGCGGCGAGCCCTCAGATTCCGAACTTTTTGATGTGATTGACCTCGACACCACCGGCAGCATGATCCTTGAGATCGAAGATTTGCCCGGTGGCCTGGGTCAGGGCGGGGTGCTCGTCGCACCGGCGCGGCGCAGCCCGCTGGACCTGCAGGCCTTGCAGGAGACACCTCGACCACCCAGCGCCGAGGTCGATGTGACGATCGATCAGGTGATAAGTCCCTCGACCTTTCCGGAGGTTCCGGCGGCCATTGAGGTGCCGACGCTCGATGGCTCGCATCATGAGGCCACCACCATCACCGCGCTGGAGGCCTTAAATCCCGTTGACCCCTCGCGCGTGCATCAGGTGGCCAACCTGATCGCCGAGCACTGGGATCGCCTCGGGCTGACCTCGCGTCCCGATGACCGCGCGGAACGTCTGGAGCGCCTCCTCAACGCGATGATCCATGCCGGGCTCGACGATGTGGTGGCGGAGCTCCGTCGGGTGCCCAAAGCCCGTGGGTTTTCCGGAAGTCTGGAGACCTTGCCGGTCGTCGACCTTCTGCATACGGTGCGGGAGCGACGTCTGCGGGGCCGACTGGAAGTCAGCATGGCCGGGAGAAGTTTTGTCCTCTATCTCGAGGGCAATCGCCTTCAGGAGATCGAGTCGCTTGGCGAGAGCACCGACGGGGTGTTGCTGGAGGTGCTGCGCGCCGAGGGCGCGCTGGATACCTCGATGTATCAAGAGCTAGCCCGTCAGCTCCGCCATGGCCAGCTGGCTGGTGGTCCGCTGGAGATGCACCTGCGGCGAGAGCGCCTGGTGGATGACTTGCGCCTTCGAGATGCCTGCAAAGAGCGCGCGCGCCGACTGCTGCGCCAACTCTGTGCGACCCGCCGCGGAGGTTTTGCCTTTGTGGATGTACCTCAGGACTCGGGTTTTGCCTGGCCGGTTCGCGGGTTGAACCTGAAGGTGGATCAGCTGCTCCTGGAAATTCTGCGGGAAGTCTCGCTGGATACCGGGCACTCCGAGGCCACCGCGCGTACGCGCCTGGTGCTCGATACGGGGCGCGCCGTGAGTGTCGATCCCGATTCGCTTACCTCCAACGAGCGCCAACTGCTCTCCTTTTTCGAGCAGGGGCAAACTCTTGCCGAGGCCCGGGCCCGTCTGGGCGATACCGGCGAGGAGCCGGTTGAGCGAGTGGTGCAGCGCCTTAAACGCATGGAGCTTCTCAAGAGAAAGTCCAACGTGGGTGAGCCCATTGTCGCTGTGGAGTCGCGAGATCCGCATGATCGACCGACGGCCGTGAGTAACTGGGAGATCGATATCCCCGGGCTTGATCAGGCTCACCAGGAGGAGGGGAGTTTCTCGCTCCCTGCCGATGAGGAAGATACCCGACAGGAACGCGGTTTTTCGGCGGGAGTTCCCCCCGAAGAGCGATCGGCAAGCGTCTGGGATGAGGAGCTTGACTCGATTTTCTCAGCGGCCGCAGATGCCGTCACTTTTAGAAAGGGCCCGCAAGATGACGATGAAACCTACTGAGCGCCGACACCTGCTGTCGGTGAGCCTGCTCGCGTCGGTGCTCCTCCTGACAGGAGGATGTAAGTCCGAGCCGGCAGGCCCCGAAGAGGTGTTTCGCTCCTTCGTAGAGCACCTCTGGCGGGGAGAAGACGCCGAGGCGCTCAACTCGCTTTTACCCTCGACCCGCGCTCGCCTGATGGAGCCGCTGCAAGAGGCTGAGCGAGCCCTTGCCAGCGAGCCGCAGTTGAGCGCCGATGACATGTTCATCGTCACCCAGCTCGACAATCCCCATGAGATCGAAGCGGTCACGCTTGACGGCGAGATTCCGGAGCCGCTGGCCGAGGGGACCAGGATCACGCTTAAGCTAGAGACACTGGATCGTCGTCAGGGAGAAGCGACGATGGTCTGGGAAGACGGGCGCTGGTACGTTGATCTTCCGCTGGAGAAGGTCGACACTGATGCCGTCCTTGTGCCCCTGTCCGATGAGGCTGGTGAAGCTGATGATGCACCGCCCCTCGCGGAACCTGAGACGAGTGAGCCGGACGCTACGGCGCCCGGCGCTGAGACTGATGAGTAAGGTTGGCCATGAGTGAAGATCCCGCCAAGAATCCTCCGCGTATTCCGCCGCCCAAAGCCCCGGCATCGGAGGGGCGTGCGAGTTCGACGCCCGGTGGGCCGCCCTCACGACCTCCCGGACCGCCTCCCAGGCCAGCAGTGCGGCGTCAGGCTCCGGGGGTACGGGGGAGTCAACAAGCTCCGGAGGCCGCCACGCTCAAAACCGGCGATGTCGTCGGCGGGCGTTTTGCGGTCGAACGCTACCTGGGAAGTTCCGGTGGCGGCGTCAGCTACCTCTGTGTCGATCGACAGACTCGCCAGTCGGTTGTAGTAAAAGTGCTCGATATGCCATTCCCGGGGGAGGAGGCCTTTGCCGCGCTCAGCGAGGATATTCGCCTGGCGGGAAGCATGGACCACCGCAACCTGGCGGCGGCACTGGGGATGGGGCGAACTCAGTCTGGTGAGATCTTCATCGCGATGGAGTTCGTCGAAGGCTCCACGCTCTCGCAGCTGGTGGCGCAACGGCGCGAAGAGGGACGCACCCTGAGCATCCGTGACACCTTCACCGTGCTCGCCCACGTCTGCAGCGCGCTGGCGGCTGTGCACCAGCGCAAGAGCTGCCACGGGGTGCTCACTCCTTACAATGTCTACGTCAATAAGCAGGGGGTGGTAAGGGTTGGCAACCTGGCGTTCGGGCGGATGGTGAGCACCCACCTGCACGGCCGTGGCGAGGGACCTTTTCGCGACAGTATTTACGTGGCTCCCGAGGTCGCGCAGTCCCCGGCGAACCTGGGGCCAGCGGCCGACCTTTATAGCCTGGGCATGATCGCTGCCGAGTTACTCAACCCCACCGGGCTGCCCAGCGATCGCAAGCAAGCTCACGAGATGGCGCTCGACGGGTTGGCCAAATACCCCCCGGCGCTTTTCAGTCTGATTTCTACCTGTCTGGCCAGCGATCCCTCACAGCGGCCGACAAGCGTGCAGGCCTTCCGCGAGGAACTCGAAGAGGTCGCCCGGGATGCCGGCGCGAAGCTCAGTGGACCGCCTCCGGCTGGAGCGCTGCCCATTGAGCCGGCCGTGGTTGAGGAGGAGGTGCAGGGCGAGAGCCTGTTTGATCTCTTTGATGTCGGTGACATTGCGCCTCCTCCGGATGAGGATGGCGAGACGGAGCGCTACCTCGTACAGAAGAGCGGTCTGGATTACGGGCCCTTCACCGAAGGGCAGATCCTTGAGCAGCTCTACGCCGACGAGATTCACGAACATTCCCTGGTGCTCGATCGTGTGACCCAGGAGCGGCGGCCGCTCATCGAGTTGGACGTGTTCACGGCGAAGGTTCAGGCCTACATCCCGGAGCGCGAAGAGCGCCGACGCCGGGAGGCCGAGGCTCGCGCCGAACTTCAGCGCAAGGTTAAGCAGGGCGGGCTGGCGGCGCTGGTGGTCGGGATTGTTGCCGGCCTGGTCGTGCTCGCGGCGATGGGATGGTTCTGGCTGCAGCAACCCGATCCGGAGCCGATGCCGCTGGACAAAGCCTTCGCGTCGCTCGACTACACCTTCTTGCCCCCTCCCTCGGAGTTTCAGGCGGTGGCGGTCGACGCCGATCTTCTCCAGAGCATCTTCAACCCTCGCGCGAGTGAGGAGGAGATTGCGCGAACGCTCAAGAAAGTGCGGGGCGCCAGTGGCTCTCGAAAAGGTTCGGCCAAGGCCGGTGGCGCATCGGGCGGAACGCGAGAGGCGGATGTCGATATGGCTAATTTCTCCGGCTCGGCTAAGCATCTGAGCGATCAGGAGA
Source organism: Lujinxingia litoralis (assembly GCF_003260125.1). Lineage (NCBI taxonomy): Bacteria > Deltaproteobacteria > Bradymonadales > Lujinxingiaceae > Lujinxingia > Lujinxingia litoralis. The sequence goes on from NZ_QHKO01000002.1 coordinate 159,154, forward strand.
TCAACCGCGTGATCATGGCCGACTTCAGCGCGATGAGCGATTGCATCCGCGGTGAGCTTGGCCGCGATGCCTCGTTTAAGGGGTTGACGGTGCAGTTCTTTATCCGGCCCTCCGGCACCACCGGCGGCGTTCAGATCAAGGAGAGCAAGTACCAGAGCCGTCCGGTCGGGCAATGCATGATTCAGCGCTTCCGTTCGATGAAGTTCCCCGAGCACGGCGCCATCTCGAACCGCGGTGTCGAGTTCCCGCTCTATGTGCAGTAAGGCTTGAGTCAACGTGATGAGCACGCGAGAACGCCATAGTTTCGATCCTTCACTTTTCTCCGGATTGCCCGGCGAGGCCACGGCCTCGCTGGAGCTGGCTGGCGAGTCTGAGACGCTGGCGCTGGGGATGGCGATAGGGCAGGTCGCGCTGGAGGGGGGGCTGGCCTTTCTGGGGCTGGTGGGCGATCTGGGCGCCGGTAAAACGACGCTGATCAAGGGATTGAGTCGGGGTATGAACATCGACCCCCGGCAGGTCTCCAGCCCAACGTACGCCCTGGTCCAGGAGTATGGGGACTTCGGGCAGCTGGTGCATATGGATCTGTACCGGCTGGAGCATTACGACGATCTGGAGTCGTTGGCCTACTGGGACTATATCGACGCCGAAGATGCGTTGGTGTGCGTGGAGTGGCTCGACCGCATTCCGCAAGCCTGGCCCGGCCAGGGGCTGATCGTCGCGCTGAGCCATGCTGGTCAGGAGCGGCGCGCGCAGATCTTCGCCAGTACCGGACATCATCAGGCGCTTGTCGCGCGCATCATGTCCGCGATGTCTTAACATTCCAGGAGTACCCCATGAGCGCAGCATCTGACGCGCCGCGTGAGACCCCCCGGGCGACGGTGGTTCTTTCGCCGGCCGCTCTACGTAAGATTGAGGCGCGTCTTCGGACCCGTTATCACGCGTACCTGCGTCCCGGAGAGAGGATCGCACTGGCGATCGAGGAAGAGCCCGATTTTGTGTACGCAAAGCTTACCCTCTTTCGTCGTGACAAGACCTTTAGCCTGGACCTTGAAGGGGCGGTGATCGTCCAGGATCAGGACGCTTCATTTTTATCCGCTACCTTGCCTCACGATCGCCTGCTGGCCGCCATTGAGTACCTGGCCGAGCAGCTGGCGGGGTACTTCCGGGCGCAGCGACAGCAGCGTTTTCACCTGGACTGGCGCAAGCATCCCTTCGACGCGATGCTCATTCGTTTCCGTGGCGAAGAGCGCTCTCCGGGCCTGGAGCAGCAGGCCAATCAGTTGCTGGGTGAAGGCGTGGAGGACGCTTGAGGGAGCTCCCCGACGACGAAAGACCCTCGCCGGGGTTGAGCGCAGTGGTTGCGCTGATCTTCTACGGGTTGATGCTGGGAGCGGCCTGGCTGCTGGGGGTGGTGTGGTTGGAGCTCGACCTCCTTGTGTGGTCGGAGCGTGCGCAGGTCAGCCTGGGGCTTCAGGTTGCACTGGGAGCAGGGGTTGGACTCCTGGCGGTCTGGGCGTCTCGCCAGAGCGAGCACTATACCTCGTGGGGTAAGACCCTGAGCGAAGAGTTCGCCCGGATGCTCGGTCCGATGACTCCTGGTCAGATTCAGGTGCTTGCGCTAACCAGTGGCGTGGCCGAAGAGATCTTTTTCCGCGGCTTTTTGCAGCAGGCGTTGAGTGGGTTTGAGTGGGCCGGCGGCGCGGGCATCTGGGTGGGGCTGGTCGCGTCCAGCGTGGTCTTCGGCCTGGTGCATATTGGCCCGGATCGCGAGAAGTTCTTGCCCTGGACCTGGATGGCGCTCGGGGTCGGAGCGGTGTTTGGGCTGATGTATCTTTATACCGGGTCGGTGCTGGCACCGATCATTGCGCACATCACGATCAACTACTTCAACCTCACCCATATCTCGCGTCAGGCCGCCCGGGCGCAGAGCGAAGAGCCTCCTCCTTCTCAGGAGTCCCGATGAATCCGGTGGTGGTGATTACAACGGTGCAGCCCACGTTGGTGTTCTGGATCTTAACGATCGCGATCTTTCTGGGGATTGCTCTGGCCGCCATCGTGTCGCCCGGACGGCGGTGGTTTGAGCTCTGCGTGATCCTGGCGCTGGCCAGCACTCTTTTTGCCGGGGCAGGGTTCTGGTTCACGCAGTCGGTGTTGGGCTACGAGGTGGTGCTCGTCGACGCGATCGCCTCGATATCCGCAAGCTAAACGCAGATTAGCAGATTACAGGGTGCACGCCGCCTCAATGGGACAGCCGGGGCAGTGCTCCTCGGAGCGCCGGTGAATGCAGCGGCGGCCGATGCCCAGATGGCAAAGCGCAAAGTCGTATTTGAGGGGATCTTTAGCGTCGAAGCGCGCGAGCGCCTGGCTGACCTCGAGCGCCGCGCGGGCGTCCAGGGTTTTGCGCGTGAGTAACCCCAGGTAGCGGCAGAGGCGACTGGTATGGGTGTCGAGAGGCATGACCAGGGCGCCAGGCCTGAGCTCGGGCCACAGCCCCAGATCGATGCCGTCGGGTCCGCGGCTCATCCAGCGAAAGAAGAGGTGCAGGCGTTTGCACGTGCTTCCGTCGGCCGGATCGGGCAGCAGGTAGCGAAACCCGCGGGCGAGCTCCGGGCGCATGCGGCGTGCGCGCAGCGCGCGCACGAAGTGGGATGCGGCCTCCAGGTGGTCGGTTGGCGTCGCGACCTCCCGGCGCCCCGCGGCGCCGGCGAGGTAGAGCGCGCGGAGGGAGCCTTCGCGTTGCAGCGTCCGGGCGATGGCGCAGGCCAGATCGGCCAGGTCTTCACCCCGGGTCATCCGATAGGTGAACGCTGGCCAGAGCGCACCGAGCTCCTCGGGAGAGAGCTGTCGAAGTGTGTGGGCCGGACGATCGCCCAGGGGCGCCAGGGCTTCGGAGATGGCCTCGCGCAACACGCGTACCTGCCCGTAGGCCAGCCCGCTGGCGAAAAGCGCTACAATCTCGCGGTCTTCAGCATCGGTATACTCCCAGACTCTCCCCACCGGATCATGATCTCGACGGGCCAGGTGGTCGCATTGATGCATAGTTTCTTCAAGTAGGGCTTGAAGGTTAGGGGCGGGGCTTGGGTTGTTTTTAATCGTATATGGCATGAAGTAAGTTCTAGTGAAGAAAAATTGACGGATCCGCGACCTCGGATAGGGTGGTGCTCCGATGTAGGAGAGACACCGCCACTGACGGCACTTCACTCTCCAGGCAAATGCTCCCGCGCCGAAGTCACGGAGGACTCGATGGCCACCAAGAAAAAAATGACCCTGTACCTGCCCGAAGAGCTTCTGAACGATATGCGCCAGGAGGCGCTGCGTCAGGATCGCTCGTTGAGCTGGATCATGGAAGCCGCGTGGAAGGTTGCCCGCGAGCGTCTCCGTGAGATGCCCGGGGTCGACGAGCTCTACGAAGACTTCGAAGCCGCGAGCTGAACGCCACTATGGCGTCGCGCTGAATCTGGAAGGGCCGCCGGGGCGATTGCACCTGAGCGGCCCTTCGTTTATGGAAGAGATCCAGCGCCGAACCCATTCCTTCCGCCCGACGACGCGACCATGGCCCAGACAACCCCGCCCGCTGAGACATCTCCGGATGCCCGAAAACAACGCGTTGAGACCGTGGCACGTCAGGCCAGGCGCGCGGGTTACGTGCTCTTTTTTGGCACGGCGGTGGTGCTCTTTGTGCCGATTTTGATCGGTGTGATCCAGGGGCTGAATCACGACACGATCCGCGACCCCTTTACCGGGCAGCTGGTGGACGCCGAGGCGATGGACAGGGATTGCCGGGAAGACGCCAGCGCGCTCTTGCTCGACGCTGGACGCCACGGGCGTACGTCAGCATGGGATGCGCAGCTCCGGCACTGGCAGGCGCGTTGCGAGGGCGCGGAGCCGGTAGCAGCATCGATGCTTCTGGAAGCAGGCCGTCAACTTGCGGGCTCATCTCGGCCCGACGAGAGCACTCCTGACGAGCGCTGACGCTCCACGGCTTGTGCAGCGCAAGGCCCGGACATCGGCGGAAGGCCAATCTTGAGAAAATGGTTGAGCCTTTTGTGATGCATTGCTTGAGGTTTTAGCCCGGGGGACGCGCTCGCCGAGCTGAAATCCAGGGGGAGAAAAGCGTTCTCCAGGGCTCGCAGGCTTATCGCTCGGAGCTTAATGAGACGCAGAGCCGGGGCAGGGTCTGCTCGCGCCCGGCGACGAGGCGAGCGGCTTCGTCGTTGAGTCCCAGGGTGAGCAACGTCGCAACATGGAGGGGGCTGCCATACTCCGGGTGCCGGGGGCTGAGGCCTTCCAGCCAGGCGGTGGCCTGCCCGCTGCGCAGCGGGACGCCGGTTTGGGGGAGTTCAATCGTCTGCCAGGCGTCGGCCGGAGCGTCGGCCAGGGCCTGCATGTGGTCGCCGAACACCGTCTGGTCGATGAAGTCCGTGAGCGCCAGACCGGGCCGGTGATCCAGGGAGGCAAAACCCGAGCGCGCGGCGTGGAGGGCCCGGGCCGCACTTCGTACATCGCCGGTGGCCAGTGCCCGCAGGCCGGCGCGTACCCCGGCGCGCGATTGCGCTAGCAGGTGGGAAGCCGTCACCACCCCCAGAGGCTGATCACGGAGGTTGTTAAGCGCGATGCGAGAGGCCAGGGTGCGCAGGGTATCCGGCAGGTGGTGTTCCAGATCGAAGTTCAGCGGCACCAGTCCCACGCACCCCGATGCGGGCAGATTTTTGCGGGTCATCGCTCGCAGTTCGGCTCCCGCCGTGGAAGGGCCGAATCCGCGTCGCCCGGCGCTGCTCTCAAACTCCAGGTAGGCTGCCAGGAGATCGCGATGGGCGCGTAGCTCCACCGATTGTGATGCGCAGCCGGTGGCCTGAATCAGGTGGTTCTGCGCAAGTTGGACATGGCCTCGCTGAGACGCGGCCAGGGTGAGTGCCAGGTGCCAGCGGGTGCAATGGTCTTTGTCGCCCAGCGTGCTGGCAAGGGATGCCGCGTCGGCGACCTCGGCGACCGGGACGCTCTCTTCGGAAGCCCGAAGCAGGCGCTCTTCTAAGAGGGGGAGTGCCTGCCGAGTCCAGGAGTTGGCGTCTTGTTGACGCATGTTCAGGGCGTTGATCAGCGCGCTCGGACTTTCGCAGAGGGCATCCACTCCCTGAGCGGCCCACCAGTTCACGAACTCCACCCACTGGCGTCGGGCGCGCCCCAGGAAGGGGCGATCGCCCCGGTTGGCGGCATGGGCAAAGTGCGCTGCAAACGCATGCCGGAACTCGCAGATGCTCGTTTTGTCGGCATAGACCTCGCTCATGGCGCTGAGGGTCTCCCTGAGGGCCGCAGGGGCGTCAGCGTCATGGACAAGGGGGAGAAGCGCGATCCAGTAATTTGCGCGCGCTGCCGGGTTCTCCAGTGTGTTTGCGGTGTTCTGAAAGTGGGGGAGTGGGTAGGCCTTTCGCAGGCTGATCACGGGCACGCCGGCAAGCGTGTCCATGAGGGCCGGCTCCCCGTCGGCGCGGGGTCGCAAACCGTAGGAGGTGGCCGTGCAGTCACGAAGTACATCGTCGGACGTGCAGCGTTGGAGTGAGTTCGGTTCAAAGACGGCCTGCCAGAGTTCGAGTGCGCCGGCATCCTGGAAGCGGTTTTGGAGTTCTTCGGGGCCCTGGACGGCGGGCAGCGACTCATCGTGCATTCCGAGCATGGCCCAGATGGCCAGCGCCCAGTCGGGCTGGTGTGTTTTTTCAAACCCGACGATGTCTTCGCGGTAGGCGCTGCCCTCGGAGCTCTGACGAGCGGCGTGGCGGGTGCGCAGCTCGGACCAGCGGTACCAGGCCAGGCGGCGGTCATCGCGGTGGCGCGCGGCAAGATCTTGCTGGCGTTGGATGCGCTTGAGGTAGGCGTCGACCTGGCCCAATTGCGCGTGAAGCACAGCGGCGCCGTCGAGTTGTGCGGGGATGTTGTCGCGGTTCCAGACATCGCGGGTGGCGTGATAGGCGACCCGAAGGGCGGCGTCGGTGGCTCCCCCGGTGGCCAGGAGATCCATAACGCTGAGTGCGAGGGATTCCAGGTCGCTCCCGGGCGGCGATTCGGCCAGGGCGCGTTCGGCCCAGAACGCGGCGAGTTCCCAGTCGCCCACCGCGCCAAAGGCCGCGCTCAGGCTCCAGGCCCGGGCGCTGGCCTCGGAGACCGCGCGGGGCTGCATGGCAAAGCCGGCAGGTCCCAGGAGACGATCGTCAAACGAGGTCATCAGGGGGCGAGCGATGGAGGGCATCTCGACCAGGGGGGAGGCGCCGGCGGGGCAACGGATCAGGGCGTCGGTTCCGGAGGCGATGGCGCGCGCTTCGATGGCGACCGGGTGCTCACTCAGCTCGGCGGGCCAGGCCTCAACCGATACAAAACGTGCTGCGGTGTGGAGGTCGGGGCTGTTCAGGTCGCAGCGCTGGCTTAAGCCGACGCGGGGCGCGGCCGCGAAGCGGCCGCGTCGGGGCTGGCTGGCAATGGCCAGCCAGCGTCCCTCGGGAAGCGATCCTTCGAAAACCGGGCCCTGGGCGTGCGCTTGCATCATGGCTGCACGACGGTAGGGGAGGCTCAACTCCTTATCGGTGGCCGGGGCCATCCTCGTCGTGTCATCGGTGCTGGCGAGTTCATACACGCTCCAGCGCTGACCATTTTCATGCGTGCAGCGCGCATCACTCCAGGAGCCCTCTCCGACGCAGGTCTGCTCACCTGCACGAAGGCGTGCCAGCTTTCCGGCTCCCCGGGGGCGCATCGGCCACGAATCCAGACGCTGCAGGCGCAGGGCCTTTCGCTCGGTCTGCAGCACCGCGAAGATGTGCGTGCTGCTCTCGGAGCGGTACTCCACGACGTCGCCCTTAGCCAGGTCCCAGCGCCAGACTTCCCCGGTATCGGATTGCAGGCGCCAGGTGCCGTCGTCGAGGAGCGTGAGAGCCGCGGTGTCGCTGACGCGGTCTTCGGGCTGCACACGCATGACCACATCAAAGGAAGAGGCCGGGCCGGGGGCGCTGGCACAGGCGGTGGCCGACATCAGTCCCAGGGTCAGGAGCAAGAGTGAGGCGCGCATCCGGGGGGGATTGTTCATAAGGAGTACCGAACCTGAAGCCGGGTGCGGCCGAGGCTAAAGCAGTCACCATCGATCAGCTCGACCGCGCCGCGAATTCGAATGAAGGTGCCCGTTTCGCTGACTAGGTCCCGCAGGTAGAACTGCCCGTCTCGTCGCTCAAAGCTGGCGTGTGGCGAGGAGAGGTGTTCATCGTGAGGGTAGTGCAGATCGGCGTTGTAGCGCCCGATAAGCATGGAGTCGACGATGGGATAGATGCCACGAATGTGTCCGTCTTCGACGTATTCCACCAGGCGAGGGGCCGACGGTAATCTCGGCGCGCCCAGGGTGGGGACGTCCCCGGTGTGGGATGTGCCCGAAGTATCCCAGCCGGTACGAAAGGCCAGGCGCTGAGATCCCACCAGGATTTCGTCACCGTCCTCCATGACGAATTCGTCGGCGATACGCAGATAGACGCCGTTATGGCTGCCGAGGTCTTCGAGCACCCAGGAGCCATCCTCGCGGGTGAGCTGGGCATGCCAGCGCGAGACAAAGCGATCGTGGAGTGGGAGATCTGCACGAGGTCCACCGATCATAAATCGGCGCCCGCTGACCATGACCTGTTGTGGCGCCTGCCCGGGGCTTTCCACCAGGAGAGTGGTAGCGGGATGGCGGGTCGTTCGCCCCCGTGTCGGCGGGGGGGGCTGTGCGGGGCTCACCGGGGCAGAGCTCAGCACCTGATCGTCAGGGACGCTTGAGAAAAGGTCGCCGTCATCAATGTCAAAGGGAAGCCTCCCTCCTTCAGCCGGAGGGGAGAAGGGCGGGGGCTTATCGTATGAGTCAGACATGGCGGTGGCGAGGCAGGCTGCCGCAAAGCGGCAGAAGCGAGGTTGTCGCGAACGAGTCAGGGGGGCGAAGCTATCACAGGCTCCGGAAAGGGAACAATCAGCGCCCGGCACGGCGAGCCGAGGCCGTGACATGTCCGGCCGGCGCTACGGTGACTGTGGCCTGCCGGTTCTCGTCACGGGAAAAATGTAGGTATCGGGATCGCTAAGAGCGGGGCCCCCTGCGAAGAGGTTAGAGCCTGCTTTCGCAGAGGGGAAGGAGCCGCTCAGGATTCGCTTTTATGGCCGTGCTCGGCTTCCAGCTCCATCTGAGCTTTGCGCTCGTAGGCGTCGATGATCTTCTGCACCAGGGGATGGCGCACGACATCGTGCTGGGAAAAGCGACAAAATGCGATGCCGGGGATGTTGTCCAGGACTCGTTCGGCCTCCACCAGTCCGCTCATGCGTTTGGAGGGGAGGTCGATCTGGGTGATGTCACCGGTGATGACGGCCCGGGAGTTAAAGCCAATGCGGGTCAAGAACATCTTCACCTGAGCGTTGGTCGCGTTCTGGGCCTCATCAAAAATGATGAACGCATCGTTGAGGGTGCGGCCCCGCATAAAGGCCAGGGGGGCCACCTCCACGACACCGCGCTCCAACATCATCTCGGCCTTCTCCAGTTCTACCATGTCGTGAAGCGCATCGTAGAGCGGCCGCAGGTAGGGGTTGACCTTTTCGGCCAGGTCACCCGGCAAGAAGCCTAGCTTCTCGCCGGCTTCCACGGCGGGGCGGGTGAGGATGATGCGTTTGACACTTTTGGAGAAGTAGGCGGAGAGGGCCATGGCCATCGCCAGGTAGGTCTTCCCGGTGCCGGCCGGGCCGATGCCAAAGACCACGTCGTGCTTGCGGATCGCGTCGACGTAGGCCTTTTGAGCCAACCCCTTTGGGGAGATGATCTGGTTATGTTTGGTCGCCAGAACCCGGTCGGTGAAGATGTCAACCAGGTTGAGTTCGGGGTCGCGGACCAGCAGGTCGATGGCGCGCCCGACATCCACGGCGCTTAAATGATGGCCGCGTTTGCCCAGGTTGTAGAGTTGGCGCAGGACGCGCTCGGCCACCCGGACATCGGAGCCAGCGCCTTCAATGCGCGCGTCGGTGCCTCGGGCGCCGATGCGCACATCCAGGCGAGTTTCGATCAGTTTTAGGAACGCGTCGCGGTGCCCGTAGATGTAACGCGCGACCTCGGCGTCGGCGAACTCAAGGTGAAGTTGGAGCAAGTCGGTGTCGGACAACTGAGACGGCCTCGTGTAAGGGGGGCAGGTTCAGGGCGACGCCGGGTCACCCTGGGAAAGGATCAGCGTGAGCTCAAAGCTATCCACGTCGCGTTGATAGGCCCAGAGCTCGGACCCGGCAGGGTAATACAAATCGGAAGGCAGCAGCAATCCCTGGTCGACGAGTTCGCGGAGGTTTGCCGGGTAATGTTCGTGGATTCGGGCATAGACCTGGAGCGCCATGTCGATGCGCTGGCGCTGGGCCTCGAGCAGCGGGGGGCTCAATTGTGCCTGGAGGTTGTCGCGGTCGACGGCAACAAAGAAATCGGTCTTCTGGAAGGTCAAATAACTCCAGACGCCGATGCCGATAAAAAGCACGAGGATGACCACGGTCACACTGTGGTGCAGTACGAGCACGGCCAGCCCGGAGGGACGTCCGGGGGAGGGAGGGACAGCTCCCGGAGAAAGGCTCATCAGGCGTCCTCCCGCTTGGCGGAGGGGCTCACACGCGTGGGCTCAATCCCCCGGAAACATCCGAACAGGCCCATCAGGGCGCCGAGCGCTATCATCACCGTGGCGAGTGCGAGTTGTCCGCCCCAGCGATCATCGAAGAGTTCGGTGGCCACCCGCCACAAGCCCATGGGATAGAGCCACCAGAGAGCGCCGAAGCTCAAGAGCCCGAAGGCCAGGGTGCCACGAATCGCATGGCCACCGAGGGTGTGCCCGGTGCCCGGCAAGAGCAGTGAGAGGGCACGCCTTAAAAAAGACTGGAATCGGTCGCGACGGCCCAGCGAGGTCTCGCTGTGCACCCGGGCGTGATAGTCCAGCGTCGCTCCCGAGACAAAGGTCTGATAGCAGGGCAGGCAGTAGTGATGTCCACCGAGTCGGTCGGCATCTTCCGGGTCGCGAGCCAGGCCGCATTTCGGACAGGGGGAGCTCACCCGGTTGGAACGGGGGAGCTGCAGGGTCATCAGCAACCACAGCAGACCGAAGCCTGCCAGGAAGGGGGCTCGAGAGAGCGGTACCATGGGGCCGGCGAGTGCGGTCCAGATAGGCGAAATCAACGAGACGGCGGGTTGGGTGCTGGCATGGTCTTTGTGGACGCTCCAGATCTGATCGGCGCTGAGCATCATGATGATCAGCAGGCTGTTGGCGTCGCGTCGGCTGGTGTCAAGGTAGCGGCTGACCATGGCGAGGTCGTGGCGTACGGCCTGGTCCAACGCGTCGTAGCCGCTTTCCACATCGCCGGCCAGCTGCAGGGCACGCATCTGATTGAACACGGGCGCCGCGGCGTTGGGCATGAGTTCGGCCGCACGTTCAAAGTGGCGCAGGGCCTCCTCGGGGTTGCCCTGCGTGGCGAGCGCTGCACCGATGAGGTTCTCCCACTGCGCGCGTAGACGTAGGGGGCTTTGCGAGGACTCGCCGGCTCCCAGCTCAACGATACGCGCCATCGCTGCCGGCTGACCGGTGCGAAAAAGGGCCACGGCCGCGGCGTACGTCTCAACCGGAGAGGCTCCCTGTTTCAGAGTGGTTTCGGCGCGTTGGAGGCAGTCGGTATCGCAGAATTGTTGGTGCGTATGGGAGAGTTCTTGCGCCGGTGAGCCCGGGTAGAGGACGTGGTGACTGAGCGCGCTGTCGAGAGAGGGGAGGGCAAGGATAAGCGCCAGAAAGGCAGCTGAGACCGCTCGTTCATTGAGGCGCTGAAAAGGGATGACCAGCGCGAGCATGATCAGCATCGACATCAGCGGGGAGCGAAGCACCAGCCCGGGCACGATAACCAGCGCGACCAATACGATCACCGTCTGGTTTGACGAGAACCCTCGCGGCAACATACGGGCGCCGTCGTAGGCCGCCACACCGAAATAGCGCAAGAGTTGCGCGAGCATGAAGGCGCCAAAGCTGACCAGCGCGCTGGTCAGAAAGAGCAGGCAAAGTTTCAGCGTCCACGATGTTTTTGAGTCGAGCCAGTGTGCCCCTCGGCGTACCCCCTCAACCAGGGGAGCGATCGCGCGATGAGGGGCGGTCGGCGTTTCGATGATGCGTAATCTGGCGAGCTCCAGGGCCGGGTAGGGGAGCTGCGGTGCCATGGTCATGGCCATCTGCACAAGCGCTTCGGCATCGGCGGCGCTGAGCCCGTAGGTCTCGCGCTCTCGGGCTACCGCGAGGACCGCCAGAGCGTGCTCGGGCAGCGAGACGTGGCCAAAGCTGAGCGCGTCGTCACGCAGCGCACGCAACTCTTCGAGGCCGGGCTGGCCCGCGCGTGCCATCTGGAGCCAGAGGCGCCAGTGCACTTCCAGATTCAAGGGCACGACGGTCGAGGGCGCCAGCACTCCCCCTTCTTCCACGTTGTTTGGGGTTTCGCCGACGCGCGCGATCATCTTTTCCATGTTCGCGTCGTCGAGCTGCGCCGTGGCGAGGGAAGGCCCTGCGAGCAGCCCGGCGAATGTGCAAAGCAGCAGCACCAGCAGACGCAGCGGGAGCTGCGTCCATGCTTTCCCCCGGCCTGCAACCATGGCTTTTGATGACACCGCGTAGGTCTCGCTTTAAGAAGAGTGGGCGCGCTCTCGAAACTCGGCGCATTCTAAGTGTCGGGTATCGGGAGGTCCAACGTAATTTAACAAATCGTCACGACTGCCGAAGAGGCTTCGGTTGGCGAATCGAGGTTTCGTATGAAAGACCGAACCAACGTCTCGTCTACCGAGGGGGAGAGCGCTTTGCAACGCGCGCAGCGCAGTGGGGAGCAAGCCGCTTCCTGGGGATTTGACTGGCCCGATGTTGCCGGTCCCCTGGCCAAGGTCGCCGAAGAACTCGCGGAGCTGCGCGCCGAGCTGCCGCCCTACACCGATGCCGTAGATATCACGCGGGAGCGGGTGCGTGCCGAACTCGGAGACCTGCTTCTCGCGGTGGTGAATCTGGCGCGCCACCTCAATCTGGATGCCGAAGAGACGCTGGCCGCGGCGCATGCCAGGTTTGAGGTGCGTCTCGCTAAGGTACAAGCGTTGGCGGCGGCGCGGGGGCTGTGTCTGGAGGCGCTAAGCCTGGATGAGCTTGAGAGGCTCTGGCAAGAGGTCAAGCGCACCCCAGGCCTTGATTCGGTCGATTCCCACGACCTATAGTGCGCAGCGCTTATGTGTGACGCGCCGGCGCTCTTCGGCGACGCCATGCCTCGGAAGGCCTCTCAAATAGATAGCAAGGAGTAGGATCGATGCAATTTGACGCGAAGAAGTTGGGCTGGCCGCTGCTGGTGAGCGGTGCGCTTGCTCTTGGGGCCACCACGGCCTGCTCAGGAGATGATGGCGACCAGGGCGGTCAGGCCTGCGAGACGAACGCCGATTGTGAGGCTCCCAATGTGTGCCTGGAGACGGGCATCTGCGGCGTCGCTGACGAGGGCGACACCGGCGATGAGCCGGTGATCGAGGACGAAGACTATGTCATCACGTACGTTCGTAGTTCCGTGGCATCCGGTCAGGGCTATGAACTGCGTCTTTTTGCCACCAGCGACGAGACCCATCATTCGCTGGTCCCCGAGAGCGCGGACTGTGCGCCGCCTAACCTGTGCGGGGTCACGCAGTCGCTCTCACATTTTGTGTATCTGGAACAGGTTGAAGGCGGCTTAAAGAATGTGTACGTCGCCTCGATCGATTCGGAGACCCTGGAAGTCAGCGGAGCTCTGGAGCTCTTTGTTGAGTCGGTCTTTGACGCGCGGGTGCGTGGCCAGGGCGTGGCGTATCTTGATGGCACGACCGCGTACTACAAAGCGATCGGTGGCGAGCCCCAGATCATCGGTGTAGTCGCCGAAGAAGGCGAGGGTGAGGAGTCTCCAATTGTAGCGCACTGGGAGATTGACCCGGTCAGTGGTCGGACGGCGCTCTTTATGCCCACCCTGGAGACGGTCGACGTGCTCGTCGGGGAGCTGGGTACGCCGATTGGCGCCGAAGACAATCTGGTGACGATCAGCGGCGCGAATTACCCCGGAGAGGCCGGAAGCTACTTCCTGGGAGTGTTGCCGACCGCGTTTAGCGCCGATGGCAACCTGGTGGCGTTTCTCACCGTGGGGCCCAATGACTATCAGGAGTGTGGTTCCAACGCTGACTGCACCGGAACCGCTCAGCAGTGTGGAGATGCGAACCGCTGCACCGCGATTGAGCCGACGGTGAATATCATCGACATAAGCAATGCCGACAATCTGGGCGAAGCCTGCAGCTCCGATGCGGAATGCGGCCCGGTCCATCGTTGTGACACGTCGAATGATGACTACGATCGCGCGATGTGCATGCCTCAGCGCGTGGCCTATGGCCTTCCGAACTTCCCTTACCAGGGCGAGCCGATTCAGGCCGGCTGTGCCTGGACGAAGGAAGATGGTTCGTTTGCGTTCACCGACATTGATGATGTCATGAGTTTCGGAGCCGACGGTCGCCTCTATGTGACGGCGTCCCGGGAGTGTGTGCGCCCTCTGGGTGACCCGGCAGTGGAGGGGGCTGAGAACAACATCCCGCGCTCGGCCATTACGGTCATCGATCCTCAGACTGGTACTTTTGAAGAGATCTTCGGCAACCTGGGCGCCGAGGACTTCGACGAGTCACGATGCTATGACGAACTGGAGCAGCAGGTCGACATCACCAACTGCGTGACGCGCCAGGTTAGCGCGCGGCTCTCGCCGGGGGGGAACGACCTGATTTTCTCGGCGACCAACCCCAATGTGGTCGATCCCGGTCTGGCCGACCGCATCTTTGATATGTGGAGCGTTAAGCGCAACGGCGAAGACCCGGTCTGGTTGACCCGTGAGCCTTCGACCTGGTCGGTGGTGACCTTCGGAGTGCATCCCGACCCGCGGGCCGCGACCGACGCCGAGTAAGGCGGCTGTTGAGGCGCTAAAGAAAACGCCGCGCTCCCGATGGGGAGCGCGGCGTTTCTCGTTCTTGCTCATGATATCAGAACGACCGGTGCGTCGGCACCTTAGTCCTGTTCGTCTTCCTCGCCCTGCAGGAAGTCATTGGCGGCGGGGAATTGTTTAATGGTGTCGCGCGCGATTTCCCAGGCTTTCTGCACGACCCAGGACATGGAGCGGTCCTGTCGCAGCGACTCTTCGCGAATTTCGTCGAGGTAGTCTTCGGGGAAATAGAGGCTCTGTTTGCGCTTATCGCTGGCCATGACAACTCGCTCGTCGGTGTGGTTATCCCGGTTCAAATGTAGCCAATGCTCGCACTATAGCTGCGTCAGCTTCCCCTTGCCAGTGCGTTTGCTGGCTCGGGAGGGGAGGCTTGTAGGTGGGAGCATCAGTCGTTGCTCTGATCGACAAATACCAGAGTGCCGAAGAGGTTCACATCATGGAAGTCTCGTCTGGGACGAGTGCTCCATCCGTAGGCGAAGGTCTTATCGTCACTGGGGCGGTCAAAGCGGTAGAGGTTGGCCCGCCAGGTCGTCCCGGAGGGCGGCGCGCCGTCGACTCCGGGAAGCTCCTTAAGAGGGATGCGCACTTCGACGGACCAGAAGCTGTCTTTTTGACCTTCGTCATTGAGGCTCCCTTCGACGTGCGCGGCCGATTCCAGGCCCTGCATCGTGAAGGGTTTGGCGGCGGCGATATCCTGGTTGCGGCTCTTGCTGCGGGTGCCCGGGCGGTGCGGGAAGAGCGCATCAAAGACGACGTTACGAGGACTAAACTGCAACTCGACGTAGGCGGCATCGGGGCCCCCCGGCGCGATGAAAAACTCGAAGACCTCCTCGGTCCATAACGAGGCATCGCGACCGGAGAGCGTCGCCCAGACATGCTCATCCTGGAGGTAGGCGCCTACGTAGAGGTAGGTGTCGTCGTAGGCGAGCTTGACGGTGCTTTCGTAGGCGGCGCGGGAGTTAAAACCCTCGATGGTCAGAGCTTTTAGTTCGCTCCACAGGGCTTCATTGAGCTTGCCGTCGAGAGTGAGTGTTTCGCTCTGCTCGTTGCGGAGTTTATGAACTTCGTAACGGGGCAGGGTGGAGGTGTCGACGGGCACGCCATCGATGTTGAGGCGCGGTCCGATAGCTCGCCGGTCGTCGGTGATGCTTTTGCCCTGAACCTCGGCACGCACATCGTCGCGGAACAAGCCGATATAAGGCAGTGCTTCGCCGCGTGGGAAGTCTTCGCGCAGTTTAACCGTCTGTTGGTCACGGATGATCTGCCCCTCTTTCCACAGAGGGGTGCGGAAGAGGTCTCCCACCGGGTAGTGATCCAGGTTCTGCCGCAAGGGCTGAGACTGGGAGTCGAAGTGCACAAAGATCTTCCAGTCGCGCTCCACATCCTGGAGCGCTCGCCAGTACCAGGTGAAGGTCACCTCCTGGCCGGCCTTGAGCTCGCCATCAATATCGAGTCCGATGAGCTCAATGGTGTCGTCGTACGTTGCGCCAATCGGGTACTTCGGCGTGGGCGCTTCTTCCAGAATATGTTCCCGCACCTGGCTCCATTGCTCCTGGGTGAGCACCACACGGGGCTCACTGCTCTGACAGGCCGTGCACAGGGTGCCGGTGGCCAGCGCCAGCGAGACGAGCCAGGGCCCGGAGTGCCGAAAACAACGTGGTTTGGAAGCCATAGCAAATTCCTTATCGTCAGGGATGCCGCGCTGATGGCGAGCGGATGCATACAGGTTGGCAGGGATGCGAAACCTAGCGCAGGGCCACCTGCGGATGCAACGTGGCCTGGCGAGAATTGGCCAGCCCCTCTGAAGTGTGCTACCTGACAGCGCCGGCGCCTTTGAGGCGCGATATCAACGAACACGCGAGACAAGAGGTCAGGCGATGACAGACGGGTTAGGGCGAGTGCATATGCTGGGGATTGGTGGCATCGGAGTCTCGGCGGTTGCGCGCATTTTACATGCGCGCGGCGTGCAGGTGACCGGCTCCGATGTTCGGGAAAGTTCCATCACCGAGGCCTTGCGCTCCGAAGGGATGGATGTGGTCATTGGCCACGATCCTAAAAACGTCGAAGGCGCCGACCTGGTGGTGGTTTCCACGGCCATTCCCGAGGAAAACGTGGAGCTGGTCGCTGCGCGTGAGGCGGGCATCCCCGTGGAGCACCGCTCCTCGATTCTGGCGAAGCTGCTCCGTGGCTACCGCACGATTGGGGTCACCGGCACCCATGGCAAAGGCACGGTATCGTCGATGATCGCCTGGATCATGGAGTGTGCCGGCCTGGAGCCGGGCTTTGTGATCGGTGGGATGCTGAACAACTTCGGGGTCAATGCTCGTGACACCGGTGGCGAGTGGATGGTGGTTGAAGTCGATGAGAGCGATGGCTCTCACCACAACATCGAGTGCGACTACGTCGCCTGTAACTTCCTGGAGCTCGACCACCTCAATTATTATGAGGGGCTCGACGATATCATCGGCAAGATGGCGACCTTCTTGGAATCGAATACTCGCCTCAAAGAGGCCTTTGTAAACCTGGACTGCGCGGGGAATCGGCAGCTGGTCGAGCAGGTGGCGTTGCGTCCTACGGGCTATTCGATGGAGCACCAGGCGGAGTTTCGCGGCGAGCTTATCGACAAGGGGCAGCTCCCAATTCGCTTTCGCGGCTATCACCGCGATGAAGTCATGGGGGAGTGGGAACTCAACCTTCCGGGGCGCTACAATGTGGTGAACGCGATGGGAGCCGTGGCCGTGGCGCGCCGCATTGGCATTTCGCCCGAGGTCATCGGTCAGGCGCTGGCGACCTATAAAGGGCTGGAGAATCGATTCACCATCGCTCACGGCGGCGGGGTGACCATCGTCAAAGACTACATCAGTCACCCCACGGGGATAAAAAAGGTGCTGGAGTCGGCCCGTGACCTGGTGGATGGGCGGCTGGTCAGTGTGTTTAAGCCCTATCGCTACACCCTGATCAAGTATCTCAAAGATGAGTATGGCGAGGCCTTTCAGGGCAGTGATGAGGTCATCATCACCACGATGTACGCCGCGGAAGAAGATCCTATCCCCGGGATTAACACCCAGACGGTGGTCGATCGCATTGAGGCCAACGGTCTGAATGTGACCTTCATCCCGAAACAACCCGATATCAACGCCTACCTGCTCGAGACGCTGGAGCCCGGCGACAAAGTGATCTTTTTCGGTGGGGATGACTTCTTCCGTCAGGCCGACCAGATTCTGGCCGAGCTGGCGCTGCGCGCCGGCGAGACGGAACACGACGAAGAGCCGCAGCCGCGCTTTGATGGCCCGCTCAACGAAGGGGAGTAAGCGATGCGTGAGCAGTGGTTGAAGCAGGAGCGTTTTGCGGTCTGGGGAGCCGGCGTCAGTGGGGTGGCAGCGGCCAACCTGCTCGCGCGTCGCGGTAAAGAAGTGGTGCTCAGCGACATCAAAACGCTGGACGAACTTGAAGACGTGGCCGAACGACTGCATAGCGCGGTACGCCTGGTCGGCGGCGAGAATTATCTGGGTGAGAGTCAGGTGATTGTGGCGTCTCCCGGGATGAAGCCTGCGCATCCGGACTTTGAGAGAGCGCGCGCGCAGGGTTGCGCGATCATCTCAGAGGTGGAGCTGGCCTATGATGCCAGCCAGGCGCGCTGGATCGGCATCACCGGCACCGATGGCAAGACCACGACGACCTCGCTGGTGGGGCAGATGCTCCAGCAGGCCGACGTGGAGCATGTGGTCGCCGGTAATATCGGCCTGCCCCTCTGCGCGGTGGTCGAGACGCTGGGGCCGGAGGCGGTGGTCGTGGCCGAACTCAGCGCCTTTCAACTCTGGAGCTGCCATCATCTGCAGCCGCTTGCAGCCGCGATTACGAACGTGGCCGCCGATCACCTGGATTACTTTGAGAGCTTTGCGGACTACGCCCAGGCCAAGTTGCGTATATTTGAGTTGCAGCGTGGGGAAGGCAGCGCCGTGGTGCCGATGCGCGATCGCTTGGTGCGCAAGTCGCTGCGAGAGCCTCAAGGGCAACGCATCATCGGTTTCTCGGACCGGCCGGAAGATGTGGCGCCGCTGGATGAGGCCGTGTGGTTCGACGGGGATCAGGGATGGGCGCGCGAAGAAGAGGGCGTGGACATCTGCTGGTTGGAGTCCTTTGATGAGACGGAACTCTTTGGCTCGCACAATCAGCTGAACCTGGCCTGTGCCGCCGCGCTCGCCAGAAGCGTGGGGGTGAGTTGGGCGCATATTGTGGAGGCTGCGCTTAGTTTTGAGCCGCTGGCCCATCGCATGGAGTTTGTGGGGGAAGGCAACGAGGTGAGCTTTGTGGATGACTCTAAGGCCACCAACGCTCATGCCTCACTGGCCGGGCTGCAGAACCTGGAGGCGGGCTTTGTGGTGATTGCCGGCGGCGTCGACAAGGGGTTGGACTTGCGGAGCTGGGCGAAGTACGTCGCGCGCGAGGCCGGCGCGGTGGTGCTCCTTGGCCAGATTTCCGAGCGCATGCGCACCGAGTTGGAAGGGGCCGGCGCAGCGAAGATTCGCAGTGCAGAATCGATGGAAAACGCCGTGGAGCAGGCCTTTAAAATGGCCAGGCCGGGGAGCACTGTTGTGCTCAGCCCGGCCTGTTCCAGCTTTGATATGTTCGAGAGCTATGCGCATCGCGGCCGGGAGTTTCAGGCGGCCGTCGAGCGTCTGATCAGCTCTCTGCCATGATCACCAGCACCTGATCTTCTTCAACAGCATCGCCCTCTTTGATACGGATCTCTTTGACGATTCCGTCACAGGGGGCGGGCACCGGCATTTCCATCTTCATGGATTCCAGGATGACGAGATCATCGTCTTCTTCGACCTCTTCGCCGATCTCGACTTCGATCTTCCAGACGGTGCCGGTGATATGCGCGCGGACTTCTTCAGCCATCTCTTTCTCCTTCCAGTCATCAATGGGGTAAGTGGGCTCCGTGGGGAGGTGGAGGTCTTCGCACGGAGCGCCGTATTTTTCCAGTCGTGAGTGCGCTCAGCGCTTCTCCAGCCAGCCGGTGTGCACGTCGCCGGCCAGGTAGTCGGCATCGTCCATCAGCTCCAGGTGCATCTGCAGGTTGGTGGTCAGCCCGCCGATGTTCATCTCGCCAAGGGCCGCTTTCATGCGGGCGATGGCCTGTGGGCGATCGGGAGCATGTACGATGAGCTTGGCGATGAGCGGATCGTAGTAGGGGGTGACGGCCCAGTTGGCCATCACGCCGCTGTCGAGACGAACGCCTTCGCCCTGGGGGGGCGTCCAGGTGGTGATGGTGCCCGGGGCCGGCATGAACATCTTCTCGGGATTTTCGGCGTAGATGCGGCACTCAATGGCATGGCCATCAATGCTGAGTTCGCTCTGCGCGAGCGTGAGTTCCTCGCCGGCCGCAATGCGAAGCTGCCACTCCACAAGGTCGAGCCCGGCGATCATTTCGGTGACCGGGTGTTCGACCTGCAGGCGAGTGTTCATCTCAATGAAGTAGAAGTTGCCGGCTTCGTCGGCGATGAACTCTACGGTGCCTGCGTTGGTGTATTCGCTGGCGCGCACCAGCGCCAGAGCGGCGTCTGCCATGCGCTCGCGCAGGCCAGGATGGCGAGAGACCAGCGGGGAAGGGGCCTCTTCGATGACCTTCTGGTGGCGACGCTGCACGCTGCACTCGCGCTCAAAGAGGTGCAGGGCGTTGCCATGGTGGTCGGCGAGCACCTGAATCTCGATATGGCGCGGGTTCTCAATGTAGCGCTCCAGGTAGAAGCTCGGGTCGCCAAAGGCCGACTCCGCGCGTCGTACCGAGGCCTTGATGGCCTTGCGCAACTTCTTCTCGTTGGTCGCCAGGTTCATGCCGATGCCGCCACCACCGGCGGAGGCTTTGACGAGCACGGGGTAGCCGATGGTCTCGGCCAGGGCAATAGCGGCGTCTTCGTCGGCGACTACGCCGTCGGAGCCGGGAACAACCGGCACCCCGGCGTTCTGAGCGAACTCGCGAGCGCGAGCCTTATCGCCCATCAGTTCCATGACTTCGGCGCGGGGGCCGATAAAGGTGATGCCGGCGGCTTCGACCGCGTGCACAAACTCGGCGTTTTCGCTCAAGAGTCCGTAGCCGGGGTGAATCGCATCGACGCCGGCCTCTCGGGCGACCTCCAGAATGCGCTCGGCGTTGAGGTAGCTCTTTGTCACGTGAGCCGGCCCGATAAGGTAGGCCTCGTCGGCGATTTGCGTATGCGGTGCGCCTTCGTCGGCCTCGCTGTAGACGGCGACCGTGCGAATGCCCATGCGTTTGCAGGTGCGGGCGATGCGAGCGGCAATCTCACCGCGGTTGGCGATCAGGACAGCGTTAAACATCAGCGAGCTCCTTGAATCATAAAAGAGGTGGCACACGAAGATATGATGCTGGCGAGGTAGCACGGTGCGGCAAGGGTGGTCAAAGCTCTCGGGCTCCGGGGGCGCTCAGAGGTAGGCCAGGTCGGTGGCGATAACGCGGGCTGCCAGCGCGCCGTCTCCGACGGCGGTGGCCACCGAGCGGAGCCGGGTCTGGCGTATGTCGCCCAGGGCAAAGACGCGCTTGAGGTGGGTGCGGCGCTCCAGGTCGGTGACGATGTAGCCGCTCGCATCACGCGGAAGTCCGGGGGCGTCGGGAACGACCGGCTCAACGCCAATGCGCACAAAGAGTGCGGCAACCTGGAGTGTCTCCGAGGTGGGGCCGCTCAGGTGAAGGCGACAGCCGCTTGCCAGGGGCTCGATACGCCGAACTTCTGTGGGAGCCGGGGCGAAGTGGATCCGGGGATGGCGACGGGCTTCTTCGATAAAAGCGTCGCGTGCGCGGGGGGCACTGCGCATCAAGACGTGCACATCGCACTGGAAGCTGGCCAGGCGAAGCGCGTTTTCCAGCGCGGCGTCTCCGCCCCCGACCACCGCGACCTTTCCTCCGGCAACCCGCTCGGCATCGGCCATGGAACTCTGGCTTACCACGCTCCCCATGCACTCGGCCTCGCCGGGCACCCCGAGGGTGCGGTAGCGCGTGCCGGTGGCCAGAAAGAGCGCGTCGAAGAGGCGGGGGGCGCCGGCTTCAAAGGTCACGCTGACGCCATCGTCGTGGGCGTGAAATGCCGCCACGGTCGCCGCCCGCGGCGCCAGATGAAGCGCGCCGGCCTGGTCTCGGAGCGCGGCGGCCAGTTCGCGTCCGTGCGCAAAGCGGGCCGCCGGGTAGTTGTCGATACGGTTGTTGACCCGGTGTAAAAGCCCCCCGATGCGGCCGCTGGCATCCACCCAGTCGAAGGGCACGCCAAAGTCGTGCAGCCAGAGTGCAGCGCTTACGCCGGCGGCTCCCGCGCCCACGACCAACACTCGGGCCTTCTCGCTCATAGATCTTTTTCCGCGCGCTGGAACTGACTCATGATCTCGGCGCGCAGATCGCCGCGCTGGAGAATGCCGCGAGCCTCTACCGAGATGAGTTCGCCCTGTTTGCGAGCGCCACGCATCTCCATGCAGAGCTGGCGCGCCCGCAGACGTACCAGAAGCCCGGCGGGTTGAAGCGTCTTCTCCAGGTGGTCGCTGATGTCCAGGATCAGTCGCTCCTGAACCTGCGGGCGGGCGGCAAAATGGTCGATCACTCGCCCGATGCTCCCAAATCCGACGATTGAATGCGCCGGGATATACGCCACGTCGATCGTGCCAAAGAAGGGGAGCAGGTGATGCACACACATGCTCTGAAAGGGCAGAGCACAGGTAAGTACGGGACGTTGGACCGAAACGCCTCGCTCCAACCCGGGAGCGTCAAAGGTACTGATGGCCGGGGCTTCTTGCGTGAGTCCGTAGAAGAGCTCTTCCATCAGCGCTGAGAAACGCTCTGCGGTGCGCGCAAGCTCGGGGTCTTGAGAATCTTCCAGACCCACGGCTTTCATAAAGGCTCGAAAGTGTTCGACAGCTTTTTCGTTCATAGGACCTGTACCGCGGGAGCAGCGTTTCAGAAGATCGAGCTCTGATTACCGCTGTTGATGGGGACGCCCAGGTGACGAAACGCGCTGGCCGAGGCCACGCGCCCGCGCGGGGTGCGCTGAATGAACCCCTGCTGCAAAAGGTAGGGCTCGATGACTTCTTCGATGGTGTGTTTGGCCTCGCCGATGCTGCTGGCCAGGGTGTCCAGGCCGGTCGGGCCGCCGCCGAACTTGACCACCAGGGCGTCGAGGTAAAGTCGGTCCAGGTAGTCGAACCCGGCCGAGTCGACCTCCAGGCGCTCCAGGGCGTAGTCGGCGAGTTCATCGTCGATGGTGGCGTGCTTGCCGACCACGGCGTAATCGCGCACCCGGTGCAAGAGCCGGTTGGCAATGCGCGGCGTGCCCCGGCTGCGCCGCGCGATCTCAAAGGCGCCGCGCTCCGATAGCCCGATGTTCAAAATGCGCGCCGAGCGCTGCAATACCGAGGTCAGATCTTCGGCGCCGTAGTAATCCAGGCGCGCCACATAGCCGAAGCGATCGCGCATCGGCGCTGTAAGAAGCCCTGAGCGCGTGGTTGCCCCCACCAGTGTAAAGGGCGGAAGCGAGAGCTTCATATTGCGCGCGTGAGGACCTTCGCCAATGACGATGTCGAAGTAGAAGTCCTCCATCGCCGGGTAGAGGTTCTCTTCGACCACCGGTGAGAGGCGATGACACTCGTCGATGAAGAGGATCTCCCCCTTCTCCAGGGAGGTGAGGATGCCTGCCAGGTCCCCTTTTTTTTCGAGCGCCGGCCCACTGGTAATGTGGATATTGACCCCCATTTCCTCGGCCAGAATCTGCGCCATGGACGTCTTTCCCAGCCCGGGCGGTCCGCTGAAGAGGATGTGGTCGAGCGGAGCGTTGCGCATCTTTGCCGACTGGACCATCACCCGCAGGTTATCCTTGATCGCCTCCTGCCCGACGAACTCCTCAAAGCGCCGGGGACGCAGGAATTCGTCGAAGTTGGAGTCGTCTTCGATGGGGGTCATCTCGATATTGGGATCGCGAGCCATGGGGGGCATTTCCTGTGACAGCAACGTGGGGTGATGCGTGCAAATTAGCGCAAAAGTTTCAGGGCCATGCGCAGAAGCACATCGACCGGCTCGTCGCCGGTGGCCTCGCGGGCGACATGATCGACGGTGTCATCGACCATCGCCGGGGGGTAGCCCAGATTCTGCAAGGCGGAGCGCAGATCGTCGATCGTCGAATGCTGGGCGGCGGCGGGGGTGGCACCGCGCTCAAAGCTAAAGTCACCCAGGGCGTTTTTCAGCTCCAGGATCAAGCGCTGGGCGGTCTTTTTGCCGATGCCGCTAACCTTGGTGAAGGTGTCGATGCGGTCGAGCTCCACGGCCAGCACCACCTCGGCGGGTTCCAACTCCGAGAGCACGGCCAGCCCGATTTTAGGGCCGATGCCGCTGACCGAGATTAGCTTCGCGAAGAGGCGACGGTCATCGGCCGAGGCGAAGCCGTAGAGCTGGATGGCGTCTTCACGCACGCTGGTATGCACCCAGAGTGAGACTTCGGCAGCCTCATTGGGGCGAAGTTTACCGGCATGACCTACCGGCATAAATACCTGGTAGCCAACGCCCCGCACGTCGAGAATGACGTGATCGAGCTCTGAAGTGAGCAGGTGGCCTGTAAGATGTGCGATCATAAAACGGAATCCATTCCTGAGTACATGTTCAGGGGTAATCTATTCGAGTCGCCGCTGAAAGTCGAACGCCTGACAATGACAAATCGCCACTGCCAGGGCGTCGGCCGCGTCTTCCGCGAGTTCGCCGCGCAGCCCCAGGTGAACACGGACCATCTGGCCCACCGTATCCTTGGAGGCCCGGCCTCGCCCGGTGACCGCTTGCTTGATCAGCGTGGGGGCGTACTCGTTGAGTTCGAGTTTGGCGTGACTCAGCGCCAGCAGCGCTACACCGCGGGCCTGGCCGAGTTTGATGGTCGACATGGCGTTGCGCGCCACGAAGACGCTTTCAACGGCGGCCTGGTCGACCGGGAACTGGCCCAGCACCGAGGTGAGTCCGCCGTAGATGATCTCCAGACGTTCGATGAAGGTTTTGGCGCGGGAGGCGTTAATGCGGCCGCTGGCCAGATGCTCGAGTTCCTGGCCGCGTTTCTTTATCACGCCGTAGCCGGTAAAGCGGCTGCCGGGGTCAATTCCGATGACAATCACAGAAGATCCCTACTACAAAAGCGTCAGATGGGGGGGAGGGTATCGAGCCAGGTGGTGAGGCAGCGATCGATGAGCGCGCAACAATGCTCAAAGGCCTCGCGACTTTGGCCCACAGGATCGGGGATGCCCCCATCGGTCTGGCGCTCGGGATCAAAGTTCCAGAGTTCGACCAGGCGTGCCTGGAGCTCCGGAGCCAGACCGAGCACGTGACGACTATGGCGCGGAGACATCACGATCACATGGTCGGCCATGCGCATCAGCGGCACCGAGATTCCCTGGGAGCGGTGATCATCGAGCGACGCGCCAAAAGGCTCCACGGCCAGTTGTGCAAAGGGCGCTGCCGGACGCCCCTGAAGGCCCAGCGTGCCGGCGGAGATGACCACCGCCTGCTGCCCCAACTTCGCGCGTAGCAGGGCTGCGGCCATCGGGGATCGGCAGATATTACCGGTACAAATGCAGATGATGCGTCGGGTGGGCATGGGGCCTCGCGATGATGCAGCGCGGCTGCTCAAAAAAGGTGCTGATACTCGGGGGGGAGATCCCAATCGACCTGGGCGCGCGTGAGCAAGCCGCTTAAGTCGGCGCCGCTCAAGGTATGCCAGTAGAGCACGCGTTTGTCAGCCAGGCTCTCGGCGTCGGCTGCGATCGCGGCGAAGGTTTTGGCCGTGTAGGTCGGCTCGAGCGCAAACTCGGTGTGGAGAGCCACCCGCTCTATCATCGTACGCCCCTCGGGGGTGGTCTTGCCATAGCCCGCCCCGAAGAAGTCGTGGAGGAGGGTGAGGTCGCCGGCTCCAATGCGGGGCACGTCTGGCACCCCGGCCTCGCGGAGAAGATCCCCCGCGCGGTTGGCCATATGACAGGCCAGCGGGACGTTGCAGACGACCTTATCGACCACTCGTACGCCCACAATCTTTGTGGGAAGGCCGGCCATTTTGGCTCCCAGGGCCAGCCCGCTTAAGGTGCCACAGGTACCCGCGGCCACGTAGAGCACATCGGGCGTCGGACATTCCCCGCGCTCGATCTGGGCGGCGAGTTCCAGGGCGGCATTGACGTAGCCGATCACGCCCAGCGGGGAGGAGCCCCCGCCCGGGATGAAGTAAGGGTTTTTGTCGCGAGAGAGCCACTCTCGGATGTGGGTCTTGGCCATGGCAAAGGGTAACCCGTTTTTGGACTCAATCAGGGTGAGTACGGGCGCGGTGGTGCTCAGCGCCTGGAGCACCTCACGTACATGGGGGGTCACTGGCTGGGGGAAGTGCAGGGCGTGAGGCTCCAGGCCTACCTGTCGCGCGTAGAGCGCGGTCGCCAGTACATGGTGGCTTCCGACGGCGCCCACCGTCCAGACACGGCGATGGCCGGCAGCCAGCGCGTCGGCCAGGATGAACTCGAGCTTTCGAACCTTGTTGCCGCCGTAGAGTTTGCCCGTGAGGTCGTCGCGCTTGACCATGAGGTCGCGCACGCCGAGTTCTGCGGCCAGCGCCGGGTAGGTATCCACCGGCGTGGGGCTCTCGCAAAGGCTCACGTGGTTTAGCGCGCGGGTTTGAGGGTAGCGCTCAAAGATTTCGAGTTCGCTCATGGACCTTCCGCTATGAAATGCGTCGCGCGGTGTTATCTTTGCCCCCCATCGTGGAAGAGCACGCGCTGCTCGCGATGTTATGAAGACGACCCAACTGTCCGAGAAACTTTAGCTGCGGAGCATACGATGAGCATCCCTCGCAACGATTACGACGCCACCGAAGAAAGGATTCGCGTTTACCCCACCTTTGACACCCCGCGCACCCTGGTGCCCAAGGACGAGATCAAGGCCTGGTCCAACGTGGTCCAGACCGGCAAAGACGAGCAGGGGCGCCCGGTCAAAGCTGTGCGCTTTGTGTTCGAGAACGAGGAGAGCGCCCTCTACAATCAGCAGGCCCTCTCGTTTGCCAGGCTGGAAACCTATGTCGACGATGGTGCTGGCGAGCGCCCGGCCGGCAATGACGAGCCACAGTTCTCGGTGCGCGAAGACTTCGGCATCGACAAGTAACGCGCCTGTCGGGGTAAGCCTTCCAATTACAAAAAGCGCATGGCCAGAAATCCCAGGGCGATGAGCACGAGGACAATCCCCAGGGCGATCTGAGAGCGTCGATTAAGTGCGAACGCGCTGGCGTCGGATTGCTCGGACGTCGGCGATGACGCGGCCACTGGCGTGGGCGTTGCATAGGTAGCATGCCCGGGCTGCCTTGCTGCAGCTCCTCGCGCGTTCTCGTAAGGCGGGGCAGCATCGGACGCTTCGGAGTTGTAGTGGGCCTGGGCGCCGGAGCGCCCCGGAGAGCGGTGATGAGGGTTGGTTTCGGGCTCCAACTCTCCCGGGCCATCATCGCCCCAGGCGTCCTGGTATGTCGCCACGGGCCCGGAGCCAGAGGCCGAGGGGGCACGCATGTCACGGGCCGGCCTGCGGGGGGAGTCGCGCACCTCGTCTGGTGAAATGACCCCGTGTGCTCCCGAGAGGCGAGCCTCGTCAAAGAGTTCGGTTTTTTCGTGAGCAAAATCCGCCGGTACCGTCTTCACGTACGTCGCATCATCGGCTCCCGCGCTCTCTGCAGGGACCTGAGCATAGGCGCCGCTGAGGCGTACCTCGTCCGGGACCTCCTGCATCGGCGCGGTATGCTCTTCGATCTCCTGAGGCTCAATGCGCGGCGGGGCTTTGCGGGTGGTCTGGGCGCGCGGATCTCGCCGCCGACTCCCCGGACTCCGCGAGGGGGAAAGCGCTTCGAGTGCCGGGTCTTTCTCGTCAAAGAACTCGCGAATCAGTGTGCCACTCTCCAGCCCGGTGTAGCGGGGCGCGATTCCGGCCAGGACCGACGTGAGAGCCTGCCCGAAGGCATGGGCGTCCTGAAACCGATGCTCGCGCTTGTGGGAGAGCGCCTTCTTGAGCACTGCCAAAAGCTCGTCGGGCAGGTCACTTCGCCATTCCCCAAGGGGACGAATCTCGGCCTGCCGGGCGCGTTTAAGCATCGTAATCGGATCGTCGCTTTGCCCGTAAACCGAGCGTCCGCTGAGCATTTCATAAAGGCAGATGGCCACCGAAAAGAGGTCGGAGCGATGATCTAGGGGCTCGTCCCAGGCCTGCTCCGGACTCATGTAGCCGAACTTACCTTTGATAACGCCGGCCCGCGTATGCTCGCGGAGTCGTGAATCAAACTTGGCGATGCCAAAGTCGATGATCTTCACCTCGCCGAGCACGCTCAGCAGGATGTTTTGCGGGCTGATATCACGGTGGACCAGCTGCAGTGGCCGACCGTCGGCGCCGGCCCGCGTATGGGCAAAATGAAGCCCCTTGCAGACTTCGCGCGCGATGTAGAGGGCGGCCTCCACCGGGAGCGCGCGGCCCCGGCGAGCCGATTCGGCCAGGATGGCATGAAGGTCTCGTCCGTTGACGTACTCCATGACCAAGAAGAAGTTCCCATCTTCGGCCCCCACATCATAGAGGCTGGAGATGTTATTGTGACGCAAGGAGGCGATGAGCTTGGCCTCTTCGAGCAACATGCGCGTAAAGCTCTGATCGCGGGCGAGGTTGCGGTGAAGCAGTTTCACCACACAGGGCTGCACCAATCCGCCGGAGCGCATCGCATCCGCCAGATAGACCTCGGCCATCCCACCGACGCCGATTCGTTCGATGAGGCGATAGGGTCCAAGAGATCGCACCGTGGGGGTCCTTTCGCGTAGAGAAGCAGTGGCGGGCAGAATGCGCACCGGGTAAGAGCGGCGGCGATTGTATCTCATCGACACACGAAGACAACCGCGTCGTTGACCCTGCCTTGACACCCTTTTGCGCCGGCTCCTAAGATTCGCGGGCGTTCTTTAAGGAAATAAAGTTGGCGCCTGGTGGGTGGTTCTTAGGCTTGACCGCCGGGCGATTCTTGCGCCGCGGGCGCGCGTACCGTGTCGCTTACACGAGCTTTCGGCACTGAAGATCCGGGAGGATGGTGTTTATGGTCACCAACGACAAAATTGAGACCTTTATCATTGAGCACGGCCTGCCTTTTGAGCAGGTCCAGGACGGGCTGTGGTTGATTCATGATGAGGTCGATCACATCGACAACATCGTCGTCTATCACACCCCTCCGGTGCTGACTTTTCGGGTAAAGCTGATGGAGGCTCCCGAGAAGGCGACCCGCGACGTGCTCTTTAAAAGGCTGTTGGAGCTCAACGCCACGTCCATGGTTGCCGGTGCCTACGGTCTGGAAGATGATGCCGTGGTCATTGTTGATACGCTGCAGAGCGAGAACCTCGACCATAACGAATTTCAGGCGACCATTGATGCGTTGGCCATTGCAGTGCGGGAACACTACGAGGAGCTTCGTGCCATCGTGGGCGAATCCAGACCCGCTGCTGAAGCGTCCTCACAGGTCTGAGTAAGGCGCTCGCTGCTCGCACCACTGCAATCCCCGGCATACGTCCATCGCTGGAGCCCGAACGCCATCCCCCCACCGGCGCGTCGGGCACATAGGAGAGAATACATGGGACTCTTTAATCGGATCGGCACGCTCCTCAAAGCCAACATCAACGACCTGATCAGCCGCGCCGAGGATCCGGAGAAGATCCTCAATCAGCTTATCCTCGATATGAAGGAGCAGTTGATTCAGGCCAAGAAGCAGGTCGCGGTTACCATCGCCGATGAAAAGCGGCTCAAGAAGCAGCTCGATAATGAGCTGAGTAAGGCGCGCGACTGGGAGAAGAAGGCGATGATGGCGGTGCGTGCCGGGCGCGACGATTTGGCCCGGGAAGCCCTTTCACGCAAAAAAGAGCATGACGACCTCAGCTCCGAGTTCCAAAAGCAATGGGAAGCTCAGAAAGCCGCGGCTGATAAACTTCGCGATTCGCTGCGTCAGCTCAACGCCAAGATCGAAGAGGCCAGCCGCAAGAAGAATCTGCTCATTGCCCGCAAGAAGCGCGCCGAAGCGCAGAAGACCATTCAGGAGACGATGTCCGGCCTGAGCGACACCTCGGCCTTCGACGCCTTCGACCGGATGAGCGGCAAGATCGAGCAGATGGAAGCCGAAGCCGAGGCCTCCGCCGAACTCGCCGAAGGCTTCAGCGGCGATGACCTGGCCGCGAAGTTTGACGCGCTGGAGGAAGATCATGGCGCCGACGAAGCGCTGATGGCCCTCAAGGCGAAGATGGGCATGGGGCAGGAGAAGAAAGAGACCCAGTTCGACTTTGAGGAAGAGGAGGTCGAAGAAAAGGAAACGGTCTCCGCCAAGCGTGGTTCCTGGGATAGCGACGAGTTCTGATTAATCATCGTTTCGTGTCGCCCCCTGTACGGCCGAGCGCACCTTGAGAGGCGCGCTCGGCCGCTGATCGTTTTAAGGCCCCTAAAGGCCTGATCGTGGAGTTCGATGATGGCAGAATCATGGCCCGCTCCGGTCGGTGGCGTGCTCTGCGCGGGGTACGGCTCGCGCCTGGCACCGCTGACCGACGTGTTGCCCAAACCGCTGATGCCTTTTCTGAACACGCCGCTGGTGGCGTACGCTCTCAACCATCTGGTCGGAGCAGGTGTGGAACGCGTCGGCATGAACCTTCACCATCTTCCCGATGCTGTGCCGCCGGTGGCTGACCGGCTCTGCGCGAACTTCGGTCTTCGACCGACCTACATTCGTGAGTGGGAGATTCTGGGGACCGCCGGCGGTGTGCGTGGTATCTGGCAGGGGCTCGGAGAGCCAGAGGCGACGCTGATTGTGCTCAACGGCGACAGCGTCATGAACATCGACCTTCGTGCCCATCTCCAGGCCCACCGTGAGAGTGGGGCGCTGGCCTCCATGGTTGTCCGCCCCAGGGCCGAGGATCAGCCGGGACGGGTATGGCTCAACCAGGATGGCGAGCTTCGCGGTCTGCGTGATGCTCGCCATCCGCAGGCGAGCTCCGAGACGTTGGCCGAGTATGACTTCACCGGGGTGCACTTCCTGGAGCCGGAGCTCTTGAGGCAGATTCCCCTGGAGCTGGGCTGTATGGTGGGCGATGTCTACATCCCCCTGCTGGAAAAAGGCGAGCGCATCAACGCGCTGGTCAACGAAGGCTTCTGGGCCGCCCTCGATACGCCTCGCCTCTTTTTTGAGACGACGCGACGTGTGCTTCATGAGCCCGGGCTCTTTGAACAGGCGCCACTACCGCAGGCACTGGGGCAATCGCTCTACATCTACAACGAAGCCACCATCGACGATAAAGCGCGGCTGGCTGGACCAATTCTCGCCGGCCTGCACGCGATGGTCGGAGCGGGCGCGCAGGTAGGCCCGGACGTGGTGCTAGATGGCGTGGAGCTTCGGGGGGGCGCCCGGGTGCGCGAGGCCATCCTCTACGGGATGGGCCAGCTGGAAGGCGATTGGGAACGCTGCATGGCGGTCGCCGGCAAAGTCGTGAGTTTTGAGCTCGACGATTGAGCGGCGGCGTCAGGCGAGGAGCCCAACATCGGGGCGCTCGACGTGCAGGCTGGAGCGTCCGTTACCTTCCGGGCTAACCCGCACGCGGTACTCCACGCTTTCCTTGAGCCCCTCAACATGGCTGATGAGCCCGATCTGGCGGTTGCTACGAGCCTGCAGGGAGTTGAGCACGCCGATAACCGTCTGTAGCGACTCCTGATCGAGGGTGCCGAACCCCTCATCGAGCATTAGTGTCTCTAGCGGCATGTGCACCTGCCGCATGTCCGCCAGCGCCATCGCCAGGGAGAGCGAGATGAGGAAGGACTCCCCGCCAGAGAGGGTCGTTACCGGACGCACGCTGTTGGCGCGGTTACGGTCAAGAATCTCAAAATCGAGCTGAGGCAACCCCTCCTGATCACGGCGGATCTTCAGGGCATAACGGGGCGCCAACTCCTGAAGATGGTGGTTGGCGAAGACCGCAATGTTCTGGAGGTGGAAGCTCAACGCGTGGCGCTCAAAACTCTCTCCGCCGCGCGTGCCGATGAGGGTGTGGATGGTTTTCCAGACGCCGTGTTCGCGCTGAAGAGCTTCCAGTCGTTCGCGCCCACGCGCCATCTTCTGCTGACGAGCCCGATCATCTTCGAGCTGTTGCTGTAGCTTGCCGAGTGCTTGCGCACACGCGTGAAGCTGAAGCTCAAGGCGCTCGACCTGCTCCTGAACCTCACCATGAGGCCGGGGCTCGTCCGGGCGACGTTGGAGATGGGTCTGACGCTCGCTGCGGATCTTGTCGAGCAGCTCATTGGCCGTTGTGTACTCCTGACGAAGTTGTGTGGACAGTCGGTCGAGCTCCTCGCGAGTGGTCTCGTCGAGAACGCCCGTGCGCAGCTCATCGAGCGAGGCAACCGCAAGCTCGGTCACCAGTGCTTCAAGTTCGCGCTGGAGTCTGGCGCGTTGGTCGAGGGTAGCTTGAAGTTCGGCGCGTTCGGCGCGCAGGTGCTCCTGCAGTTTTTCAGACGTGGCCCGGGCGTCGGTTTCGGCCTGGCGGGCATCCTCCAGGCGGGCCCGGGTCTCGCTGAGCCGGGTCTTGAGTCGGGCCTCGATGGCATCGACCGGCTGCCCCTCGAAGAGTTGGGCGCGCGTGGCGACAATGTCCTTGAGCGTCTGGCGCTGTCCCTCGAGTTCGCGCGTAAGACCGTCGAGGGATTCCTGTCGGGTGTGGAGTTGCGCCTGCAGCGCGGCGTCTTCGGTATCAAGTTCACCACGCTTCTTTTCCAGAACGTCGCGCTCGCGCGAGAGGCTGTTGCGAAGTTCGCGCTCCCGGCTCAGGAGGTTGAGGTGGTCGCTCAGCGCGCTGACCTGGTCCGTCAGCGGGGCCTCGGGCCCTACATCCGCTGGTCGTTCGAGCTCCCGGAGCCGTTCCGACAGGGTGAGCGTTTGAGCGTGAGTCGTCTCGTTGCCCGAATTTACGCGCTCCTGTAGCGCATCAAGCTCGCGTCGCAGGCGCTCCATGTCGGCTTTTTCCTTTTCGAGCCTGGGCGTCAGTTTGACGAGCGCTTCGCGGGCGCCCTGGAGACGCTCACGGGAGGCCTGATGCTCGGCAACCGCGCTCTCCAGCGCGTCGAGTTCCTGGCGGCGCCGGTCGCTGTGCTCGGCGGCGGCTTCGGCGCGTTGTTGAAACGTCAGAGAGGCGGCCTCCCAGTCGTTACGAAGCTCCAGGGGGGCGTCAAGCTCAGGCTCCACCCGTTGGCGTAGCGCTTCGAAGCCCTCGTTCAGGCGTCGAGTGGTCTGAGTCAGCGTGGCGCTGGCATTGTCGTGAACCGCGCTGGCGTGGCTGTGTTCGGCGCCGGTCTTCGTGACCTCTGCGCGGATGCCTTCAAGCTCCCGGGTGAGAGTCTCGACGAGCTCGCGCGCGTCATCTTGTTCCGAGCGAAGCTCCTCCTGCCCGAGTTCCGAGCCGGCATAGGGATGCTCGCTGCTGCCGCAGACCGGGCAGGGCTTGTCGTTTTCCAGAAGTTCGCGTGCCTCAATCAGGCCGAAACGACGCTCGGCACGGTCTTTCTGTTTCAGTGCCAGATCGTAGGCGCGTTTCTTTTGCTCTTCCGCCTGCCGGGCCGCCTTGGCCAGTTGAGATTTTAGTTCAAGTGTTGCTTTTGCCTTTTCCGCCACTTCAACGGCCTGCGCGCGTTCCCCGCTTAAGGAATGAAGCGTGTCGGCATCTCGAGAGGCTTGTCCAAAGAGCGCATTCAGGCGGTCCAGGCGCTGAATCTCCGCGGTCCAGGCGCGCCGCGCTTCGTTTGCATCGGAAGCGCCATCCAGGAGTTTCGTCAGCGCGTCGGCGTGGGCTTCGTGCTGAAGAGTTAACACCTCAAGTAAACTCTCGGAGTTCTTAATCTCAAGGTTTAGCTCTCTGGCGGCGTGAGAGGCGTTGTCGAGCTCTTCGAGGCGAGCGTCGATCTGCTGTGTGTCGAGCTGCAGCTGGTGAAAGCGCTCTTTGAGAGCTTCGATGTGTTGGCCCATGATGGGCACTTCTTCGTGAAGTGATTCGGACCATGGGGACTCGGGCACCCGCTGGAGGAGCGCCTGGTGCTGGCGCTCCAGCGAGGTGCGCTGCTGCTCCGCACGTTCTCGGCGCGTCCGCAGCTCATTAAGAGTCTGGTTGAGTTCCCGATGTTTTTGGTCGGAGGCTTCCAGCGCGCGCAGACACTCGCTCTTGCGAGTATCAAGCGCACGGGCCTCGTTCAGCGGAAGGGCCGCGTCGGTCAGTTCCTTTTCGGCGCTGGCCCACCCGGCACGGTGTTTCTGAAAGGCTTCAGCAGCCCGACGCGCGCGTTCTTGAGCGGCGGGGAGCTTTTCGTCGAGCGAAACCACCCGCGCCTGGCGGGTCGCCAACTCTCGGGTGACTCGATCGTGATCGCGCAGAGGCTCGCGGGCAGGGCTTAAGTTGCGGTCGAGCTCCAGCGCGGCAATCGACTCAGAGTGCTCCTCCAGGGCTTTCTGTGCGCGAGTGAGGCGCTCTGCGCCGGCGGTCTCGTCGCGCTGGAGTTCGTCATGGCGTCGATGCCAGTCCAGGGCAGCGCGGGCGGCGTCATGTGCTGCGCGGGCTTGCTGATGGGCCTCGTGGGCCGACGCAAGCTCGGCGCTGAGCGCCTCGCGGGCCTCGTCGCTGAGAAGTTCGCCGGCGTTGAGTTCGATCGTCAGATCGTGAACTGCCTGGCGAGTCTCGCTGTATCTCTCCGCACAGGCCTGGCCGATGCTCTTGAACTCGCTGACGTCGGTGAGTTGTTTGATGAGCTTTGTTTTTACGGCCTCATCACCGTGGAGGAACTCGGCAAACTTGCCCTGGGGCAAGATCACCGTGCGCAGGAAGTCGTCGAGTTCCATGCCATTGAGCACCTGCTCGAAGGCCGGGCCGAAATACTTGGCGCGGTTATCGTCGGTCAGCACCTCGCCATCTGGTGCATGCGCGTCGGGGAGCTGCTCGAGCTTTCGCACCGCCTGCTGAATGGCTCCCTCGGGCTTTCCGTAGGCTCGCCGCAGAGACCAGGTGGCGCGGTAGTAGTCTCGTCGTCCCTGATCGTTTCGGCGGCTGAAGGTCAGCTCTGCAAAACACTCGCCAGTGCCGGAGCTCATCACCTGGTGGCTTTTACGGTCGTCATTGCCCTTGCTCTCGTCGAGACGTGGGGTGGCACCGAAGAGCGCCAGGCAGATCGCGTCGAGCAGCGTGGTCTTCCCTGAACCGGTGGGGCCGTGGATGAGAAAGACCGGCACGCCGCTTAAATCAGGGTCGAAGTCCAGCTGGTGAAGTCCGTAAAAGGAGTTCAGATTTTGAATCTTCAAGCGGTGAAGCCGCATGTATTACCTTCAAATATCTTCAAGTGATGGTTGAGCGTTTTCCATTGGGAGTTCAAGCGGAGCGTCGTCGCGGGGGAGCAAGCTGGCGAACGCCTGTTGAATTTCCGGCGGGGGGGCCTGGCCCTGGTTCTGGGAGCGATAGAGGCGCGTAAAGAGCCGGTCTGGAGTCAGCGTGTCGAGGTCGATGGTTCGAGCTTCGCCGAACTCACTGACTTCAGAGTCGCCAGTGAGCACTTCGCGAAAGGCAATGATGCGTGGCCGCTCTTCCGGAGTGAATTGCTCGTTGATGCGCTCGCGTAGGCGGTCCAGCGTGCCCGGGCGAGTGATTTCGACGCGTGATTCGATCGACAGATAGGGGGGGAGGGGGGACTCCCAGGTGCGGGTTCCGACGAGCCTCTCTAGCTCCTCGGGCGTGTCCTGGAGTTCGAGCAGTGCCCGGAACTCGGGAACCCGGCGCGGTGTCACCACGACCTCCTCGCCGATGTCGACCAGCAGGACCTGCCGGGGAGTGCGGGCTTCACCAAAGCGGATCGGCACCGGGGTGCCGCTGTACCAGACGCGGCCACGTTCGACGGCAAAGCTGCGGTGAATGTGCCCCAGGGCCACGTAGGCATAGTCCTCGCAAAAGATCGAAGGGGGTAGGGCGCCCAGCGCGCCGACCTGGTGGAGGTCGGTTTTGAAGTCATCATCCCGCAGTTTCTGGGCAGCGGGCAGGCAGGTAAGGTGGGCGACCCCGACCAGGGGCACCTGGCCATAGCTGGCAAGGGCGCGCCTGGCGAGCTCGGTGTAGAAGTCTTCGAACGCCTGAAAGAAGGTGCGGGTGTGTTCGGAATCCACGCCCTCGCCAGCGATGCGCCCCACGCCCAGGCGAGATTCGTGGATGTAGGGCGTGGCCACAATCACCGCTTCGGTATGGCCCTTGGTGTCGGTGATCGGGATCAACGCTCGATCCCAGCCCGCGGGATCGGAGGAGAGACCCCCGACGACTTGCACCGCGATGGACTGAAGGACCGGCGCCGGGGCATCGAGCTGGCTTGCGGAGTCGTGGTTTCCGCCGACGACGACAATCTTGCGAAGCGCCGGGAGTCCGCTGCAGCGCTGTAAGAAGCGATAATAGAGCCCCTGAGCGCGGGCAGGAGCCTGGCCGGTGTCAAACACGTCGCCGGCGATGATCAGGCACTCCACGCGATCTTCCTGAAGTGTGAGAAAGAGCCACTCTAAAAAGCGCGACTGCTCGTCTTCCAGGGAGGCTTGCTCCAGTGTCGCCCCCAGATGCAAGTCCGAGGTGTGTAAGATACGCATCAGTCCACTCGATTCTAAAGTCATTGCTCGATATGCTCAGGGGAGCGTATCGACAGGTCTGCATAGCTACAAGCTCTTCTACCGCCCCGTACAGGGGTGATTTCGATCGTAAAAGAGTCTATTTTGCCCTCGTGATGCCTGAGTCTGGTTTGGGGAATGAGGAGGATGAGTGAATCGACACACGAAGCGCATGCGATGCACGTCATGGATCGGGTTAACGCTGGCTCTGGGGCTGGCGAGCTGTGCAGAATCGGTGGTCACGGCGGAGTTTCCCGACGCCGGGCTTGACTCCGGCGTCGATGCCTCGGAAGACGTCGATCCCGAGGACAGCGGTAGGGAGGATGGCGGCGATTCAGACACCGACGGAGGGGGAGGCGATGGCGGGACGGACGGCGGCGACGGTGGGCCGGACGAAGGTACGCCCGATGAGGAGGCCTGTCTTTCGGAGAACGTAATTCCCAATCCTGGCCGCCAGGGAAGCGAGGCGTGTCGCCCGAGTCAGGGCTGGGGCACCCGGGCGTATTTTGTGGCCTCCTACGGTGACGATACCAACGAGGGCACGTTGCAGCACCCACTGGCGACGATTGGCCGGGCGCTGGAGGTGGCCTCCGGCGACCCGGAGCGTGACCTGATTTTGGTGGAGGTTGGGACTTACGAGGAGGTGGTTGAGCTGCGTGAGGGCGTCCACATCATCGGTGGATATGCTTTTGGGTGGTTGCATGACCCCTCCGGGCGAGTGGTGGTCAGCGGAGGACGCCCCACCATGGTGGGCGAAGGCATTGAGGCCACCACCCGATTGGTGAACCTGGATATCGTGGGCGAAGACGCACTCCCCGGAGAGACCACCGTGGCCATGGTGCTGCGGGATAGTCAGGGGGTGGTGCTGGAGAATGCTCGCGTGCAGGGGGGACGCGGAGGTCAGGGGGCGGCCGGGGCTCCCGGGAGCGCGGGAGGAAACGGAAGCGCGGGTGCGCGCGGGGGGAATGCGCCGGACCGTCGAAACGGCGTCGGCATCTGCACCAATCAGGACAACCCGCCTTCTCCGGGAGCCGGGGGGAGTGCAACCTGTGGCGGCGTGGCCCGGGGCGGCCAGGGGGGACATGCGGGATTTCGCGATGAAGACGGCGACGTGGGGGGGGGTAGCGCTGGTGTCAACGGAGCAGGAGGTGCCAGCGGTGGCGCGGGAGGCCGACGCGGCATTGACAGCATTAGCTCGGGAGACGGCGGCCAGGGAGCCGCGGGAACGGACGGCGCTCCAGGAGATTCGGGTACTGGGGGTGACGCCGGGGGCAGCTTTGCGAACCTTCAGTGGACAGGAAGTCGTGGGGAGGATGGAGGTGTAGGTGCGACGGGAGGCGGCGGCGGAGGCGGCGGCGGAGGAGGAGGGTATGAAGACACCGGGTGGCTTGCATGCGACAGCTGGGGAGGCGCCGGCGGCGGCGGGGGCGGAGGCGGGTGTCCCGGTACCGGGGGGCAGGGCGGCGAGTACGGTGGGGCGTCGATAGCGCTGGTGCTGGAAAACAGTGTGTTTACGGGACGCAGTGCGCAGGTCCTGGGGGGTGAAGGGGGACGCGGTGGAGACGGCGGTGTGGGCGGCGATGGCGGCGATGGTGGCGGCGGGGGAGCCGGCGGCAACCACGAATCGGGCAACAACAGTGGATTCGGAGGCAAAGGTGGCGATGGCGGCGATGGCGGCCAGGGAGGTACCGGCGGCGGGGGAGCCGGCGGACCTTCGTTTGCGATCTACGCCACGGCGCCGCTGACCGAGGCCGATCTCGGAGATGTCACCCTGACGCCCGGACCAGGCGGTGAGGGAGGTGGTCCGGGAAGCGGAGTGCTGAAGGGAGCCACCGGCCGAAGCGCGGCCATTGAGGTTGGCCCCTGAGTTCATGGAGGCGGCACCACCAAAAGAAGCGGCTCTCCCTTGAAGGGAGAGCCGCTTCTTTATTCGTCAGAATGTGATCCTAGCCTCGTAACGGACGTCACCTACTCCTGAAACTTACGCTTGAGGTCGGCCAGATCGTCGTGATCGCTGCGAGGAGAGCGTTCCTCGCGTGGAGAGGGGGCTTTGGAACGCGGCTTACGCGCTTCGAGGCGACTGAAGATCGAGTCGAGTTCGGCGCGGCGAGGATCGCCACCGATGTCGCTGAGTTCGCGCATGGCTTCAATTTCGGCTTCCATGCTGTCGATCTTGCTCGACATTCGGTCAAACTCGCGCATCGACCGCGTGGTATCAAAGGTCTCGTCGTCGACCTCGGGGGAGCCGCCCGCGGGGGCCTGGGGGCTTTCTTCCGGTGCCTGCCCGCGCTCGCGCGCTTCCATGCGTCGGCGTAACTCTGCGTCCCAGTCGGACTCATTGCGCGGGGTGCTGCGGCCGGCATTCTGGCGGCTTGAGGCAGCCTGCATCTTGCCCCGGGTACCCTCGAGTTTGTGTTCCAGCGCTTCGAGTGCGCGAGCAATGTCTTGCATGTAGGCGCGGTGGTCGTCGAGTTGATCCCGCAGACGTCGGGCCTGGGTCATAGCCTGGTTCTTAACGACGAGTGCTTCCCGCGCCAAATCTTCATCGCCGTTGCGCAGCGCGAGCATCGCCCGGTCTTCCCACTGGTCGACCTTTTCCCGTTCGGCGCGGATCTGCTCAATGAGCTGCTTCTCGCCACGGCGCAGCTCGGCCTGTTGGCGGCGAGCATCGCGCAGGCTGGACTCCACATCCTGGAAGCCCCGGCGCGTACCGCCGCGTTCGCCACGCGAACTCTCATTGAGGTTGGAGCGAATCAACAGGTTGAGGCGATCAAGGATGCTCATAATCTCTCCCTTCGCGGGGTCATTCGCCAAAGAGGCTCAGGTTCTTGTCTTCTGGACGCGGCGTGCGGGGTTCGGCGGCACGGGCCGAAGATGGCTCTGCGACAGGCCTGGCTTCGGGCTCCGGGGACGTGTTCGTTGCCAGACCCGGGCCTTCGGTGTCCTGGAGCATGACGCGGCCCTCTTGTCCCCAACGGCCGCCAGCGGGTGCAGGTTGTACGAACATAAAACCTTCCAGCGCGCGGCGGTAATCCGACCAACCGCCGCTGGCCGACGCTCCGGAAACCAGGGGTTCGCAGGCATTCCAGCACATGTTCATGCGGCTGTCGATCATGTCCAAAAAGTGCAGGAGCATTGCCTCAGCGGTGCGCGGCGTCACCGGGGAGCCGTATTCCATGCGTCCGTGATGACTTAAGACCAGATGCTTGAGGTGGGTGACCAGGTCCGGATCGAGTTCCGGGGTGAGAGCGGCGGCCACCTGTCCGACGATCTCGGCGCCGCGGGCAATATGGCCCACCATGCGCCCTTCGGTCGTGTAGTCGAAGCTGCGCCGGTAAGAGAGTTCTTCGACCTTGCCCATGTCATGGAGCACCACTCCGGCAATCACCAGATCGGAGTCCACCAGCCCGGGATAATAGGCCTGGTAGTGCCGAGCCATCTGAAGCCCCAGCCGGGCCATGGACAGGGTGTGCTCCAGGAGCCCGCCGAGGAAGTTGTGGTGGTTGGTGACGGCGGCCGGCGCCTGCTTGTAGCGTCGAGCGAAGTCGGGATCGTCCAGCAGGGCGTTGAGAAAGCGCAGGACCTCCGGGCTCTGAATCTGATGGGTGAGCAGGGAGCGCAGCTGCTCAAAGAGCCCGTCGGCCGACCAGCGCGAATGCGGCATGTAGTCCGCCAGATCCACCGAGGCATCGTCGATGCGCTCCATGTCGGTGATCGTGATCTGGAGCTTGTCGCGGTAGCTGCTCACTCGCCCACGGATGGCCACAAAGTCGTCGATGTCGGCGCGTTTATCGAGCATCAGCGCGTTGTCCCACGCCCGCACCTCAATGGTGCCGCTGCGATCCTGCAGCGTCATGCTCAGGTAAGGATCTCCGGAGCGGGTCTCGCGGATGCTTTTTGCAGCGAGCAAAAAGGTCGACTCCACCACAGCATTGTCTTCTAGATCGGCGATATAGACTTTTGAACGGGCCATCCAGGATCTCCAGGCACCAGGTCATTCGGGTGGAGGCCACGCACCCTCGCGCATCGAGCCTCCAGAGCATTTGGACCACGGCATAGCACAGGGCAGGGGGCACCAAAAGCCAGGAGCCCGAGGTGGAGCGGCCCTCTCCGGGGAGCGCGGGCCAAGCGAACCTGGCCCGCGCCGGGGAAATGTTGATTCCCGGCAGAGCCGTGGCAAAATGCGCGGGCAAACCCTCATTTCGCGCGTTCGGCAGGCCGCCGCAACGCCCGAAATGAAGCCCCAGGACGAATTGTGAGTCAGGATGACGCCCAAAACCAGTCCCCACGCCGGGACACCGCTCCGGTCCATGATGAGGCGCAACCGGCGGCATCGTCGCCGATGACCTTGCCCTCGGATAAGCCCCGGGAGCTGGCCGCCGATGAGGCACGTCAGATCGTCAAGATCTGCAAGGCCTGCATGGTCTCGCAGAACGGAGGCGGTGGCTACTGCGTTAAATGCGGCGCGCCGCTGGTGCCAATTCGGGCGGTGAAAGATAGCTGCATCGGCGATCTTGTCGGCGGAAAATTCAAGATCATTGAACCGATCGGCTCCGGGGGAATGGGTGATGTGTACCTGGGCGTCAATGAAAAGCTCGGGCAGCGCGTCGCGGTGAAGTTTCTCAATCAGAAGTTCACCTCGGATGAGCGTATCGTGCTGCGCTTTCTCAACGAGGCGCGCTCCTATTGTAAAGTGAATCACCCAAACGCCGTAACCTTGCTGGAGTATGGGCAGCACGAGAACGGCGCGCTCTACCTGATCACCGAGTTCATTGAGGGGAAGAGCCTCACCGACGTGCTCCGCGCTCGCGGCCCCCTGGATCTTGCCAACGTCGTCTCGATCGGGGTTCAGGTCTGTGAGGTGCTCCGGGCGGCGCACGCCCAGGGGGTGATTCACCGCGACTTAAAGCCCGACAACCTGATGTTGATGGATGCGCGCAAGGGCCGCTTCATCGTCAAGGTGCTTGACTTCGGAATCGCCAAGATCGCCGACGATGACGATGCGCCGATGACCGAGACCGGGTCGATCTTTGGGACGCCCGAGTTTATGTCGCCGGAGCAGGCCCGGGGGGATGTGGCCGACCCCCGCTCCGATATTTACGCACTGGGCGTGATCCTTTTCTTTATGGCGACCGGAAAGCTGCCTTTTAAGGGCAAAAATAAGTTCGCCATTCTCAATAAGCAGCTCAATGATCCACCGCCCTTACCCGGGGAAGTTCGGCCGGGTCTGGAGGTCGACGCCAACCTGGAAGCGGTGATTCTGCGCTGCCTGGCGAAGGCCCCTGAGGATCGGCCCGCCAACGCCGACCAACTCGCTGAATTACTCGAGAAGGTCGAAGCGGGAGTGCGGGTGGAAGCGCCGGCCGGAGCCCGGGAGGCGGCACATGCCCAGGCCCTCAAAGAACGGGCTCAGCGCGTCGGTGCCGGGCTCAGCGAATTCAGCGAGGGCAGTGAGCCGGATGTCCCGGCACTGGCCGATCCGGGCTTCGAAAGCGGACCCTTGGCAGCGGTGGGCATGTCCCTGGACTCCGGCCCCATGGAGGGGTTTGAAGCTGTGATGCCGTCGGAGCCTGAGTTCTCCGCCGACCAACCCTTTGAGTTTGGTGGGACCGATGCCCCCTGGGAGCAACGAGGGCGGCGCGCTCGCAAACGCTCGGGAGCACTTGTCGCAGCGTTGAGCACGGTGACCGTTGTCGGGTTGGCGATGGGGTGGAGCGTCTGGCGCGCTACGCCGCAAGATGCCGCTGACGCCCAGAGCGCTTCCATCTCTGATGGCGAGGATGGCACGCAGTGGACGGACCTCGAAGCAGCCGTCGGGCATCTGATTGAAGCCGGACAACTCGAGGAGGCAAGCCAGGCGCTGGAGGGCTCGGGGCAAGATGATCCGCGAAAGGCTGCGCTGCGCGCCCGCATTCACCGGGTGGCAAATCTCGACCTTCAACTGGCCTCGGCGCTGCAGGCCGTGCGCTGCGAGCAGGCCCGCGCGCTCTATGAAGAACTCGTGGTGCAGTCGCCCGGCACCGCCACCGGGCGTTTAGACGCAGTCGAACGCTGCGCCCCACCACGCCCGAGCGTAGCGCCTGGCCCGGCGCCCCCCACCACGCCCGCCCCGAAGCCGAGTACTCCCGCCGTGCCCTTGAACGAGGAGCCTGAAACGCCTGAAACACCGGGTGCGGCTGAAACATCTGAAACACCTGAAACGCCGAGTGGCCCTGAAACACCTGAAACGCCGGCAACGACGCCGCAGCCGGAATCTCCCGAAGGCGAAGCTCATTCGCCGGGGGCGTCGGAGCCTTCCGAGGAAGAGGCTCCGACGAACTCGCCGCCTGCACCGCGCCCCGACGTTGACCTTTCATCCGAGAGTTCCGAGTCTCCGCATGTGGCGGAAACTCCGGGCGAGCCAGCGTCTTCGCCGGCCCGAGAGGGGGGCGAAGCGGCGCCCGAGGATGCGCCCGAGTCTGACGCTGACGCCGATGTTCCTGGCGACGAGACGCTGCCTCCCGAGGACGGGATGGCGCTGCCTCCACGCCAGCTTTGATGCAGCCGCGAGGAGTCGCCAGCGATCGCTCCGGTTGCGCCTTCGGGGGCAATTTGCTAATTCCTGCTTTTCGTTTATCTGGTCCAGGAATGCGTCTGTTTTCCGATACCTGCGCCGTGCGGCGCGAGCAAAGAGACGCTTAAGCCCGGAGTTTCCGGGAGGTAAAAGACCGTGCTCTGTCATCAGTGTGGAAGCCCCGTCGAAGGAGACGTGACTCAATGCCCGAACTGCGGGGTGAGTTTGCGTCGTAATCGTCGTAAACCCCTGTCTTCGGGCGAGGGTCTGCGGCGCATGACCATGGAACTTAAGGCCCTTGATCTCAAGGGGCTGTATTTCCCTCCGGGAGAGCTTATTGCGGAGCGTTTTAAACTCTCGGAACGCATCGGTGAGGGCACCTTCGGTCAGGTCTATCGGGCCGAAGATACACTCATCGAGAGCGAGGTGGCGATCAAGCTCTTCGCCCGGGAGGTACTGCGCACTCCGCTTGATGAAGAGCGCTTTTTAAAGGCCACGCGCGCGGCGCGAACCCTGACCCAGCGCAATGTGGTGCGCCTGCACGACAGCGGTGTGCATAAGGGGCATCCCTGGGTTTCGATGCAGCACCTGGAGGGGCTGAACCTTCAGAAGGTGCTCAAGATGCGTCAGGAGCGCGGGCAACGTTTTGAGCTCGAAGAGTTGGAGCCGATTGTCGCGCAGATCACGCTTGCGTTGCAGCATGTCGGCCGAGATTACCCCCATGGCAATCTCAAGCCCGAGAACATTCTCTTTTTGCCCGACCTTCTCAAGATCACCGATACCTATGTGCTGGCTGCGCTGGCGCCGGAGGTTGTCGCCGAGCGGGCGCACCAGAGCCCCTTTATGGCTCCCGAGCTTCGCTCCGCTGCCGGCGCGCCAGATGCGCGGGCGGATGTCTACAGCGTGGGCGCGCTGCTTAAAGAGATGGTTTTCGGCCCGGATCATGCGCCGGGAAGCTATCGGGGCGACTCGCAGCTCGAAGCCGTCGACGCCCTGATCCAACGCGCCATGGCCACGGTGCCGGACGAGCGCTACCCCTCTGTTGAAGCGCTCGGCGAAGATTTTGCCACGGTGGTGGATACGGGGCAGCGGCTGGTGAGCGATGGCAACGGTGCGGCACCAACGCCGATGCCGCCTGCGCCTCCGATGGCCCCCGCGGCACCGTCCGCAGAGCTGCTGGAGGAGGAGACTCCTCTCGATATTGGTGAGCCCCCCGAAGACGACATCGCAACCGTTGAAGTCAAGCGCAGCGGTCAGAAGCCAGAACTCATCGACATGCTGCCGACCAACGAGGTCGACCGGGCCACGCACGCCGCGCCTCCCGTGACATCGACGTCTTCGGGGACGGCGTCCAGCGGCGCTACCGGGCCCAGCGCACCTCCGCCCCCAAGCCAGGTGCCCGCCCGCAAAGAGCGCTCACCAGGGGTAGCCGGAAAGGTTGCGGCAACTCCGGCGTCTGCGGCGCGTGGAGCAGCTCAGAAGAAGACCGGTGGGAAGGTGCCGGTGGCAGCGTTGGTGGCCCTGATATTTATCGCGCTCATCGTAGCATTGGTGGCCATGCAGCGCGATGATAAGCCCGCGGCGAATCAGGCATCGATCAGCGCCGCAGAAGCCGTAAGTCCCGGGGAGCCTAAGCCCGAAGAACTTGCTAATGCATCGTCAGTGACGCCGGACTCCGGTGCGAGCGATGAGGTTGCTGAGGCGGCGCAGGCGCGACGTGAGGCGATGGCCAGCCTGGTCGCCAGCGCCGGTCCGCAACTTTATAAAGCGGTTGACGATGCCTCCCAGGCCGCGGCGACCCGCGGAGAGGAGCTTGCTGAAGAAACCCGACAGGCTGAACTCGTCGCCGCCCAGCAACAAGCCGAGACCTCAGCGCCACAGCCAGAGCAGGGCGGATCCTCGTCGACAAGCCCGACCGGGCGCGCCTCCGAGCGCACCGCAAGTGGAGCCGCCTCCCGCCCC
The DNA here is from genome assembly GCF_003260125.1 of Lujinxingia litoralis. Lineage (NCBI taxonomy): Bacteria > Deltaproteobacteria > Bradymonadales > Lujinxingiaceae > Lujinxingia > Lujinxingia litoralis. The sequence continues at coordinate 203,398 of NZ_QHKO01000002.1, forward strand.
ACCGAGGAAGCCGCGCGGCCGGTGGCTCGCGGGACCAACTGCCCCTCGGGAATGGTCCTGGTGCGCGCCAACGCAGGAAACTTCTGTGTGGACGCGTACGAATACCCCGGGCGTGGCCGCACTCCCAAGACGCGCGTCACCTGGTTTGAGGCTCGCCGGCTCTGTGCACAGGACACGAAGCGACTGTGTACGATCAGTGAGTGGCGCTCGACCTGTGGAGGCTCCGCCTATCCCTATGGCAACAGCTTCGACGCCGATCGTTGCAACACCGCCGACGAAGACGGCTTTGAGCGAAACGTCTCGGCTGCCGGCAGTTTTGCCCAGTGCCGAAGCCGTTCGGGCGCCTTTGATATGACCGGCAATGTTCATGAGTGGGTCGAAGAGCAACGCGTCGCCGGAGGGGGCTTCGACAGCAGCGAAGATGTGGCGTCGTGTCGCTACTCCTCACCGAAAGCGCCGGGCTCGGGAGCCTCAAACATCGGCTTCCGTTGCTGCGCCAACCCCTCCTGAGCGCGACGGCGCCGAAAAGAGAGGCGTAGGGGCAGCCGGAAAATAATCGCCCAGAAAAAACAAAGAGCGCGCCCACTGCGGGCGCGCTCTTTGTGCTCTGAGATATCAGACAGGGCAGACCTTAGAGGATGATCGGCGGGCAGATCGACACTGTGTCGACTGCGCGAATCACCGGCACGTGGAGTTGGACGTCGTCACGGGCCGCGGAGAGTTGTGCCCGAACCTCCAGGTAGCGTGCTTGATGCAGGTTCAAGGGCTCCAGAAGGGCGAGGAGATCGATCGGCGAGCCCAGGGCAGGGGAGCTACCAAGGTCAATCCACGCTTGCTCCCCGAGTAGCGAGCTGCTGTCGGCCACACGGACCTGCCAGAGGATCGAGCTGCCCGACGGGGCATCGGCGTCAAAGCGCAGGTAGCGCCACTCGTGGAAGTAGGCGTCTCGCGACGAACACCCGGTGAAGACTCGGCGCCATACGCCACTCTGGTTGGTCGCAAAGCGGAGCTGCGATCCGGTCATGTCTGAATAGGTGTACGGACTGACCAGCCCGGTCAGCGTCTCACTGACGGCACCATCATGAAGGCCAGGGCCAGGTTCAACGACGAAGGCATTATTATGCTGGCGGTTGATGCCCCAGACCTTGCCTTCGAGGTCAACAGCCACTCCTTTGACGCTCTGCCCGGCGGTCCCGGCAATGATGGTGTTATCGTTGGGGTTATCGGCGTCCATGCGAGCAATCCCTTGCCCGAGGGACGCGCCATAGATATAGCCCTGCTCATCGGCGCTGATGCCGTGGACGAAGGGTAGGCCCTCGACAGCAAACCAGCGTTGCCCCTGGGGTTGGGCAGGATCGTAGCGCATGACGTTCCCTCCCAGCCAGACGCGCTGCTTGAAGTCGACCGTAATGCCGTAACCGCTCTTAGGGGCGTTGATGCGTTGTTTGACGCAGTCATCGCCATCATTACCGCAGGCATCCTGGTTGCAGCTGGTCTCATCAAGGCACTGCAGGGTGTCGATGCGTCCCAGGAGGTTGCCCAGGTTCGCAATCCAGAGGTTGCCCTCCTGATCCAGGGCAAACCCGTAGGGAGGCACAGGCGACCTGGTCCGTAGCAGAACATCACCGGTTTCACCGTCGAGCTTCCAGATGGTGCTATCCCAGCCACCGACCCAGACCACGGCGCGATCGCCTTCTTGTTGCGCTGCCAGCGCCCGGATAATACCACCGTCTGGAAGAGAGCGATGCCAGATCACGCACTCGTCCTGGCCCCAGTCCTTGATATCACCGGCTCCGGTAGAGGTCTCAATGCTGCCGTTAGCGTTCTTATCCACGCACTCGCTGCCGGAGGCGATCTTGGTGACCCCGCGCCCGGCCCGGTTCCCCACGTACACGTCGCCGAAGGAGTCCACCGAGGTGCGGGAGGGATCCAGGGCGTTGGGTGGACCGGTGCGGTAGCGGGCAATCTCCTGAACGGTGGAGCTATCGACCTTGGAGATGGTGCCTTCGCCGGTATTGGCGATCCAGATGAACTTCCGCTCCGAGCGCGATGCATCCAGCGTGACGTGTCCGTCTTCGTTAAGCTCCGCGCTGTCGAGTTCGTCCTGATTAAAGGGGGCCTCGCCGCCGGGAGCGGCGGCCTGCCAATCACAGCCGATGTCAGAGCTGCAGGGAGAGGTCCCCGGTGCACCACCGATCCCCGGGAAGTAGCGCTCCTCGTCGGTGAGCTCCTCGTCGGGAGTCTCGTCGGGTTGACAGTCGTCTCCCTGACAGGGGGTCTCATCAGGGGTCTCGTCTCCCGGGGGGGGCGAAGGCGTGCTGGTGACCGGTGGCGTGTCGCAGGCCCAGAGGCCCAGGGCCAGAGCCAGGCTTAGCCAGCGGAGTTTCTTGGATGGTGGGCGCATGTTCTCCTCGTGAGTAATGTCATTCCGCATGAATTTAGCCTGTGTAGTGTACCAGCGCTGTGGCGGGGGTTCCACCGCTGGACACGAGTTAGGGTCGCCGGTGGCGGTCGTAACGTGCTATGCGTGGGTGAGACGATTAGCCAAAATGAATGAGGCGTTTGCGCGATGTTCTCTGACGTTCTGGTCGATGCTCAAGTCGCCGAGGCGATTCGAAAGCTCGACATTCCCTTTAACCGTTACGGGCTCGATCCTTACGGGATCTCCCGCGAGCATCTGGAAGTCTTCTTCTCGCTGCTCGCGCCCTTCTATCGCACCTATTTTAGGGTGCGTTGCTTCGGGCAGGAGAACATCCCGCCGCGGGGGCGGGTCATGGTGGTGGGAAATCACTCCGGGGGGCTTCCGGTAGACGGGGCGATGGTTGCGACCTCGCTCCTCCTGGCCATGGAGCAGCCTCGGCTGGCTCAGGGGATGGTCGAGAAGTTTGCCAACCGGTGGCCCTTTGTCTCGCACTGGTTCAGCCGGGTGGGGCAGTTTACCGGGCTGCCCGAACATGCGGAGCGCCTGCTGGAGGATGAACGCTGCGTGTTGGTGTTTCCCGAAGGAGCCCGCGGCACCGGCAAGCTCTACCGCGATCGCTACAAACTTGTGCGTTTCGGCACGGGGTTTGTGCGCCTGGCCATGAAGACCCGTACGCCGATCGTGCCCTTTGCGTTCATTGGTGGCGAGGAAGCCATTCCGACGGTGATGCATCTCAAGGGGCTGGCCAACCTCATCGGGGCACCCTACATCCCGATGACCCGTTACGGCCTACCGCTGCCCCTGCCGGTATCGTGTCAGATTTTTTACGGAGAGCCGCTGGTCTTTGAAGGGACCGGGACCGAGACCGATGACGAGATTCTCTCGCATGTGCATCGGGTTCAGGATGCAGTCGAGGAACTCATCGGCCGGGGAAGAGCCTGGCGTCGCCAGGCTGTGGAGCGCGGCGAGTTGGAGGGGAATGCGTCATGAAGGTGTTGATCACCGGTATCTCTAGCGCGCTGGGCCGACTCTTGAGTGCGGAGCTCCTGAAGCAGGGGCATCAGGTGTTGGGCATTGACCGTCGCCCCTGGCCCCGGGCTCCGGAGGGGGTACAGCTCTTTCGTCACGATGTTCGCAAACGACCGGCCGAAGAAGTGTTCCGGGCGGAGCGCCCCGAGGTGGTCATCCACCTGGCCACGGTCACGCACGTTTCCGCCAGCCCCCAGGAGCGCTACCGCATCAACCTGGGGGGGACACGGGTGGTCTTCGAGCATTGCGACACCTACGGGGTTCAACAGGCGATCTTTGTCGGTCGGCACACTTTTTACGGAGCCGACGCCGAATCTGCGCTCTACCACACTGAGGAAGAGCCACCGATGGCGGTGAGCACCTTTCCGGAGCTGGCCGACCTGGTCGCCGCCGATCTTTTCGCTGGATCCGCCCTGTGGCGTTTCCCCCAGATGGATACCGCCGTGTTGCGCCTGTGTTACGTGCTGGGAGATAGCGGCCAGGGCACATTGGCGTCCTACCTGAGGGGGCCCCGGGTGCCCACGGTTCTGGGGTTTGATCCCCTCTACCAATTCATCCATGAGCGCGATGCCGCCCATGCCATTGCGCTCGCCATGAAGGCCCGACTTCGGGGCGTGTTTAATGTGGCCGGGCCCCAGCCGGTGCCGCTATCGCTCTTGATTCGTGCCACGGGGCGCAAGAATCTCTCGCTTCCCGAACCGCTCTTTGCGAGGTCGCTGGGACACTTCGGGCTGCCGAAACTTCCGGCCGGCGCCATTCATCACGTCAAGTATCCGGTGGTGGTGGACGGCTCGATGTTTGCCAACGCCACCGGTTTCTCCCCCCGTTTCGACGAGGTCCAGACGATGGACTCCTTCAGGTGGGCGGAGTTTTAAGCCTTCCGGGGTCACTCATCGCGTGGCGATGAACGCTTGTGGGGAATGAACTCCGCTTCGATGAACTCCGCCTGGTTGCGGGCATGACGCTGGCGAGCCAGCGCATCGTGTGCGGCCTCGCTGATGTCCACATCGGGGTGTTCGCTCAGGCTCTGCAGGCGTTTGATAGCCTCCTCGCTCCGGCTGCGTTCCAGCAAGGGGATTTGCAGGCTTAAGGTATCAAGGGAATCATTCTCCGCGACGCCGTCCAGGCCCTCCAACGCCTCGGGGGCCACCTTCAGAAGTACGCGGGCGGCCCGACGCGCAATCTTCGCTTCGGCGTTTTGTCCCAGGCGAATCAATCCGACGAGTTGATCCTCGGGCCAGGGCTCCGGGGCCCCGGTGCTGAGCGCGTCCAAGAGCTCCAGCGAGGCAATCACCGTTGGTGCGCCTCCGAGCCCCTGATTCAGCGCAACGATGGCGAGCCCGCGCATGGCAAGGTGCTCCTGGGCGTCGGGGCGAAGAGCTTCGGGGAGCCTGCGCGCCGCCGCCCTCAAGGTCCAGGCCAGTCCCAGCGCGGCGCGTTCATCCTCCTCCTGGCTTCCGCCGGCGGGCCAGCGTCCAGCCAGCATATCTGCCGCCCGCACCAGTTTGCCGAACGCCGAGGGTGTCAGTGGGCCGGGCACCGCGGCCAGCGCCCGGGCGGCCGCCAACGAGAGAAGGGCATCGGACTCCAGAAGCATGCCGAGCAACGCGCGCTCAACGGCCGCGTCGTCGAGTTGGAGCCCTTCGGCCAGGGCTGCGGCGGCCTCGCGCACCAGGGAATCGGGGTGGGGGAGGGCGCTCCGGAGCGCCGCACGCTCTGCAGGGCTGGCAGGTGGCGTCGCGATACTTGCCAGCGCCCGCAGGGTCAGTGTCAGACGCGTGGCATCCGCACTTAAGAGGTAATCGCCCAGCACCGCACGAGCTTGCGGACAGGGCGAACCGATAAGAATTTGGAGCGCTTCATCGATCGGGCCATGCCCCTTCGACAAAATCGCCAGCGCGATGTCTCTGCGATCGTCTCGGCGCCGCCACTCTCGCACCAGCAAACGTCGGCGGGGGCCGGCTGCGCGGAGAAGCGACGCGGCAAAAGAGTCGGGTGTCGCAGGGGCTTCGCCGCGGACCGAGAGTCCGTCCAGAGCGGCCAGGACCCGCGGAAGCACCTCAGGGGCCAGCGCCTCCAGGTGTGCCCGGGCGGACTCGATCTTCAACGCCGAGCGCCCGTCGCCGGTCGTCATCAAGATGGCGAGCGCTGCACGGACGATGTCGGGATCGCGGTCCGATAAAAGATCTTCGGCAAACGCCCGCGCGCGCCCTCGAAGGCCGCTGTCATACTCGGCCTGGTCGTCGACCAGACGCTCCAACATCGCCATGGCCAGCGTGCGCCCGCTCTGTTCCTCAATACGCGTCGCCGCATCGAAGATGTAGCGCATCAGCGGCAGCGCGTGTTTTGGGGTCAAACGTCCGTTGAGCCAGCGCAATAAGGCGCGGTGTACCCGCGGATTGAGCAATCCGAGAGAGGCCAGTGCGGCTTCCACCGCTTCATCCCCATGCGTGCTAAGGTGAGCAAGAAGCTCGTTCTGGTGGATCGCGTCGGGATGATCCAGTCGCGCGATGGTGCGAGCAATGTCGGCGCGGGGGTCTGCCATGGCGTCATCTCCTGCTTCAAGCGGGGGGCGTTCGCGAAGGAATTTCCCAGTATTTATGCGGGGCTGAGGTGGTCTTCAACTTTCTTGACACGATCGCCGCCCATGTTAGCATCGCCCCTGTCTGCATGTCAGCACAGTAGCTAACAGACGCCGAATTCAAGCGACGATGGCTCCCGAATCCGGGGGCGTCAGGAGGCTTTTTTTGACAAAGCACACTCCCCAGGATCGACTGGTTGCCAGAGGGCGCCGTGCCCGCCGAGCTGTGGCCTATCTCTTTGGCCCCTCGTTGTTCTTGGGAGCCTGCGCGCAGACTCAGCCGGTTGAAGACGTCCTCACCCGTGCGGACATCGCTTCGGTACAGGAGCGCGTAGAAGACGTCGAGCGCACCAATGGTCGCCTTACCGTGCGGATCGAGGAGATGGAGCGCCAGCTGGTGCTGATGCAGGACCGCGTCGAGGCCAACCGGATCGTGTTGCAGCGCCGAGGCTACCTGCGGAACTCCCAAGAGGCCTTTGCTCGTAATGATCAGGGCCGTCCTCAACCGGCTCCCGAGTCCCATTACGCCACCCGCCCCGAGGATGACTTCGGATATGGCTATGGCGAGCCCGCGCCGCGACGCGCGGAACGACGTCCGGTCACCCATATTCCGCTCTCCGACCAGCAGTCAGGACGCCAGCAGGCCGCCCCACAGCAGGCGATGGAGATTCACGTCGAAGCCCCCGAGGTATCCGAGGAAGAAGCGGTGGTGTTCACCAACGAAGACCTCGAGGCCTACTTCGGAAAGCAGCCCCCGGCTCCCACGGAGGCGCGCACCAACGCTGGTGCCACCGCCGGCGGTCGCCGGGCCCAGGCGCCGGTGACCCAGGAACGCCTGGCGACCAGCCAGGAGATCGACTCCCAACCGTCAGCTTCGCCCGCCACCCGGAAAGCTCCGACCACCCAGCGCGAACTTCTGGATCTCTATCAGGAATCGCTGACCAGCTATCGCTCCGGGAGCTACAGCGACGCGTTGGAGGGCTTTGAGACCTTTCTGGCGGGAGGACCTCGCGAGGACTACCTGGATAACGCCCTGTACTGGATTGGCGAATGCCACTTCGGCATGGGGAACTTCACCCAGGCCGTCACCCAGTTTCAGCGCATCCTCGATGAGCTTCCCGGGGCCGCAAAGGTCCCCGATGCCATGCTGAAGATGTCGCTGGCCTACGATCGGATGGGGCAGCCGGGCAGGGCGGTGGAGTTATTGCGCCGGCTCTCCGATGATTTTCCCGGTACCAACGCCGGGAAGCTCGGCGCAAAACGTCTCGAAGAGCACCCGCATCGGGATGCATCCTGAGCGGCGGCTGTGGCACACTGAACGCAACACCTGATGATTGAATGCCCCCGGGCATAAGACAGATCTGGAGCATCTATGTCGAAGAAGAAGATCGGACTGAACCTGCGCCGGGGCGCCCGCGGTGTGATCCATGGCTCGTTGGTGACCGCGGCAACGGCAGCGATCTTTGGGGCGGGTGCCTTGCCCCAGGCCCAGGCACAATCTCCCTACTTCTATGGCTCCGACCTTCCAGACTATCATGTGGTCAGTGAAGGGGACACGATCTGGGACCTTTCGGGAAGCTACTACGGCGACCCCTATCAGTGGCCGAGGATGTGGAGCTACAATGCTCATATCACCAACCCCCACTGGGTCTACCCGGGTGATATCGTGTACCTCCAGGAGGCCCCGGCGCCTCTGGCCACGACCGGAGGGAACTCGCCAGGAGCCGCCCAACCCGCCCGGCAAGAGGCCGCCCCCGCCGGCACCTATCTTCCGGTCGGTGGAATGATCACTGCCGAAGAACTCACCCTCGCCGGACGCATCATCGGGTCGCCCAAAGAGGCCTCGATGCTTGGCGAACACGACTCGGTCTGGGTGCGTTTTGGGGAAGAGGAGGACGAGGACTCCGAGAAGAAGGGGGACCAGGAGCAGGCCGCCTCTGAGGAGCCGGAGGTCGCCGTCGGCGAGCGTTTTGCCATCGTGCGCCTGGGAGACCCGATCACGGACGACGAAGACAACACGCTCGGTCACAAATACATCGTCCTGGGCAGTCTGGTCGTCACCGAAGTTTCAGAAGACCACGCCGAGACAGCGCTCATCGACCAGTCCTGGCGTGAGATTGAACGCGGCGATGTGCTCGTCCCCTACGAGCGCCAACTCAAGGTGGTGCAGCCTCGCCAGGCCGAGAACGACCTTATCGCGCACATTGTCGACACGCTGCAGCCGGGCTTTGCCTTTGGGACCGACCAGTATGTCTTCATTGACCGTGGTGCCGAAGACAGTGTGCGGGTGGGCAATCGCTTCTTTATCTATCAGCGCTTCGAAGGCCTCAACCGGCCGGGCACCGAACCCGACAAGGAGATTCCCTGGCAACGGGTGGGCCAGGTGATGGTGCTGGATGTGCGCGAAAATTACTCCACGGCCATCATCACGCGGGCGAGCCGCGAGATTGTGGTGGGCGACCGTCTGGAAATGTACGCCGGGTACTGATCGACCCGCGTAATCCTTCATCGTTCCCGGAGCGAACGTGCAAAAGCCCCGAGGCCTTAAAGAGGTCTCGGGGCTTTTTGTGTGTGGGGTGTGTGTCACTTCCTAATCGAGAGCACGCTTGAAGCGGGGGGCGCTACGATGTTTGGTCGAGTCGACGTGATTGAAGGATGTGCGTGGGGTAAACATCTGGCGTGACCCATATGGATTGGCTCAGGGGTAATATGGGAAGGTAACGGCGGCCATGTTTAACCGGAGGAGATGTGCCACCGAGTTCGGACAATATCAGGAGCTCGGGATGAGGCGTCTGGCTTATTCAGTTCTGCGAGTTAACATAATATACACTATCGGACATTAAGAGTCTGAGAAAAGAGAGGGGCGTCGGACGCAATGCCCGACGCCCCCTGATGAGGTGTGGATGCGTTATCCTCGGCTCAGGATGATTTGAACTTCTCGAGGAACTGCGCAAAGAAGCCTTTCTTCTTCCCCTTACGCATCTCAATCAGACGCAGATGCCGCTTTGCATTCACATTGCGCGGGTTGTGCTGCATGGCCTGGTGGAAAAGTCCCTCCGCCTCCCGAACTCGCCCCAGCCCTTCGGAGACCACCCCCATAAAGGTCAAGAGCCAGTCGCGATCGGTGAGCTCCACACTGATGGTATCGAGCTCTTTAAAAATCGCCTGGGCCCGGGTGCGTTTAAGCGGTGTCCCGTCCTGGTTTTTGGGAATCTGAAGGTATTCGGTGTAGAGAAAATGAGCCCGGTACTCCAGATCATCGGGGTTATTCTCGCTGGCCATCTTGAACTGCTCATGAGCGCCGGCGTGAGCGCCGGTCTCCAGCATGGTCTGCCCTTTGCGAAAGGCGCTCTCCGCGTTGAGAATCGAGCCGATGTCAGTATTGGCTCCTGAGCGCTCCAAATCGTATTGGGCGCGCTTATCGGGATCGCTCAACACCTGCTGGGCCGTGTTAAGCGTTGAGAAGATCTCTTGAACGAGCTTTTTATCATCCCCGAGATCATGCGCGCTAAAGCGGTCGACGTGCCATTTTTTGGCCAACTGACGAAATTCACGCGTGGCCTGTTGCTTGATAACCGTCTGGTCGAGCCCATCCTGTACGCCGAGCAGCTCGTAGTAGCTGGCCTGGGAGATGCGCTGGTACATCTGCCGGATCTCCTGGCGAACGGCTTCAATATCCTGACTCATCGTGGGGGCTCCTCGGGCAATCACACCGCCTCTTCGGCGGCCTTCTGACAGGGATTTAAGCCCGTAAAGTCTACGGGATCGTTGTGCGAGTGACAACGTGCGTCATCTCACCGGAACGCGAAGCTCGAAGGCCTGGAACCGGCTAAACTCAAACGCAAAAACCCCCGCAGGAGTGAATCTCACTGCGGGGGTTTTTAGAGTGGCTACGCAGGGACTTGAACCCCGGACCTAGCGGATATGAGCCGCTCGCTCTAACCAGCTGAGCTACGTAGCCTTGTGTGTGGGCGAGATGTTTTCATCGCCGACGTGAGGCAGATATTTAGGGGCTTTTGCGTGGACCGTCAAGGGGGTTTTTACACCTGGTATGCACTTTTTTGCTCAACCTGTAGAGAAATACCCCGAGGAAATTGACAGGGGGGTCAACCCCGGTACAACGGAAGTCCCCGTACGGGCACACAAAACACCACGTTTGCTACCTTCGTTCACACTCACCACTTCCGGCGACGCTTTATGAAAAAGCCAATCTCAGGACGAGATCGCGTCTGGACCACGATGGTCACCACCGCCGCGTTAACCTTTGGAGTCGTAGGAGCGACCGTCATGACCGCCGGGGCCAGCCCTCCGGTTCATGAGGTTGAGCGCGCCCAACAGGTTGCCGAACGAGCCGCGGCGGCCGACGGCGCCGTGCGCACGCTTCGGCTCAGCGCGGCCCGCGAAGAAGCGCAGGCCCAGGCGCGCCAGCGCGCCCAGCGACTGGTCAGCGCGGCGGCCGCCTTTGAACCGGTGGTCTTTCCCGCCCTCCCCACTGACTGGGCGGCGGCCGGCCTCGATATTTCCAAAGCTGAGGTCGTGGGCGATCGTCTGGTCCAGACGTTGCCCAGTGGCGCGCGCGTGTTGCTGACGATCGACCCGGAGCTGCAGTCCTATCTGGATCAGATGCTGCAGGCCAACCTGGTGCCTCATGGCGGCGTTGTCCTGCTGGAGCCGCAGACCGGGCGGGTGCTGGCGATGGCTGAGAACTCTCGGCGTGGCGAGCAATACGACAACTTCACCCGGCAGGCGCAGGCTCCTTCGGCGTCGGTCTTTAAGGTGGTGACGGCGGCGGCGCTAATGGAAGGCCACGACGTGAATCCGCATGAGGAAGTCTGCTATCACGGAGGAACTCGCGGGTTGTCCAAACGCAACATTGAGGGCAGCCCGGCGCACGATAATCGCTGCAATGATCTGGAAGGCGCCCTGGCCTGGTCGATCAACTCCCTGATCGCCAAGCAGGCCTACACTAACATCTCGGCCGACTCCCTGGTGGAGTGGGCGGAGCGCTTTGGTTACAACCAGCCTATCCCCTTTGAGTTGCCGGTGCAGGTAAGTCGCGTGATGCGCGTCGAGGATCCCCACGAGCGGGCTCGGGCGGCGGCCGGCTTCTGGCACTCGCACTTAAGTCCGCTGCATGGCGCGATGATCGGCGCGGCGCTGGCCAACGATGGCGTGATGATGCGCCCCACCCTCATCGATCGTTACGAAGCGCCCGATGGCTCTACTCTCTATGAGTTTGAGCCTCGTGTGTTCCGCGAAGTCATGCGACCGGAAACCGCACGCAAACTTGGCGAAATGATGGTGACCACCGCCGAGCAGGGCACCGCGCGACGCTACTTCGGGCACAATCGCCTCTTTCCTCGTTCGGTCGAGGTTAGTGGCAAGACCGGCACCCTCTCTAACCAGGACCCCTTCCTGCGCTTTACCTGGTTTGTGGGCTTTGCGCGCCACAAAGAATGGAGCGATGATCGGGGTGTGGCCGTGGCCGGCCTGATGGCCAACGATCCGGCCTGGCATATGGTGGGACCTCAGGCCGCCAGCGAAGGCGTGCGCCGCTACTATCAACTCGAGCGCGAACGTCGTCGCGAGAGCGAACCCGTCGTCGCGTCACGCTAAGCCACACTGCATCAGCACGTGATTTAAAGGCATGAAAAAGGCCGGCTCCGCAGAGCCGGCCTTTTTCTATTCAAGAGCTCTACAGCCCTTCAAGTCTATCCGCACCGCCTGCTCAGGCCTCGCGCACCTGAGCTTCCTCCTCGGCGTAGCGTTCTTCGATGGCTTCAACCTGGGCACCCTGCTCCTCCCAGGCCATCAGAACCTCGGTAAGTTCATCTTCGAGCTGATGGAAGCGTTGATTGAGTTCGGCGACCTGGTCCCCCCCGTCGTAGGTTGCCGGGTCGGCCAGGCGAGCCTGCAGCTGACCATGCTCTTCTTCGAGGACTTCGATCTTCTCTTCGAGCTTTTTTAAAGTCGCGCGCAGGCTGCGGGTCTCTGCATCGCGTCGCTTTCGGATGGCTGCCAGGACACGGCGCTGATCGCGTTTCGACACGATCGGTTGCTCGGTCGAGGGCAACCCTGGCATCTCGGCGTCCACCTCCCCGGCTTCCTGAGCGAGTTCGCGCTCACGACGCCAGCGAAATTCTTCGTAACTGCCCGGATAGACCTTGAGTTGCCCGTCATCCACCAGCACGACTTTATTCACGACCTCGTTGAGGAAATAGCGGTCGTGCGAGATGACGCAGAAGGCCCCCTCAAAGCTGCGCAACGCGTGTTCGAGCACCTGTCGCGAGGAGATGTCCAGATGGTTGGTCGGCTCATCGAGCAGCAGCACGCCGGCCGGCTCCAGGAGCATCTTGGCCAGGGCCAGTCGGCCCTTTTCTCCACCGGAGAGCACGGAGATGGGTTTATGGACGTCATCACCACTGAAGAGGAACGCCCCCAGGATCGAGCGCACCCGAGTGACCGACTCCATGGTCGCGCTGGCCTCCATTTCCTGAAGGACGGTGCGCTTCAGATCGAGCTGATCCACGGAGTGCTGGGCGAAGTAGCGAAGTTCGACTTTATGGCCCGGCACGACCTCACCTTCATCCGGGACCAGTCGACCGGCGAGCATCTTGAGCAGAGTGGTTTTACCGGCGCCGTTGGGACCGACCAGCGCGACGTGGTCCCCGCGCTCAAGCGCGAAATCCACCGCCTGATAAATGACGTTGTCGTCAAAGCGCTTGGAGACACCGCGAGCTTCCAGCGCAATCTTTCCAATGCGCGGCGGCGCCGGAAACTCAAAGCCAATTGAGCTCTGATAGTCTGGTGGCACCTGGATGCGCTCGATCTTCTCCAGCTGTTTAACTCGGCTCTGCACCTGCCGGGCTTTGGAGGCCTTGTAGCGGAAGCGTTCGATGAAGTCTTCGATATGAGCGATCTGGCGGGCCTGTTCGGCCGCCTGAGCCACCAGGCGCTCGCGGCGCTCGCGACGCTCGCGCAGGTAGTAGTCGTAATTCCCGGCGTAGAGGTGCACCTGACCGGCGTGCAACTCAGCGATGGTGTCGACCAGGCGGTTGAGGAAGAAACGATCGTGGCTGATCACAACGATCGTGCCCTCGTACGCGCTCAAAAACTTCTCGAGCCACTCGATGCTCTCCAGATCCAGGTGGTTGGTCGGCTCATCGAGCAGGAGCACTTCCGGGCGAAAGAGAAGCAGACGCGAGAGCAACGCGCGCATCTGCCAGCCCCCGGAGAAGGTCTGAATGGGAGCGTCCATCTCATCGTTGCTAAAGCCCATTCCGGAGGCAATCTCGCGGGCGCGACTGCGAAACTCGTAGCCGCCGTGGAGTCGAAAGCGCTCCTGGAGGTCGGCGTAGGCCGCGCTGGCCTGCTCGGAAGATTCGCCGGCAGCCAGGGCGGCTTCGGCACGTTCCAGCTCGGCTTCCATCTCCAGGAGGTCGCGGCGCCCGCCGAGCACCAGGTCGATGACACTGCCCTGCTCTTCGACGGCGAGTTCCTGAGGCAGATAGCCTACACGAACACCGCGAGGCTGAATGACCTGGCCGCGGTCGGTTTCTTCCTGCCCGACGATGACCCGGAAGAGTGTGGTCTTGCCGGCGCCGTTGGGCCCAACCAGGCCAATCTTCTGTCCTGGCGAGAACTGCCAGTCGAGGTTTTTGAAGAGCTCGTCGCTCCCATACGATTTACTGATGTTATCGAGACGAATCATAGGCTCCTCGTGGCCGTCGCGGATGCGGGAGGTATACCCACAGCCCTCGCGATGAGCAACGCCCCAGATATGCAGACTTGCCCGGGGGGGAGCGTCGGCCAAATTGACACCAATTTCGGCGCGCTGCTATCGTGTGAGGCGCTCTCTTCTGAAGGTTCGCCCGTCTGTCGGGCGCCCCGGAACTACCTTTTGTCTGATCAGGAATACCATGAAGCGATGGTTGCTCGGCCTTATTGCGGCGCTGACGCCGGTCTCATTTGCTCACGCCACAGAGCCTCCCGCCGAAGTCGTGGTGCTACGCTTCGCTGAGCGCGACGTCGACCAGGCAGTGATGGACCAGTTTTACACGGAACTTCAGACTCAGCTGGAGGACACCGGGGAGATGACGCTGGCTCCCGGTGGCGAGGTCACCATTGATGATCTCATCATGATGGGAGGGTGTTCCGCCCCGGATGAAGCCTGCCTGAGCGGCATGCAGGATTTCGTTGCCGGGCAACGCCTTGTGTACGGCTCGGTTCAGCGGGCTGAGGACGTGCACATGTTCTCGCTCTACCTTTTTGATTTTGAAACAGGCACCTTTTTGCACCGGGTTGAAGAGCAGACGTTAAAAGGGGATGACGCCTGGATTCAGGCTGGTATTCCGGCGGTGATTGAGCATCTGCTCTACGGGCGTTCGGCTCAGGTTGAGGTGCAGGTGGAAGGCTCCGCCACGGCAGCTCTTTCAATCAACGGGCGGCCGGCCGGTCAGGGCTCGACGACGCTTCGGGAGTTACCTCCTGGCGAGGCGGTGATTGTGGCTAGCCTCGCTGGCGGAGAAGAGTTCAGCGAACGCGTGATCTTGCGACGTGGCGAGAACCCGGCGTTGCGCTTTGTGTTTGCGCCGGCCTTGGGCAGTGATGCGGAGCCTGTGGCTTCCCGGGGATCGTTGCTTCCGGGAGTCGGCGTTGCTGCGCTGGGAGTCGCTGGTCTGGTAGTGGGCGTGCTGGGGCAGACGCAACTTTCGGCGCTGGAGTCCGATGCCGAGCAATTGGTCAACGGGCGTAACGCGCTGGCCGCCGAGGAGGTGAGCCGCGCTTCGGAGCTGCAGGCGCAGATGGATCGCGCTCATACGCTGCGGGTGGTGGGATTCTCTGCGGGCGGCGTCGCCCTGGCCGCGGGAGGTTTTCTGATTGTGCGTACGCTGGGTGGAGACACGAACGAGTCCCAGGGGATGAGCTGGGATGTCGACATCCGCAAAGACCGGGTCGGAGCGAGCCTGCGTCTGGACTTTTAAAGACGCAGGAAAGAACTCCCGCAGAACACAGAAGGCCCGCGCTGCATGTTGCAGCGCGGGCCTTCTGCGTGTTGAGCACTTCCCTTTACGCCCCATCGTCGAACCAGGACGAGCAAGGACGAATAGCTCGGGAGAGCCCCGCACGGCATGTCCGTGACGAGCCCCTCCGAAGGAACAAACTTAATCGATCCGCGCGAGCCCGTAGCTGGCAATCGCCCGCATCAAGGGGTTATCTCGGGTGAGATAACCGCGGAACGACGCTTCCAGCTCGGCATCCCCCCGACGCGCCAGCGCCCAGGCCGCCAGAATGGCCGCCGGCTCATCGGGACGCAGGCGCACCACGCTCTCCAACGTGGCGGTCATCTTCGGGTCGTTGGAGGCCGCCAGCTGGTAGATCAGCTCCGAGCGTACATCGGGCTGAATGTCGTCGGCGGTGGCCAGCTCCCGGGCCAGGGGGAGCAGCGTCTCGCGGTAGCGCTCCAGCTGGGCCATGGCGGCCTCGCGCACACGGGAGGCGTTATGGCGAAAGAGATGCGTGTAGATGAACTCCCGGGCGGCCGAGCTCAATTGCTGCGGGTTCAGCGCATCGGCGAACTGAGGCGGCGGATTGCGAAGCGCGGTGCGCACATGGCGTTCGGCCGCCTGAGGGTCGAGCTTCAACAGCCCCACAAACGCCTGCCACTGCACCGAAAGATCGCGGTCACGGAGAAGTATCTCCAGTGTTTGCGCGGCCTCCGGCACGCCGGTGTTGATCAGCGAGTCCACCAGCTGAAGTTTAATCTCGGGGTCCTGATCGGTGGTCAAAAAGCGCATCACCTGAACCGCACGGGCTTCGCGAATTTGCCCCAGAGCTTCGACCGCAGCCAGGCGCACCTCTTTGTCCCGTTCGTTGGTCACGGCACGACGCAGCGGCGTGAGCGCCCCGGCATTGGCGATCTGCCCCAGCCCGCGGGCGCTGTGCAGGCGAATCTCTCGGCTCCCTTCAAAGAGGCCCCGATTGAGGAGTTCCATGGCCTCGGCGCGACGCGTCAACCCCAGAGCCTTTGCGCCCACCAGGCGACGCTCAAACACATCGCTGCGGAACATCTCCACAAGCTCCTGATAGACCGCATCGTCGCCGGTGAGGGCGGCGAGTTGGTAGAGGAGTTCGCGGTCACTCTGATCTTCTGTGGCCGCAATGAGCGGGCGAAGTTCGTCGAGGCGCACGCGCGCTCGTTCTTCTACCAGGAAGCTCAAAATCTCGGCGCGTTCTGAAGGCTCCTGACCGGCCGCCTTCTTGAAGAGCGGCGCGGCTCCCCTGGCTTCGCCCAGGCGCACCAGCTGACGGGCGGCTTTGAGCGAGACCGCTTCGTCGCGGTTTCCAAGCGCGCCCTCTAGAAACGTTACGAGTTCGGGACGCAGGTCGTTCTTCGCAAGGAAGGCCTCCGAGATCGCCATCGCATCGGCGCGCACCCCGGCATCACGGCTACGAAGCATCGTCTGAGCAAACTCCAGCGCCTGCGGCCTGGCGGTGTACACCGTGGCGACCCGGGCATCCTGACGAAGCTCCCCGTCGGTGCTGGTCAGCGGAGATTCAAGAAGGTTGTAGATCGCCCCACTCTGCTGAGCCAGGTAGCGAAAGACGTCGCGACGCGTGGCGGCGTCAGCTCCCTTGAGGGCGGCTTCCAGGAGCTTGGTCTGGGTGGCCTCGGGCAGCCCGTAGACCATCTCGCGAACCAGCGCGTAGGTCGTCGCACTCTCTTTAAGGATGTCGGCACTGTACGACGTAGCGCTGCGCTCGTTGGCCAGCATCAGCGCCAGCCCCACCGCCAGCTTCTCGCGTTCGGCCTCGGCTGCTTTTTTGGCCTCAAGCTCCCGACGCCCTGCCCGGTCTGCGGTCTCTCCCAGCGTGAGAATCGCGGCGATACGCACCTTCGGGTCCGCGTGCTCCTGGAGTTCCTGGGCGATCTCGCGCGCTTCATCCTGCCGTTCGGCGGCAAATGCTGCCGGTGCCGGCGCTACAATGGCCACGACGGCGGCTCCGGTTAGAGCGTCTCTCCACTTCATCGCTACATCCTTTGTGCAGTTGTGCGCCCAGACAAAAGCGCCGACCCGCAGGCGGGTCGGCGAGGTCCTCCACGCGGTGTTTGCCTTACCCGAAGTACTCGCTCATGCGCGAGACGATGCGCTCTTCGACCTTGCCCTTAAAGGGGCGGGCAAAGAGGCTTAAGTCGATGTCGATCATCACATCGGAGTCCGTCACCTGAAACTGACCGGTGAAGCCCTTGCCCTTTACCTTGGCATGAGACTTATCGTCGTTCCAGCTGATGTTATTGACCAGCGAGGGGAACTCACCCTCAATATCGGCGACGATGCCATGCACCTTGGCCTTGGCTTCTTCCGTGTTCATACCGTGGGGACGTTTGATGGAGATATCCGACATAATGGTGCTCCTTGGAGGGGGCGTCGCCCGTGGTCTGGGGCGTCGTCACAAGTTGGAGGGTCGAGGCGACCGGAAAATTCACACAAAAAGACGGGCAGACGGTAGCAATCGGCCATTTCTGTTGTCAATCCGGCCGCTCGGCAGCTCGCGTCGCTGCGCGAAGATAGTGCATATCCCCTGCAGGACAAGCCGTACCGCGAGCCCGCTGCGGCGATCTGATAACTTGCCCGCGCACTCCTGGCGGTGATAGCGTGGACGCGGAATCCAGTCCATGAAGTCAAGCCGCTTGTGACGTTTTAGGCCCGAGGTCCCCATGAGAGCTCCCAGGACATTGATGCTCGTCGCGCTTGTCGCGATGGTCGGTGTTTCAATTGACGCCGAAGCCCAGACGGTTCGTCGCTTTGATGATGCTGGCGACGGCAGTCAGTCGCAGATTTACATCCCGGGGATGCCCGTACCTCAGCCAGCCGCGGCGCCGGCGGCAGGCGACGCGGCCAGTTCTCAGCCTGGTGGCGATGCCGAAGCCTCAGATGAGGGCTCCTATCAGATTTCGCTCTACGGCACGCGGGGCCGACGCGCCCGGGCCTCGGAGCTCGCCGCTCGGCCCGCCGACGAACTCTACCGCGGTGTCATTCCGGGGACTCGTGATGAGATGGCTCACCTGGCCGACGCCCGTCGGGCCGGCGCCCAGACGGGAAGCCCGAATCAGCTGACCTGGATTGGCTTTTTGCCCGAAGCATCGCGTACGCGGGTCTTCTTTCAGAGCCCGCGACCGATGCGCTATCAGGTTCAACGCGGGGCTGGCGAGCAACCGCAGGTGGTGCTCACCTTTGAAAACGCCGAGATCCCCACGCGTAACTTCAGCCGCTTTATCGACGCGAGCTTCTTTAAGCGTGCGGTGACCCGCATCGACGCCCGGGAACTCAGCGGTGGCGGGGTTGAGGTCACCATCGACCTGCGCGAAGAGGTGAACCCGCAGGTCAGCACCGATGGGGAGTACCTCTACCTGGACTTCCCGCACCAGACTTCCCGAAGCACTCAGGCCCGCGCCAACTGAGCTTGAGCTGACGGTGGATCATGCGGCGACCCAATCGCCCGCTCTTGATGGTGGTGCTTGCGCTGCTGATGGTGCCCGCGATGAACGCGTGGGCTCAGTCTGGCGATGTAGCGACCCACTCCAGTGCACTGGAGCTTCCTCGAGCCGATGAGTTGATGCGTGTTATGGAGCGCGTGCGTTCCCGCACGCGCTCTCCGCTCTGGCGCTGCGCCCCCCAGGATGAAACGAGCTGCACTTGCGTCGGTATCGAGTCGTCCGACTGGAAGATTCAGCTGCTCGACGTTCGCCACCGCCCTGAAAGCGTATCCATCGCCGAGGTGCGCGCCCTGGGGCGAGACCAGGCCTGGGTGGCGCAAGAGGTTGTGTTCGGTGACCACGACACGATCACGCTCCACGACCTCCGCTGGCAAGGGCTGGACCATCCAAACATCCTGCATGCATCGCGCGCGGTGGCGCAGGGAGGCTCTGGCGAACTGATTCTGGAGGATGTTCGCTGGCACCGAAACCCTGACGCCCCTCCGCTCCTTCGCGCGCCCCACTGCCAGAATGACGACGCGCTCACCAGCCTGACGTCTCTTGAAGACGGTCGTGCGGGGCTACGTCTGGCCCGCGCTCGCTACTTTCCCGGTGCCGGGTGGACATTGCAAGACGCCCGCCTGGGGGCCTTTCTGAAACTCGGCGGCGACCTCGCCGTCAACCGCCGCACCTCGGGCGTCCTTCCGCCGACGCTTCGGGTCGGCAGCTCCGGGGCCCAGGTTGAGCTTGGAGTCGCCAGCGGGCGCTACCCACTTTTGGCGCGCGTGACGCTCGATGACAAACGCCGAGCAGCCGCCGGCCTGAGCTACCTTACACAGCCGGCAACCTGTGCGGGGGAACGGTGTGCTCAGCAGGCCTTCGGGCTGGACTTCGGGGTGACCACCGCGGGCGCCATGGCCCTGGGAGCCGACGGAGCCCTGAGTCTGGGGGGGGAACGCAACCATCTCGCGCTGCGGTTGGAGCAACACACACTCTGGGGCTCAAATGACGCCGCGCTCTGGGAAGGACGCCGCCTGGAACAAGGAGCGTTGCTGCGCGACTGGCGTGTCCAACGCGCCGGAGCAAGTCTGGGCTCCGAGGCGCTTTCCCTGCAGATCAGCGCGGCACACGCCGACCTTCCCTACATCGAACCTACCGGTGCCAGCGTTCCCCCGGGCGCCTCCGAGCTCCGGGTGAACTTTGGCGGCGCCGTTAGCCTGGGGTCAGCGCTGGCCGATCTGCGGCTTACACACCTGGAACTGAACTCCACCGAGTTTTCAGGGCGCCTGGGCCTGGCCCGATTCAACGTGCATCGCGTGTTCGGCAACGCAGGTCGGCTCTTTGTGCGCCCGGGCCTCCATGCCGCCCTGGGATGGTGGCGCGGCGCCGGAGCTTCGGACGCTGCCGATGTTGTGCATCACGGCGGTGGCGCGAGCGCGCGTGTGATGATCGATGCAGGACTGGCGCTGCGCGCTCAGCTTGGGGCCCTCTCTCACGCATTTAGCCCCAGACTCCTTGCCGGGCGCCAACTGCACGTCGGGGGAGGCGCGCCGGATCCGACGAACGTGCTGGATCTGACGCCCGTTCTCAGAGGCGCGCCCGCAGGAAACTTCAACTTCGCGGGCCCCCGTATCGAACAGGCCCTGGACTTCGACCCGGGCTGGCGACTGGAAGTGCCCCTGAGTGTGATCTGGTTCGACGAGGGCGCGGGGCGAGCGTGGCAACCGATGTACCAGGGGGCCGTGAAACTTAGCGGGCTTCTGCCTCGCCCGCTGAGTGTGAGGCTCGCTGCTCATTGCGTTGTGGAATGCTCCGACCCGAGCCTGAGCGCCCGGGTGGACGTGACCTGGTTTGGTCCCCTGCGCTCTCGCCACGTGCTCGAACGCGGGCCCACACATCACCTGGCCGGGCCTCTTTTAGGGGAGCGCCTACGCAGCGACCTGTGGGCCGGCTGGCATCCCTCATCCAACAACGGGGCCGAGTCGACGCTCTTTCACACCTCGGCCTTCTTCGCTTCCTGGGAGCGCTGGGCCGCCGAAATGCGCCTCTATGGGGATGTACAGCTCCCCGCGGAGAGCGGTGGCGAGCTGCACCTGCGCTACGGGTGGCCCGA
The DNA here is from genome assembly GCF_003260125.1 of Lujinxingia litoralis. Lineage (NCBI taxonomy): Bacteria > Deltaproteobacteria > Bradymonadales > Lujinxingiaceae > Lujinxingia > Lujinxingia litoralis. The sequence goes on from NZ_QHKO01000002.1 coordinate 224,021, forward strand.
GCTGGGATGGGCATTCTCGCTGCGCGCGGCCACCTGGCCCGCAACCGGACGCTGGGCCAGCTATCTGGGCGTCTCTCTTCTGTAAATGCGCCGCTCTTTCCGGCTCAGAGCTTCGCGCGCGCTTTGAGACGTCCCAGGCCCGGATGGTCGGGCCGAAGGTGCTCGATCTGCTCAATGGAGCGACGCGCCATCGCCGCATTCTGGGTGTTGATGGCAAAACGCGCGCAGATCACAAAGACCTCCGGGTTATCCGGCTCCATGGTCATCGACTGAGTCAGGAGTCGCCCGGTTTCATCGACCACCTCCCGGCTGGTCGGATTGAGCTTGAAGTGCGTGTACGCAAGGTTCGCAAGAATGATGCCGCGAGAAGGGTCGTAGGTCACCGCCCGGGTCAGCACGTCGCGGGCCGCGTTAAAGTCGCCCAGGCGCAGGTAGGTCAGACCGTCGCGAAAGTAGATATCGCCCATGGCCGCGGCATCCGGATTGACCCCGGGACGCTCCGTGCGCCGCGGCTCTGGAGGCGGCGCGAAGGTGTTTAACGCCTTCTTCCCCTCGGACTGAATCTCAACCAACGCCCTGCCGATCGCTCGCCGAATATCCAGCGCCTTGCGGGTCAGATCCATGTCGCCCAGGCGTTGGAAGTTTTCGGCACGGTAGAAGCGCTCGTAGCGTTCGTACCGGCCCCGAACCTGCTCTAGATCCGTATCCGGCGGCAGGTTGAGCACGATGTAGGGGTCGTCGGTGCTCTGAATGCGCGCGTAATCCTCGTGCACAATCGTCTGGATGCGGCCCAGGCGGCTTGCACGGTCGTCGCTTTCGTCGGGATTACCCATGAAAATGCACTTTTAATCTGGACGGAAGTGTGTTTTGAGTCCGGAAAAGTCCTCGGGAGCGAGTGTATCAGGAGAAGCGCCCGGCACAAAGGTTGTGGCAGGGAGATCGATGAGCGAAGACGCGAAAATCACGGACCAGGGCGACGACATCTGGACCCACCAGACCGACACGATCGACTTAAACTCGGTCCATGCCTACGATTACGCCCTCCCCCCTGAGCTTATCGCCGCGACACCGGCACCTCGGCGCGAAGAGGCGCGACTGCTGGTGAGCCGACGCGGAGAGAAAGATATTGAACATACCCGCTTCAAACACCTCACCGAGCACCTACGGGCCGGCGATCTGCTGATCTTTAATGACACGCGGGTGGTCCCGGCTCGCCTCGAGGCGTTTAAGGACACCGGTGGGCGCGTGGAGCTTTTCGTGCTTGATGTCGAAGAGCCTTCGGAGCAGGAGCGGTGGACCCGGCCGGCCACCGGCCTGCTGCGCTTGCGCTGCATGACGCGCAGCTCTAAAGCGCTGCGCCCGGGTATGGTGCTGACGGTCACACGTGGCTCCGACACCTGGCCGGTCACGCTGAGTGAGGCCGGCGGTGGCCGCGCGCTGGTCGAGTTGAGCTGGGAAGCCAACGCGCTGGCTTTCCTGGAGCGTTTCGGTCGCATCCCGCTCCCGCCCTACATCGAGCAGCGGCGTCGCGAGGCCGACGATGCCATTGAGGTCGACGATGCCGTGCGTTATCAGACGGTGCTCGCCAGTGAGCCCGGCGCCGTCGCGGCTCCCACCGCCGGATTGCACTTCTCCGAAGAACTGCTGGCGCGTCTGGAAGCCATGGGCGTGGGGCGAGCCACGCTGACGCTGACCGTGGGCGCGGGCACCTTTAAGCCGGTGACCTCTGAGCGCCTGGAGGATCACCCGATGCACGCCGAGGCCTACCGCATCCCGGAGGGGCTTCGCGAACGCATCGCGGCCTGCAAGGCCGCCGGCGGCCGGGTGATTGCCGTGGGCACCACCTCGGCCCGCGCCCTGGAAGCCGAGGCGCGACGCGAGACTCCGCTGAGCCCGGGCTGGCGCGAAACCTCGATCTTCATCCGGCCCGGCGACTCCTTTCAAATGTGCGATGGGTTGATCACCAACTTCCACCTGCCCCGCTCCACCCTCCTGGCCCTGGTTGCCACCTTCGTGGGGTATCCCACGCTGCGACGCATCTATTCGCAGGCGGTCGCCCGCGGCTATCGCTTCTACAGCTACGGCGACAGCTCCCTCTTGCTCTGAGCTCGCCCTGCTCTCCCCATCGTCTTTCTGACCCGAGTCCCATGATGACCACCATTCAAAACGATGTCCGCTGTGACACCTTCGCATTTAAGGAGGTCGCCCGCGATGGGGCCGCCCGCGCCGGTGAGTTGACCCTGACGCATGGCACCGTCCAGACGCCGATTTTTATGCCGGTGGGCACCGTCGGCACCGTCAAAGCGATGCGGCCCGACGAGCTGGTCGACGAGGTCAAAGCACAGATCATCCTGGGCAACACCTACCACCTCTACCTGCGCCCGGGCCTGGAGGTGATCAAACTCCACGGCGGCCTCCACAAGATGATGGGCTGGAATCTTCCCATCCTCACCGACTCCGGCGGCTACCAGGTATTCAGCCTCAAAGAGCTGCGCAAGATCCGCGAAGAAGGTGTGGAATTTCAGGACCACATCTCGGGAGCCCGTCATCTTTTTACGCCCGAAAAGGTCATTGAAATTCAGGAGACCCTGGGCAGCGACATCATGATGGCTTTTGACGAGTGTCCGCCGGCCGGCGCTGAAGAGCGCTACATGCAGGAAAGCATGGCCCGCACCACCCGCTGGGAGAAGCGCTGCCTGGAGGCCCGCACTCGCCGCGACTGTGCGCTTTTTGGCATCGGCCAGGGGGGCACCAGCGAGCGTTTGCGTCGCCAGCATCTCGAAGAGCTCGGCGACCTCCCCTTTGAAGGCATGGCCATCGGGGGGCTGAGCGTGGGGGAGGAAACTCAGGCGATGTACGACACCGTCGAATTCACCACTCCGATGATGCCCGACCATAAGCCCAAATACCTGATGGGCGTGGGCAAGCCTCAGGATCTCGTCGAGTGCATCGCGCGGGGGGTCGATATGTTTGATTGTGTCATCCCCACCCGCAACGCACGCAACGGGCATTGCTTTACCAGCCGCGGCGATGTCGTGGTGCGCAACGCCGTGCATCGCGACGATCTTCGCCCGCTTGATCCAGACTGCGACTGCTACACCTGTCAGAACTTCTCACGCTCTTACCTGCGGCACCTGCTTAAAAGCCGGGAGATGCTCGGACCGCAGCTGTGTACCCTGCATAACCTGCGCTACTTTTTGCGCCTGGTCGGGCAAGCCCGCGAAGCGATCCTCGAGGGGCGATTTGAAGCCTTCCGAAAACGCTTCCACCAGCTGCAGGCCGAGGGGGGCTCGCGTTGATGTTGAGCCTTCCTGCGGGCGCCGCCCTGCCCGGGCGTGAGCTTGACCCGCCCTCGGAAGGCTGCTAATTCACACCGTCCTTGCGAGCTGGAGAATTTCACCCGGCGACGGGTCGGGAAATAAAACCCTCGCAGCCCGGCGCTCTGTGCACCGGCGCGAGGCGCTCGCTCTTTCAAGCTGATTTCTCTGGTCTGGAGACCGTCCACGTTATGCAAAGCCCCCACCTCTTGATCCTTGCGCAGGCGCAGGGCCAGGTCAGTCCGATGATGAACCTGGTCTTTATCGGCGTCATGGTACTGATTTTCTGGTTTATTGTGCTGCGTCCGCAGTTCAATGAAGCCAAAAAGCACCGCGAATTTGTCGGGGGACTTAAGGCCGGCGACGAAGTCGTGACCGCCGGGGGCCTCTTCGGCAAGGTGGTCAGTATCGACGGCGCAATCGCGCAGGTGGAGGTGGCCCGCGGCACCAAGGTGCGCATCGATCGCAACAAGCTGCATCCGGTCTCGGGCTCCGAAGGCGAAGCATCGAGCGATTCGTCCAAGGATAAAAAGGACGCCTGAGCGCTCCTGACCGGGCGCCCTGTAACGAGGGGTGCTCGAAGATAGATGTCGTCTGAGTCTGCGCCAGCTGTGCCGGGCTCAGCTCGCGAATTAACGATAGAGCGCCGGGCCGGGACATTCACCTCTCCCCCAGGAGAGGCCTTTGGCCCGGTGCTCGAACGGAGTTTCGGTTTTATGAAGAGCTCACTGTACCGCTGGGGACTTGTTGTCGTGGCCTTTCTGGTCGCGCTCTACGCACTGACCCCCACCATTCTCGACTGGAGCGATGGCGCTCTCGACGGCAAGCCGGCCAGCACCGATGGCGTCGCCTCGATGTTTTTAGAGGTCGACCCGACCACCGAGCAGATCACCTGGACCAACGTCCAGCCGCTGACGCTGGGCCTGGACCTTCAGGGTGGATTGCTGCTGCAGTACCACGTCTACGTCGACCGCGCGGTTCAGGACCAGCTCACGCGGATGGCCGGAGGCATCGAGGAGCGCCTGCGCGAGGTTCAACCCGATGTGCAGGTGGAGGCCACGCACCCGGACGGCGAAACCTACATCGATGTGACGTTGGGACAGGCCGACGACCGCAAGCTCTTCACCGAAGAGTTCATGTCGAACTTCCCCAGCCTCACCCGCAGCGACACCGGTAGCACTACGCTGCGTCTGCAGATGGACCCGAACTACATCGAAGAGACCAAGGAGATGGCCATCACCCAGGCCATCGAAAAGATCCGTCTGCGCATCGACGCCCTCGGCGTGGCCGAGCCCAGCGTGACCCGTCAGGGCCTGAGCGACATCGTCATTCAGCTCCCGGGCATCCGCGAGGAGAACATCGAGCGCGCCAAGGACCTTATCGGTCAGACCGCGCAGCTGCGCTTCCAGATGGTCGACGACAGCGGCACCAACCAGTTCTTCGGCCAGTTCCGCGGCCAGCTGCCCGCCGGTTTCGCCCTGCGCAGCATCGACGGCGGATACTTCTCGGTGACCCACCAGGACAAAGAAGCACTCCAGGAGTTCTTTGCCGGGCGAGTCGCCGATGACCGTGCCATTGGCTACCAGTTCCACCCGGTTTACCAGGACCGTGAGAAGAAGGTCCTCGACGAGGAGCAGTCCTACTGGAAGACCTACCTGGTCTACCGCGAGGCGGAGCTCACCGGGGAGTACATCCAGGACGCGCGCGTGGCGGTCGACCAGCAGTTCAACCGTCCCTACGTCTCGCTGACCTTCTTCCCCGAAGGCGCCAAAATCTTTGCTGAGACGACCACCGAATACACCGGCCAGCGTTTCGCCATCATGATGGACGACGAGGTCAACAGCGCTCCGGTGATCAATGAGCCCATCACCGGTGGCCGCGCCCAGATCACGCTGGGCTCGATGCAGTCCTACACCGAGGTGCAGCAAGAAGCGCAGAACCTGGTCATTGTGCTCCGTCACGGTGCCCTGCCCGCACCGATCGAGCGTCAGTTCGAGACCATCGTCGGCCCCACCCTGGGTCAGGACTCCATCGACAGCTCGATGCGCGCGCTCCTGGTGGGCAGCATCCTGGTCATCCTCTTCATGCTTATCTACTACCGCCGCAGCGGGGTCATCTCGACCATCGCGCTGACCTTGAACCTGGTGCTGATCATGGCTGGCCTGGCCTCGCTGGGCGCCACGCTGACCCTGCCCGGTATCGCCGGTATCATTCTGACGGTCGGTATGGCCGTGGACGCCAACGTCATCATCTACGAGCGCATCCGTGAAGAACTCGTGGTCAACCAAAAGCCGGTACGTGTGGCGGTGAAGGAAGGCTTCGACAAGGCCTTCTCGGCAGTCCTCGATGCGAACATCACCACTGGCATCGCCGCCCTGGTGCTCCTGCAGTACGGCACCGGACCGATCCGCGGGTTCGCCATCACGCTCCTGATCGGGATTGTCTCGACGCTCTTCACTGCGGTCTACGTGACCCGCATCCTCTTCGACGACTGGATGCAGCGCACCAAGAGCGAGAAGCTGAGCATCTAAGAGCCGCACTTTTTATCAGACGCGCGAACGCGTCGTCGGCATCGGCCCTGCGGCCGCATCCGGCGACGCCCTCGAAATAGCAGCGAGACCTTTCATGAAGATGTTGCAGATTTACCCTTACGATGCGCAGAACGACATCATCGGCAAACGCAAGATTGCCGGCATCGTCTCCCTGGTGCTCATGGTCGCCAGCCTGGTGCTCTTAGTGACGGTCGGCCCGAAGTGGGGCATCGACTTTCGCGGCGGCACCGAGCTGATCATCAAGGTCGACCCCAGCGTCACCGACGACGAGGTGCGCGAGGCCGCCGCCAGCATCGGCCTGGCCGACGCCACCGTGCAGCGCTACGGCTCCGAGGACGAGGGCCGTTTTATGGTCCAGACTCAGGAAGTTTCGGTGGTCGATGAGGTCAAGGTCGCCGAGATTCGTACCGAGTTGGAGGCGTTGGGCGACCTGGACGCTGCGCTGTGGAACGAAGAACAGCCCGACCGCATGGACCTGCGCTTCAGCCAGCTCAAAGACATCGCCCAGATCGAGCAGGCAGTGATGGCCGCCGGCCTCTCCCGCGTTACCGTGGAGGCCACCGGCCAGGAGCAGGAAGCTTTCTACACCGTGCGCTTCCAGGACCTTCAGAACATCATCCGCGAGGGGTTCGCCTCTTTCTTCGGCGATAAGTTCTCGGCCAGCGGTGGCCTGGAGCGCCTGGAGACGGTCGGTCCGCGCGCCGGTGAGCAGCTGCGTAACAGCGGCCTGGTCTCGATCATCGTGGCTCTGCTGGCGATCCTGATTTACATCTGGTTCCGCTTTGACATCCGCTACTCCCCGGGCGCGGTCGGCGCCCTGATTCACGACGTGACCATCGCGCTGGGGCTCTTCGTCATCCTGCAGATCGAGATCAGCCTGCCGATCATCGCCGCGCTGCTCACGATCGTGGGTTACTCCCTAAACGACACCATCGTTCTCTTTGACCGCATCCGTGAAGACCTCGATCGCGCCGGCACCAAGCCCCTGGTGCAGGTGGTGAACGAGGCGATGAACGAGACGCTGAGCCGCACGCTCATCACCTCGCTGACCACGTTGCTGGCCGTGATGATGATCGCCATCATCGGTACCGGTCTGATTCAGGACTTCGCCGTGGCGCTGATCATCGGCATCATCATCGGGACCTACTCCTCGGTCTTCATCGCGTCGCCGCTGATGATCAAGATGGACGGGTACCTCAAAGAGCGTCGCAAGGCTCAGGAGCTCATCGACAAGGCCAACGCTGCCGATGGTGCCGCCCAGTAACCTCGCATTAAGGCCTCCTGGCCTGTGAGGAGCACCCCTCTCTGAGAAGCCCCGTGGCAGATGCCACGGGGCTTTTCTTTTGCGCCGGGGTCCGCCCCTTTCCGGCGGTGATTCACCCTCGCGGTGAATGACGAGGGGGGTGTTCTCTGTTAGGGTAGCCGTCACCTGGCGCGCCTTTGGGGGTATCCACCCCGCGCGCCCTTTGATTGCGTAAGACGCAGGCCATCTCTCTATGGAACAGCCCCTTCCCGAATGGGTCGTCACTCGCCACCAGGACATCAGCCCGGGCGAACTGGCGCATGAGCTCGGCGTGCATCCGCTGACCGCACGCATCCTCCTGCAGCGCGGCTTCGGCGATGTGGAGCAGGCGGCACGCTTTCTCAATCCGACCCTTGGCCAGATGGCGGACCCTTTCGGCATGAAAGGGATGGAAGAGGCGGTGGTCGAAGTTCTCACGGCCATCGACCGCGGCGAACGCATCATGATTCACGGCGACTACGACGTCGACGGGGTCTGCAGCGTAGCGCTGCTCTTTCAGTTTTTGCGCCAGCTCGGCGCCCAGGTCGACTACTACGTACCCCAGCGCGACCAGGACGGTTACGGGCTCAACGCTCGCAGCGTGCGCCGCTTCGCCGACCAGGGCTACCAGCTGGTCATCACCACCGATTGCGGGGTCTCCAACGTCGAGGAGATCGCCCTGGCCCGTCAGCTCGGGCTGCGCGTGGTCGTGGTCGACCACCACACCGTGCCCGAGGTGTTGCCACCGGCCAACGCCATCCTCAACCCTCTGCAGCCCGGGTGCTCCTTTGAGTTCAAGCAGCTGGCCGCCGTCGGAGTCACCTTCTGTCTGGTAGTGGCGCTGCGCTCCACTCTGCGCGACCACGGTGTGTTTGCGCATATCCCGGAGCCCGACCTCCGCGAGTATCTGGATCTGGTCGCGCTGGGCACCGTCGCCGACGTCGTGCCCCTGATCGATCTCAACCGCATCTTTGTGCGCCACGGCCTCGACGTGCTTGCCAGCCGCCGCCGCGCCGGGATTTCGGCGTTGATGGAACGCGCCCGTGTCGAACAGGGGCCGGTATCGCCGCAGACGATCAGCTTCCGGCTGGCACCGCGCCTCAACGCCGCCGGACGCATGGGCGATGCCTCCATCTGCGTGGAGCTGCTCACCACCGAGAGTTATGGCCGGGCGATTTCCCTGGCCCGGGAGCTCGAGACCCTCAACAAGGATCGCCAGGCTCTGGAGCGCGAGCTCCTGGAGATGGCCGTGCCCCAGGCTGAACAACAAGTCGAGCGCGGCCGCCAGATGCTGGTCGTGGCCGGCGAAGGCTGGCACCGCGGAGTGCTCGGAATCGTTGCCAGCCGCCTGGTCGAGCGCTTTCACCGTCCGGTCGCGATGGTCGGCATCGACGACGACGGCATAGGCAAAGGTAGCGTGCGCAGCATTGAAGGCATCAACGTGATCGAGGTGCTGCGCTTTGCCTCCGATCTGTTAGAGACCTTCGGCGGCCACACCGCGGCCGCCGGCCTCTCGCTGCGCCAGCACAACGTCGAAGCACTGCGAGAGCGCCTCGACGAGGGCTTATGTCGCGGCCTTGAAGACCGCCTGCTTCCTCGCCCCCGCCTCACCATCGACTGCGAGGTCTGCCTCGGAGAGCTCGATGAGCGCTTCGGCAGTGACCTGCGACGACTGGGGCCCTTTGGCACCGGGAATCGCGAGCCGGTATTGCTCTGCCGCCAGAGCCAGGCCTCTCACGTGCGGGTGGTCGGCAACAACCACCTCAAGGCGAAGTTTCGCGACGGCGGAAATTCCCTCGACGGCATCGGGTTCTCTATGGCAGAGGATGCCGCGCTCTTGGACGTACCGGTGGCGGTGGCCTTCGTGCCACGCTTTGCAACCTTCCGCGGCCGCACGCGCCTGGAGATGCATCTACGAGGTCTGCGCCGTGCCGACGAGCGCTGCCCCGATCGTATTCTGACTCCCTGATTCTGCGGCGAGTGTTTCATGCCCCGATATCGACGCCCTGTTCGACGGCGAACGCCTCGTTTGGGAGCGATTGCACTTCAGATTGCGGTGCTCTCGCTAACCCTGCTGGCGCTGATCTCGTTTCGCGACGTGATCAGCAGCGGCACCACTGCATTGGTGGAGTCGCTGGCCACCGAAGACGTGCAAGTGGCTCCCCGTCTTGAGCCGACACAGTTCGAAGCCCCCTCCCCTGATAATGTCGCCCCCACCGATGCTCCCGGGTCCGACGAGGCTCCTGAAGGCGACACAAAGGCTCAGGGCAGCGAGTGATCCTGCCGCGGAAGCAATCCTATGTAGTTAAGAAACGCCCCTGCAGCGCCTGCAGGGGCGTTTTTTGTTTGAGAATCGCGTGTGCAGCCGATGCGAACGCTTTTCCCCGGCCAAAAACATGTTCGCAGCCGATGCGAACGCTTTTCCCCGGCCAAAAACACGTTCGCAGCCGATGTGAACGCTTTTCCCCGGCCAAAAACACGTTCGCAGCCGATGCGAACGCTTTTCCCCGGCCAAAAACATGTTCGCAGCCGATGCGGACGCTTTTCCCCGGCCAAAAACATGTTCGCAGCCGATGCGAACGCTTTTCCCCGGCAAAAAACCCGTTCGCAGCCGATGCGAACGCGACTTTCTGCATGAAGATCGCGTTCGCGCCCCCTGCAAACACGTTCTCCGAAACTAAAACATGGTTACGGCAGACGTTAGCGAGTTCCCCGTCTGCGAAATCACAATCGGGTCACCTGCAAACGCGTTATAGACCGGCAGGTCGCGCTCACATCGCCTGCAAGGCTCCTTTCCATCTAAAATCAACCTCACTCGCCGCCGGCCAAGCCCTTTGGGGGCGAATACGCCCACCGTCCCGGCCATCTGGACTACGTCCTCATCGTCTCTACCGCTTTTGGGTGGGCTGATCCTCATCTCTTTTATGTAATGCCATCGCCTCCCGCCACCATCCCCTCCTTGACCCTCCGCCCCCTTTCGACCACGCTCTACGGACCTTCACCATATCCCGGACCGTGGGCCCCTCTTCCCGCGGCATCGCCCTCTAAGGCCATGCCATGCGCATCTTCTCCATCTGCCTGTTGTTTCCCCTGTTCATGCTCGCGCTCGTCGCCTGTGGCGACGAAGAGCCACTGCGTGACTGCTCCGAGGATTCTCCCTGTGAACGCGGGATCTGCGCCGAGCCCGGGCACTGCGAAAACGCCCCGGCCTGCGAGTCCCCGCGTGATTGCCTCGACGGCTTTGCCTGCATCGCCGGCCAGTGCTCCCCGGATGAGACCGGCCTCTGCGAGGAGGTCACCTGCGCCCGGGGCATCTGCGATCCCGCCAGCGGCGAATGCGTCAACGACGTGATCTGCACCTCCCTGACCCAGGAGCGCGCCTGCCTCGACGACCACCTCTGTGACGAGGGGCGCTGCGTCAGCAATGAGCAGTTTTGTGCCGAGCTTGGGTGCGCTGCCAATCGTGGCGTCTGCTCCCTCGAAGAGCGTGCCTGCATCAACGCCGAGCACTGCTACAACAACGATGCCCGCTGCCTGGCCGGATTTTATTGCGCCGCAGACAACCGCTGCCAGCCCAATATCTGCGATGAAGACACGCAGGAGTGCCCCCGCGGGGTCTGTGACCCGGCATCGGGAGAGTGCGTCAGCGCCGATCGCTGTGAGCACCAGGAGGAGTGCCTGGATGGCCTCTGGTGTATCGCGCGCGCCTGTGAAGTTCCGGCCGACGCCTGCGAGGTCTGCCCGGGTAATCAGAGCTGTGATGTGGCGCCAAACACCAACGAGGTGCGCTGTCTGGAGAATCCCCTCGGCTGCCAGCGCTCCACCGATTGCCTGGACACGCGACGCTGCCTCGCCGGCAAATGCACCACCGTCGAGCACTGTTACGACGATACCCTGGAGCCCAATAACACGGCAGAAAGCGCCACTGACCTTAACGCGTGGTTCCAACACGATCCGACGCCTGTGCCGGCCACGATCTGCGCCGAAGATGTGGATCGATTCGCCTACAACCTTCAAGGCCAGGGGCTGATCCGGGGCGTAGCCGTCTTTGAAGTGCGGCTGCACGAAGAAGACATTGGCGCCGGGGTGCTCGATGTCGCGCTCCTCGACCCCGCGGGCAACGAGGTCGCCCGCGCCCCGACCAGCCCCCACGGAGCACTACGCCTGGAGCATCTGGTACTAGCCCACCAGCTTGGCGTCTACAGCGTAGATGTACGACTGAGCGACCAGGGCGACTCGCCGGCCGCCGGGCTGCGCTACTCGGTTGCTGCGCGCTTTGTCGAAGAGACGGCTGCCACGCTCTGCACCGATGCCCCCACGCTCGAGCCCGGAACCCACCGCAGCGATACCACCAACGGTGTGCTCGGAGCACTTGCCGGCGATTGCCTCGACTCTAACGCTCCGGCCCGGGCCTTTCGCTTTGTGGTAGAAGAGACCAGCAGGGTGCGCTTGAGCCTGCGCCTGGTGGGGGGCGCGGCGCTGGGCATCGTCTTGCGGCGATCGTGTGATGCACCAGATGGCGCGCTGGCCTGCGCCTTGCCACATGAGGTTGTAGCCGGCCAGGCGCTCGAGGCCGTGCTGCGCAAGGGAGAGTATTACGCGCTCGTCCAGGGCCAGAGCGCCTCCGAGCGTGGCGCCTTCGATCTCTCCCTTTCCATCGACCCGCTTAGCTGCTCGCCGGGCCAGAGTCGCTGCCTGACCCAGGAGCAATCGGAGGTATGTCTGCCCGACGGCAGCGGCTTTGCCCCTCAGAGCTGCGACGAGGGCTGCGCCGCCGAGACCGGCGCGTGCACACGGACGCCCGGCGACACCTGCGTCAACGCCATCGACGCGAGCGCTGGATATCTGGGAGAAATCAGCTGGCGCGACCTGAGTGCCGACTACGACCCCGGGCCCGGCGCCTGTGTCCCGAATAACAGCCAGTCTCAGGCCACGGCCTACTCCGACGCCGTCTACAGCGTCACCCTGCAGCCGGGCCAGGCCGTCGAAGGCTGGCTCAGTAGCGACGTGGCCCAGACTTCGATCTACATCCTGGAGAACTGCCAGCAACCACAGACCTCCTGCCTGGCCGGCGCCAACGCCCACGCGCCGGCGGATCATCAACGCTTTGAGCAGACCGCCGTCTACATCAACACCTCCACGGCCCCGCAGACGGTGTACGTCGTCGCCGACAGCGGCGTCGCCCTGATCGCCGAGGAGCCCCGGTTGCGCATCCTTGCCGGAGACATCATCTGCGATCCCGGCCATATCCGCTGCTCTGGCGATGGGCTGGAGGTCTGCGCACCCTCGGGGACAGGCTTTCTACCAGAGCGCTCCTGCCCCTATGGTTGCGAGACGCTCAACGAGGGCGCTAGCTGTGCTCCGGCGCAAAATCAGGAATGCAAAGGCGCCTACGACCTGCGTCAGGGCGCCTTTGAGGGACGTATCGACGACTACGGGACGCTCTCGACAGTCGACGGGTGCTCGCCAGAGGTCTCCGGGGCCGACGCCCTCTTCTTTGTCGACCTTCAAAGCGGCGATGTACTGGACCTAACCCTTAACGCAAACTTTGCGGCGGCGCTCGACGTCGCCACCCAATGCGATGACTTCGCCGCCAGCTGCGAAGCCACCCAGAACAATACGGCGGCCGGCGAACAAACCCTGCGTTTTGTTGCACCGGCGCCGGCGCGCTACTTCGTACGGGTCGCCGCGCTCAACGAAGCCCCGGCGCCCGAAGGCTCCTTTGTGCTGGAGGCCCGGGTGCTGGAGCCCCTCTGCGTGCCCGGCCAGGTCGCCGGCTGCGCAAGCGCCGGGGAGCTGGCCTATTGCGATCGCTACGGCCAGCCTCAGACCGCCACCTGTGCCGGCGGCTGCGTGGCAGGCGCCTGCGCCGAACCCGCCGGAGATATCTGCGCGGATGCGCGCCAGATCGCCGCCGGAGAGCCCGTGCGGGGCGACTTCCGTGGCACCAACACCATCGCCCCCGGAGAAGGCCTGGCGGGCGGCTGCGATTTCAACGCTGCCGGCGCTGGCCCCGAGACGATCTTTGCCATCGACGTCCCCGCCGGCCAGCGCCTGGACGTCGAGGTAAGCGCGGAAAACTCCTTCGCAATCGCCTACATCCTTGGTGAATGCGGAGACGCCGACAGCTGCCTCAATGCATCGCGGCAAGGACGAGAACATCGCCTCTGGCACGTCGCCGGCCAACAAGACGAGCGCGTGTACATCGTCGTCGACCGTGTCGTCGGAGCTCCGAGTTCCTCAGAGTTTGAGCTGGTCACCTCGCTTCAGAGCCCCGGCTGCGCCACCGGCACGCTGACCTGCCTGGACGCCTCGAACCTGGGCGTCTGCAATCAGGAGGGCTTCTATGAGCCCTACCTCTGCGACGGGGGGTGTCATGATGCGCGTTGCAGCACTCCCCGGGGCGATATCTGTGAAGACGCCCCCCTCTTGCAGAGTGGTGAGCGGGTCAGCGGCTCCTGGAGCGGCAGCGAGAGTCTCAACCCGGACACCGGCTGTGCTCTCACCGCCGCCGAGGCCCCCGGGGTAGACACCGTGTACGCCGTGGACTTGCAGGCCGGAGACGTACTGCACGCTACACTGGACACCACCGCCTCCACCGCCCTGCTCTATGTCATCGGCGGCTGCGATGCCCGGAACAACTGCCTGGCCCAGGCGGCATCGGGAGCCTCCGAACTCTACTACGTCGCCCAGGCCGCCGAACGCGTGCACGTCGTCGTCGATCGCAGCGTAGCCGGCCCCCTGACCCAGACCTTTGAACTCCAAGTACGGGTCGCCCCCCAGAGCTGTTCGCCGGGGGAGCGCACCTGCATGCCGGACCAGGTGAGCCTGGGCTACTGCAACGACTACGGCCTCTTTGAGGAGTATCGCTGTAGCGTGGGCTGCAACCAGGACCGCTGTCAGCTGCCCTCCGGCACCTCATGCTTCGAGCCAGCAACGCTAAACGCCGGAGAGCTTGCCAGCGGCAATCTCGTCGGCACGAGCAGCTTCGATCTAAGCAGCACTCCCTCGGCGGCCTGCGCCGCCAACGGCCTCTCCCAGACCTCCCCCGGGCCGGATCGCTTCTGGGAAGTGTCGCTTCGTCAGGGCGATGCGCTCACGGCCTACTTTAAGAGCCCCGAAGCCGACGCCACGCTCTACTTTCTGGAGGACTGCCGCAGCCCACAGGATTGCGTGGCGGCCAGCCAGACCCGGGGGCGCAGTGGAGAGCTGCGATTTGTGGCCGAAGAGGACCGCACGCTGATCATGGCCCTTGATCGCACGTCAAACTACTCCCTGAGTCAGGTGCCCTATGAGTTTTTCTACACCGTGGAGCACGAACCCTGCTCTCCGGGAGAGCTCCGCTGCACCGGCGACGATGTCCTCAGCTACTGCGACGCCGATACCCTTCAGCTGCGCTCCATCGGCTGCCCGGGCGGCTGCCTCAATGGCGCCTGCACCACCCCGAGAGGCGATGTCTGCCACGATCCCATCGTCATCAGCGCCAACACCACCCTCAACGGCGACTTCACCGGAAGCAACCACCTGGAGGCCGCCCCCCAGGCTCAGGAAGAGTGCGCCGTTCGGACTGCAACCTCGGGACGAGACACGATCTTCGCCATCGACCTGCAGGCCGAACAGGTACTCCAGGCGCGCCTGACAACATCGGCCTACGCCCCGACCCTGATGCTCTTGGAAAGCTGTGACGCACACGCCGCAGGCTGCCTGGCCTTTGAGTCAGGAGCCGACGTCCGGGTCGACTTCGTGGCGCCGCAGGCCGGGCGCTACTTCCTGGCGGTCGACCGCACCACCTCCTCCACATCATCCGCGCCTTTCGGCCTGGAGGTCGCCGTCCATGAGCAGGAGTGCACCCCCGGGGAACAAACCTGCTCCGATGACGCGACCGAACTCCGCCGCTGCACGCCCTACGGACGCTGGGAGAGCCTCCCCTGCTCCGGCGGCTGCGCACAAAACGCCTGCCAGAACCCCGACGGCCTGAGCTGCGCCGAAGCCATAGCGCTGAACCACGGCGACCAGGTCAGCGCCACCTTCCAGGGAAACTCGTCGCTCAGTCCGACCGCCAACAGCGCCTGCGACTTTAGCTCCTTCAACTCCCCGCTCGGCCCGGAGGCGATCTACGCCGTGGACCTCAACGCCGACCAGTGGCTGCGCGCCACGCTGGACACCCCCTACGCTCAGGCCTGGCTCTATGTGCTCGGCGACTGCTTTGATGCTCAGAGTTGCCTGGCCAGCCGCGCCACCACCACGACCAACACACTGGACTTCCAGGCGCCGACCACCGGCACCTACTTTGTGGTCGTAGACAGCCGCTACGCCTCCGCTCAGGGGGAACCCTTCACCCTGGGCGTTGAGATCCAGTCTCCAGGGAGCTGCGTGCCAGGAACCACGTCCTGCTCGGCCGACGCTCAGGACCTGGCCATCTGCGTGGAGCCGGGAGTCTACGACTACCGCCCCTGTGAGGGGGGCTGCCAGGATGGGGCCTGCGTCATCCCCGGAGGAAGTCACTGTGGAGACCTCATCGACGCCTCCGCCGGCGGCACCTTCCAGGGCGGCTGGTCCGGAACCCTGGGCTTGAACGTCGATCCCGAGCAGCTCGGCGACTGCGACTTTAACGGGCACCTGCCCCGCGGGCATCACACCCTCTACCACGTCTCGTTGCAGGCCGGGCAGGTGCTGCGCGCTCGTCTCAACAGCTCCTCGACCTACTACTCAGGCCTGATGTACCTCCTCGCTAGCTGCGGCCAGATGGACAGCTGCCTGCAAGCGCAACCGACTCGCTACGAGGACGAACTCTTCTATGTCGCCCCCCAGGCGATGGACGCCGTGCTGGTCGTCGACTCCACCAGCACCTTCCCCACATCGACAACCTACCAGCTCAACGTAGCGATGGAGTTCCCCGAATGCGCCTACGGCGCTCGTCGCTGCGACGGCGCCCGCCAGCGCGTGGAGTACTGCAACGCATTCGGCGTCTGGGAGTCCTTTGCCTGCCAGAGCGACTGCGAGGCCGGCTTCTGCACCGAGCCCACCGCCAACACCTGCCTGGACGCCTACCGACTGAGCCCCGGCGACGAGTTCTCCGGCGAATTTGCGTCGTTCAGCAAGGAACTCTCGCTACGGGATGCAGCCTGCACCTACGGTCAACGATTGGGATCGCCGGGCAAAGACACCGTCTTCGCCCTCGATCTCCACGCCGGTGACATTCTGGAGGCCCGGGTGAGCACCTCGGCCAACGATATCAGCCTTTTCCTGCTTTCCGACTGCCAGGCTTCCGTCGATGAGTCCTGTGTCGCCGGCTACCTCGACACCACCGCCGAGGAGTTCTTCATCCCGGCCACCGGCACCTACTACTTGGTCATTGTCAGCCCCTTGGGATGGAACCCCTACAGCTTCACCTTGAGCACTCGCCTGCTACGCGGCGGGGGCATCTGCCAGCCCGGCCAGCCTTACTGTCAGGGCGACGAACAAACCCTGGCCTGGTGCAACGCCTCCGGCACCCAGGTCGATACCCTGATGAGCTGCGAGTACGGCTGCCAGCGCGATCGCTGCGCGGCGCCTCCGGAGAGTGAGCTCAACGACACCTGCCCGCAGGCCATGCTCATCGAACAGTCCCAGCGCGTAAGCGACACCCTGGGGCGCTTCTCCAACACGATCACCCTCCCCTCCACCGCGTGCACCGGGCGCAGCACCTCCGGGGCCGACGCGATCTACGCTGTCCCCCTGGAGGCCGGCCAGGTGCTGCGCGTCTCCAGCGTCACCTCCTCCTCCGGAGTTCTGCTCTACCTCCTGGAAGACT
Source organism: Lujinxingia litoralis (assembly GCF_003260125.1). Classification (NCBI taxonomy): domain Bacteria; class Deltaproteobacteria; order Bradymonadales; family Lujinxingiaceae; genus Lujinxingia; species Lujinxingia litoralis. The sequence continues at coordinate 240,965 of NZ_QHKO01000002.1, forward strand.
GCGCAGACGCCGAGGCCAGCTGCCTGGCTGCCAGCACTTACGGCGCCTACGGCACCCTGGAGTACGCCGCCGACACCGATAAAACCCTCTACCTGGTGGTGGACTCCCCCTACACACACAACACACTCTACACCCTGGACTTTGAACTGGGCCCGACCGAATGCGTCCCCGGCCAAAACCTCTGCCAGGACGACTTCACCCTCCTGGAATGCGATAATCTCGGGCGCATCGTGCCCCGACAGTGTTACTTCGGTTGCGAAGAGGAGGGCTGCATTCCGCCCCCCAACAACACGTGTGAGGACGCCATCGATGCCAGCCTGGGCCTCGCCTTCCAGGCAGATCTCGGCGCCTACACTCCCCTCTACGCCCCGGACACCCTGAGCTGCACCGGCAACGCCGAACTCGGGCCGGAGGCCCTCTTCTTTGTCGACGTCGAGGCCTACGAACGCATCACCTTCACCCTGACCTCCGAGGCTACCGGCGCCTCACTCTGGATCGGCCAGGGCTGCGGCGACGCCGGCTCCTGTGTGGCCGGCCAGCGGGGAGCGCTCCCCGGCGAACTCCAGGAGCTGGTGTTTGTGCCCGAACAAGCCGGGCGATACTACCTCTTTGCCGACGCTGGAGATGAAGGGGCCACCGGAGCATTCCAGGTCGACGTCTGGGTCGACGCCCCTCTCTGCGAGCACGGCCAGACCTCCTGCATGGACGCGCAGACCCTGGGCGTATGCGCCGCCGACCGCGCCAGCTACGAGCCCTACCCCTGCCATGGCTCGTGCGTGGTCGGAGCCTGCACAGAGCCTCGTGGCGATCGCTGCGAAGACCTCATCGCGGTCGATGCCAGCGGCACCTTCCAGGGGGATCTGAGCGCGCTAACCCCGCGCATCGATCTGGGCTACCCCAGCTGCACCGGCTTTGATACCCCCGGCCCCGATGCGCTCTACGAGGTCAGCCTGGAGGCCGGTCAACGCCTCGACGCGACTGTGCGAAACATCGACGGCGGACAAAACGACCTCTCGCTCTACGTGCTCCAAACCTGTGCCCTGGTTTCGAGCTGTCTGGCCGGTACCGACACCTTTGGAACAGTCAGCGAGTCGATCGGCTTTGTGGCGCCCGACGCCGGATCCTATGTGATCGTGGTCGACAGCTACACCACCGAAGACGCAGGCCCCTATGAACTCTCCCTGAACATCACCGACTGACGCCTTCTCAAACAACGACGTGCTTTTCCTCGCCGACGGCCACCCTGGACCGTCGGCTTTTTTCTTGCGTTCCAGAAAACGGAATCTGGAACGTCAAAATTACAGAATTCATGTAAAAATACGCTATTCCTGCAATCTCCTTGACATTAAATTTGCGCTTCATCATCGTGATGGATGCGCAGCTCTCCAGCTAACATAGCGAAACTACAGTGTTTCAGCGAAAGCTGCGGCGATCGCAGGCCTCGGTCGCGGCTTTGATGTGGCCAGGAAGACATTTTTTTACGTGAGGACTCACCATGCAGCGAAACCCCCTTCAGAGATCGGATGGTTCGACGCAATTTCTGCGCCGGATACTTTCGACGTTGATGCTTACCGGCTGGGCGCTTGTCGCCGTCGCCTGTGGCGACGACGACCCCCAGAATGTCGACCTCTGCGAGGATGTCAGCTGCGAGCGCGGGGTCTGTCAGGCCGGCGAATGCGTCAACAGCGACGCCTGCACCATCGCCGAAGACTGCGTCGAAGGGTTTATCTGCGGCGAGGGCGGCAGCTGCGAGGAAACGAGCTGCGAAGGGGTGAGCTGCGAGCGCGGTCAGTGCTCCGAGGCCACCGGCCAGTGCGAGAACGCCCCGGCCTGCGCGATCTCCACCCAGGCCACCGATTGCCTGGAAGGCTTCGTCTGCGACGAAAACCTCTGCGTAAGCGAAGACGACTTCTGCGCCAACCTGGGCTGCGAGGAGGGCCGCGGGGTCTGCTCACTTGAAGAGCGCGCCTGCGTCAACGCGGAGGTCTGCGAAGGCTCCGACCGTAACTGCGCCGAAGGCTTCTTCTGCAACGACGAAGACACCTGCCAGGCCAACCTCTGCGACGACACCACCGAGTGCTCCCGCGGCGTCTGCGACCCGGCCACCGGGCAATGCGTCGACCCCGAGGTTTGCGAAAGCGGCGACGATTGCACCGATGGCTCCTACTGCATCGCCGGGAGCTGCCAGCCTCAGGACGCGGCCTGCATCACCTGTGATGGCAACCAGCTCTGCTCCTACGACGCCGAGGGGCTCGCGGTGATCTGCGAAGAGAACCCGGCGGGCTGCTCCAGCGCCATCGACTGCAGCGACGATCGCGCCTGCCAGGGCGGCCTCTGCGTCGATCCCGTGGCCTGTGAGGCCGACGCCCTGGAGCCCAACGACACCACCGCCGACGCGACCAACATTGATGATGCCGCGGTCGAAGGGCTGGTCTCGGCCGGCATCTGCAGCGGCGACGTTGACGTCTTCACCTTCGACACCCTGGGGCGCGGCGTGGTCCGCGGCACCCTGGTGGTGGACGTGCGTGCGCTCTCCGAAGACCGCGGTCTGGGCGACCTGGAGGTGAGCATCTTTGGCACCGACGGCACCGAGCTCAGCCGCACCCTCACCGATGCCCGCGGCGTCGCCTCCTTTGCTCGCCTGCGCAACGCCGCGCAGATGGGCGTCCATCGCATCGAGGTGCGGGATGCCGGCCAGGTGCGCGACCCGGGCGTCCGCTATCAGGTCTTTGCCGACGTGGTCCCCGAGGCGGTTCATCAGGTCTGCCAGCAGGCGATCGTGTTGGAGAACGGCGCCTCGGCCAGCGGAAACAGCGCCGAGAGCACCAGCTACCAGATGCAGCCGACCTGCGCCGATGAGGGGAGCACCGCCGGCGAGCAAATCTTCACCTTTGAGGTCACCGAGCGCAGCCGCGTGGATCTGATGCTGACCCCGTCGGCCTCGGTGGAGTTGACCCTCTCGCTGCGCACCACCTGCGAGTCGGAGTTCAGCGAGCTGGCCTGCCAGTACGCTGTAGGTGCCGGCGTGATTCAGCGCATCCGCCAGACCCTCGACCCGGGCACCTACTTCGCCGTGGTCAAGGGGCCGAGCAACGCCACCGGCGGCGCCTTCAACATCGATCTGAGCATCGATCCCCTGGTCTGTTCGCCGGGCGCGGCCAGCTGCCTGGACAACGGCACCTCCCGCTACTGCAACGCCCTGGGCACCGGCTTCGAAGAAGTCACCTGCCTGGGAGGCTGCGTGGAAGAAAGCGGGCTCTGCGAAGGCAACGCCGGCGACACCTGCGTCAACGCCATCGATGCTTCGGCGGGCTTTGAAGGCCTGATCGACTGGAATGACTACAGCGACGAGGTCAGCCTGGAAGGTGGGGACGTGGAAGCCGGCGAGAGCTGCCTGAGCGCGGCTGAAGCCACCCGCACCTTTGGCCCTGAGGTGGTCTACGCCGTGCAGATTCCGGCCGGGCACGCCCTTCAGGCCGAGCTCATCACCACCAGCGACCACACCGCTCTGCTGCTCCTCGACGACTGCGCCGATGCCGACCTGAGCTGCCTGGCTGCCCAGGTCGAGACCACCGCGCGTGCCGACGGACGCGTCCTGCAGCGCCTCACCTACACCAACACCTCCGAGGTCTTGGAGAACCTGCGCCTGGTCGCCTCCTCCACGATCACGCCCACCGGCGACTCCGAGATCCGCATCGAAACCGGGGCGGTGGTCTGTGAGCCCGGACTGGCTGAGTGCTCCGGCGACGAGCTGGTCCGCTGCAACGCCGCCGGCATCGCGCTGGAGACTGAGCGCACCTGTAACTTCGGCTGTAATCCCGAAGGCGACGCGGAGTCGTCGGACGACAGCGCCACCTGCAACCCGGGCACCAACCAGGTTTGCCGCAGCGCCATCGATATCCTGAGCACCGGCGGCACCTTCCAGGGAGTGATCGAGGACTACGGCAACGACTACTCGCCGAAATCCAACGGTTGCACCGGCCGCAGCGCCGCCGGAGGCGACGCCACCTTCTTCGTCGACGCTTCGGCCGGCGATGTGCTCACCGCGCGTCTGGAGAGCGACTTTGACGCCGCGATCTGGATCACCACGGACTGCAACCGCGCGGCCGAAACCTGCCTGTCCGGCAGCGACAGCGGTGTGGGCGCTGGCGAGCTCGTGCAGCTTGTCGCCCCCCGTGACGGACGCTACTTCATCATCGTCGACTCCCAGTCCGGTGAGACCGGCTCCTTTGAGCTGGAGGCCACCCTGGCCCTGCCCGGCTGCACCCCCGGCGAAGTGCTCGGCTGCGCCGACGCCGACACCCTCTCCTACTGTGGCCCGCAAGGCGCTCCGGCGAACTACGCCTGCGTCGCCGGCTGCACCGGCATGAGTTGCGACAGCCCCCGGGGCGACGCCTGCTTTGACGCCATCCCGGTCACCGATGGCCAGGTCGTGGCCGGCTCCTTCAACGCCCGCAGCACCGGCGTGGAGATTCCCGGTGAGGTCCTGGGCGCCTGTGACTTCTCCAACTCCGAGAGCCGCTACGACGCAGGCGATCCGATCCTGGGGCCCCAGGCCATCTATTCGGTCGCGCTGCGCGCCGGACAGGCCCTGGAAGTCACCGGTGTCAACGACGCCTACAGCGGTGTCTACTACATCTTGAGCGAGTGTGGTCAGGCCGACACCTGCCTGGATAACACCACCCGCGGAGACAATCCCGAACTGGTGCACTTCGCCGAGCAGGACGAGACGGTCTTCGTGGTCGCCTCGCGCTACATCCGGCACTCCTCCTCGTCCGAAGGCTACGTCCTCAACTTCAAGGTTGTGGACATCACCTGCGAGTATGGCGAGCGCCGCTGCATGGACAGCCTCACCGCCGAATTCTGCACGGCGGCCGGCTACTGGGAGAGCTACGAATGCCTGCAGGGATGCAGCGCTGGCGTGTGCCGAAACGCTCCGGCCGATACCTGCACCAACGCGCAGGTGGTCACCGAATCGAGCACCTTCACCGGTAGCATGGCCCTGATGGCCGACGACATTGACGTCTCTCCCAAAACCTCGCCCAACGGCTGCTTTGCCGAGTACACCTCCTCGCTGACCACGTCCGGTCCCGACGCGATCTATGAGGTGCACCTGGCGGCTGGCGAGCACCTTGAAGTGCGTAGCTCCGGCACCTCTCATCTGCTCTACCTCCAGAGCAGTTGTGGGGCCTTTGATACCTGTCTGGTAAGCAACACCGGCACCAGCACCTCGCTTCAGCAGCAGCTCAGCTACACGGCCCAGGCCGACGAGGTACTCTTCGTGGTCCTGGACACCATCACCAGCTCCTCCGGTGACTTCGAGATCTACTTTGGCATCACGCCGACCGACACCGGCTGCACGCATGGTGAGGCCTACTGCATGGCCGATGGCGAGACCCTGGCGGTCTGCGACGCGCAGGGCGACTACCAGGCCTACCGCTGCACCGACGGTTGCATCGACGGGCGCTGCGGCACCCCCGACGCCCGCATCTGCGAAGACGCCGTCGTGCTGACCCCGGGTCAGACCTACGCCGGTACCCTCACGGGCACCGGCGCGGTGCCCCTGGATGCCCAGGCCACCGGCGCCTGTGACTTCACCGAGATCATCGGCGAAGAAGAGGACTACGCCGACTGGGTCACCCGCGTGCACGCGGTGGATGTACGCGCCGGCGAGGTGCTCAGCGCGAAGCTGCGCGGCCGCTCCTCAGGGGCGTTTATGTACATCACCAACGACTGCTACCAGGGCTCCGCCGGCTGCCAGGCCGTGAGCGCCGAGGTGGGATACGCCCCGGAACTCACCTACCAGGCCAATGCCGACGAGACCCTCTACGTGGTCGTCTCGCACACCCGCGACACCAGCGGCGGCGACTACCTGCTTGATGTCGCCCTCTCCCAGCCCGGCTGCACGCCGGGCGCGATGGAGTGTCTGGCCGACGGCCGCACCCTGGGGATGTGCAACGACCAGGGCACCTTTGACCTCTACCCCTGCGATGGCACCTGCTCCCAGGGCGCCTGCGACCAGCCGGTGGGCGACGCGTGCTTTGACGCCATTCCCCTCATCGCCGGTCAGCCGGTCACCGGCACCTTCCAGGGCACCAACACCCTGAGCCCGACCAGCGGCCAGGAGGCCGGAGACTGCACCTTCCCGGCCAACCTCCCCGGCAACGAGACCATCTACTCGATCTTCGTGCCGGCCGGTCAGGCTCTGACCGTCGACCTGGAGTCGTCGGTCTACGGCTCCCGCGCCTACATCCTGGGCGACTGCGCCGACCTGAACTCCTGCATCGCCGTGGCCACCACCGACCGCGACAGCCAGATGAACTTTGTCGCCCAGCGCGATCGCACCGTCTTTGTGGTGGTCGACCGCACCGGCCAGGCCATCGACGATAGCGAGTTCACCCTGACCGCCGACTACAACACCCCGGAATGCACCCCGGGCCAGCAGCGCTGCAGCGCCGACGGCAGCTCCGTCCAGATCTGCAACGCGTTCAACTATTACGAGGACTACGCCTGCGCCAGCGGCTCCTGCTCGGCCGGGTTTTGTGCGCACCCCGACGGTATGAGCTGCCAGGACTCCCTGCCCCTTCCGCTGAACCAAGACGTGGTGCTCACGCAGGGCCCCACCAGCTGGCTGGACTCGGGCCTGGAAGACACGGGCGCCTGCTCGATCTCCGGTAGCAACCCCCGTGGCGAGGCCTACCGTCACATCGATCTGGAGGCCGGCGATGTGCTCGACATCGTGGCTCCCAACGCCAGACAATTTGGCGTCGAGATGATGGTGCTCGAAGACTGTTTCACGCTGACCTCCTGTCAGGTCTCCGACAACCTGTATTCCTCCAGCGGTGGCGAGGTGCGCTATGTGGCCGACCAGGCCCGTCGTGTCTATCTGGTCATTGATGATGATGGCGAGTGGGGCACCCAGACGGTGCACGCCACCGTCACCCCGGCCGAATGCACCCCCGGGGAGCAGCGCTGCGATGCGGAGAGCGGTAACATCCAGCTCTGCAACGAGCTTGGCATCTTCGAAGACGACTACCAGTGCGATGGAGCCTGCACCGAAGCCCTGACCTGCGCGACTCCCAAGGGCGACCGCTGCTTTGACGCCATCCCCCTGCCGGGCGACGGCGTGGCGGTCAGCGCCAACAACGTCGGCCTCTCCAACCAGATCGGCGCGAGCAGCGGCACCTACGGCGCCTGCACCTTTGAGTCCAGCTCCACCGGCTACGATCGCATCTACTCGGTGGAGGCCTCCGCCGGGGACGTGCTCCGGGTGAAGTACACCACCACCGAGACCTCGAGCCTCTTCTATGTGCTCAGCGAGTGTGGCCAGATCGAGAGCTGCATGGCCAACGGTCACTTCCGCTCCGGCTCGCACAACACCTACATCCCGATCGAGACCGATGGCACCTACTACGTGGTGGCCGACCGCCAGAGCTCTTCGTCCAGTAAGACCTTCGACCTGGAGGTCGAGGTGATGCAGCCCGAGTGTGTGGCCTACGGCATCACCCGCTGCACCCCGGATGGCACCGGCGTGGAGTACTGCAACGAGCTGGGCGTGCTGGAAGTGACCGAGTGTCAGGGCACCTGCTCCGACGACCGCTGTGAGGTGGCCACCGGGCAAACCTGTGGCGACGCCATCCTGCTGGAGCCCGGCGTGGTCTACACCGGCGACTTCAACGGCACCAACAACCTGGGCGACTGGGGCTCCGATACCGGCCTGTGTGCCTTTACCGAGGGCAACGAAACCCACGGGGCGGACACCTTCTACGAGATCAGCCTGCGGGCCGATGAGGTGCTCCTGGTGGACTTTACCTCCGAGGCCTCTGAGGGAATGGCTTACCTGGTGGAGGATTGCCGCAACATCGGCACCTGCCTGGCGCAGGGCGACTCCGCCAGAGCGGCAATCGAGCGTGGCTTTGAGTACGTCGCCGACGAAGACAAGACGGTATTCGTCGTCGTCGACCGCCGGGCCACCAGCACCTCCTCTAGCACCTACGAGCTCAGCGTGAGCGTCTCCTCGCTCTACTCCTGCACCCCGGGCACCCACATCTGTTCGGAAGACGGCAGCGCCATTGAGTACTGCGATGAACGCGGCATCGAGCGCACCTACGCCTGTGCCGATGGCTGTGTGGACGGCCGCTGCGCCACGGCCGAGGGCAACCTCTGCTTTGACGCCATCCCGGTGAACGACGGCGACACCGTGGACCACGTGCTCGAAGGCGCGACCAACGGCTTTGAGTTCGATGCGAGCTCCTCGTGCTACCTCACCGAGGACTACGGAAGCGTCGGTCCGGACCGCATCTACAGCATCGAGCTCAACGCTGGCGATCGTCTGGACGTGGATTACGAAGCGACCAACCGATACCACTACGACGACATCGTGATGTACGTGCTCGACGACTGCTCCGGCTCGATCAACGAGGCCTGCCAGGTCGCGTCCTTTGGTAACTGGGATCTCTCCTTCATCGCCGAGGAGTCGCAGACCTACTTTGTGGTCGTCGATGAGCGCCGGGAGACCCCGGTGGCCGACATCGGGCGTTCGGTGAGCTTCCATGTCACCCCGGCCTCGGCCGGCCAGGTCTGCCTGCCGGGTCAGTCGCGCTGCGAAGGCGGCACGGTAAGCATCTGCAACGTCGAGGGCACCGGGTTTGATACCCAGGTCAGCTGCGAGTTTGGCTGCGACCGGGATTTCTGCGCCGCTCCGGCTCAGATCAACGACACCTGCGAAGACGCCCTCTTGATCACCGCGCCCACCGTGCTCTTTGATGACTTCAGCGAGTTCTCCAACGACTACGGCACCTACTCCAACCGCTGCAACGGCTCCTCGTCCTCCGGGCGCGACGCGGTCTACCGCGTGGAGCTCGCCGCGGGTCAGGTGGTGCGCGTGCGTGCTCGCTCGACCGCCAACAACGTCGAACCCCGAGTCTCGATCGTGGAGGACTGCCAGAACATGGACGCCTGCCTGGCCGACGATTCTGGCGAGCCCGACGCCCAGACCGCGTACCACTCGGAGAACGGTGGCACCTACTTCGTGGTGGTCGACGGCGACGCGTCCTCGCAGGATATGTATATCGTGGAGTTCGACATCTACGACGCCGCGTGCGCCCACAACCAGCAGGCCTGCCTGGATGGCACCGTGCTGGAGTACTGCAACGCCGCAGGCCTCTTCGACACCCTGGAGTGCCCCCTGGGGTGCGGCAACGACGCTTGCAACCGTCCGGCCAACAACACCTGCGACGGAGCCATCGACGCCGGCGACGCGCTCTCGCTGAGCGTGGAACTTGATGCCTTCACCCGTGATTACGACCCTGCTCTGGGGAGTGGCTACGTCTGTACCGGCAAGGAGGGTACGGGCCCCGACATGGTCTATTACGTCGATGCACTGCGTAACGACGTGATCGATGTCACGCTCACCAACGCCGACTTCTGGAACATGATCTGGATCACCACGGAGTGCTCCGATTCGGAGCTTATGGCGGATGCCTGTGTCATCGGGGACGACGCTCGTAGTGGTTCTTCCTCGTCGGTGAGCTATCGAGTCCCGACGGCCGGGCGCTACTTCATCGTCGTCGACTCCTACGACTCCGTCCTCAATGAGGCTTCTGGCACGGTGGACATCGACATCGAGGTGACCCGGGCCCTCTGCCAGCCCACCGAAGGCTTCTGCGACGAAGCGGGCAACCTCAACGTCTGCGCCGCCGACGGCTCGGGCTTTGTGACGCAGACCTGCGCCACGGGCTGCTCCGAAGGGGCCTGCACCCCGCCGGTGGGCAACGTCTGCCCCGACGCGGTGCCCATGAGCAGTGGCCAGAACTTCGTGGGTGATTTTGCCAACTACACCCCCCACTTCGACCCGGGCTACGGGGGCTGCACCGGCTTTGATGCCCCGGGCGCCGACGCGGTCTTCGCCGTAACGCTGGCCGCTGGCGAGTCGGTCACGGCGACAGCCGGCAACGTCGCCGACGCGGCCAACGACCTGGCGCTCTACCTCATCAGCGACTGTGGTGATGAGCGGGCCAGCTGCCAGGCCGGTGCCGACACCTATGGCGAGGGTGACGAGACGGTGGTCTTCACCGCCACCGAAGCCGGTACCTACTACCTGGTGGTGGACAGCTGGAACGCCGACGCCAGCGGTCAGTTCCAGATCTCGACCACCATCAACTAAGCCTCTTCCCCTGCCGCGGCCTTAGATCCCGCCGCGGCAAGGGCTGAGCTCAACGAAGAAGGCCGCCCCCATGCGTGGGGGCGGCCTTCTTTGTGTGGGAGAGCGCGAAGGGGGGCGAAGAGAGCTTACTGAGCGTGGATGCGCTTCGTCGCCTCTCTTTCAAACTGAAATACACGCGTCGGAGGGGTCGGCATCTCTTGTTCAAACTGAAACACACGCGTCAAAGTGCCCGACGCCGCTCTTTTAAAGTGAAACACACGCATCGGAGTACTCAATGCACCGTCTGCCGGATGAAACACAGATGTCGGAGTGCCTGACGCCTCTCTTTTGAACTGAAACACAGGTGTCGGAGTGCGTGACGCCGCTCTTTTGAACTGAAACACACGCGTCAACGTGCCCGACGCCTCTCCTTCAACTGCGCGATGGCTCGCCGGAGAGACCTATGTCGATATTTTTCATTATGGTAACTCGACGCCCCCCTCAGACCGACACCCCGTCCCCTGAACGCCCCCCTCCTTCCCGACTCGCCAGCCCATGAGCTCGCGCGTATCTTGTCCCCCGCGCGCCCCTCCCTCTCTCCCGGCGACATCTCTGACGACATGACCCTGACCCGACGCGAATTCCTCAAAGGCCTGGGTGGCCTGGCCACCGCCGGCGTTCTGACCGGCGGAATCGACCTGCTGGCCATCGAACCCGGCTGGCTGGAGGTGACCACCCACCGGGTGCGCATCAAGGGACTCTCGGCTCATCTGGAGGGCTACCGCGTCGCCCAGGTCACCGACGTGCACATGGCCACCTTTGGCCCCCTGCACCACGCGATGATCGCGGCGTTGGATCGCTTTGAGCCCCGGCTGGTTGCGCTCACCGGCGACATTCTGGAGCGCGACAGCCGACTCGAAGACGTCGAGGTGCTCTGCGACGTGCTCGCCAGCCCGGGCCGCCGGGTGGTCGCCACCCTGGGCAACTGGGAGCACCGCGCAGGCTTTGGGGTCGAGGCCATCGCCCACCTCTACCGGCGCCACCAGATCGCACTCTACGTCAACGAGCACGTCACCCTCCCCGAAGGCGTGGTGTTGGCCTGCACCGATGACGCGAGCTTTGGCCAGGGCGACATCCTCAAAACCTGCCGTAACTTCCCCCCCTCCGACCTGAGCCTCTTGCTCACCCACGCCCCGGGCATTCTGGAGCCCTACCCGGTGGGCGCGCCCCGCTTCGACCTCACGCTCAGCGGGCATACCCACGGGGGCCAGGTGCGTCTCTTTGGCCTCACCCCGGTGCGCCCGCCGGGCAGCGGGCGCTTTATCTCGGGCGTCTACCACACCGGCGCCGGCCTCACCTATGTGTCGCGGGGCATCGGCACCAGCACCCTGCCGATTCGCCTGGGATGCCGCCCGGAGCTGGCGCTCTTTGAGTTCGTGCGGGCCTGAAGGCGCATCGGCGGCAGAAGCCCCCTCAAATCCCCCAGGCCACCGGCAGCCAGAAGCGTCCCACCAACGCGATGATCACGATAAACGCCAGGTTCAGCCGCACGCCGGCGCGCATCATGTCCTGCATCGTCACGTAATGAGAGGCAAACACCACCGCGTTGGGCGGGGTCGCCACCGGGAGCATAAAGGCGCAGGAGGCCGCGGTGACCACCGAGATCATCAGCACGTAGGGGTGCAGCCCGACCACGGTGGCCAGGATGGCGACGATCGGCACAAAGATCGTGGCCGTGGAGGTGTTGGAGGTCACCTCGGTCAAAAAGATCACCACCGCCACCAGCACCAGAATCACCAGCAGGCCCGGCGCCCCTTCCAGAAAGCCCAGGCCCTCGGCCAGCCAGCTGGCCAGCCCGCTCGACTCAATGCCGCTGGCCAGCGCGAGCCCTCCGCCAAAGAGGATGAGGATCCCCCAGGGCACCTCTTTCACGTCTTCCCAGGCCAGCAGCGCCTGCCCGGGCTCCTCCTGCGAGGGAACGATGAAGAGCAGAATCGCCCCCAGAATCGCCACCGTCGTATCGGAGAACCCGCCCAGCCCCAGCCCGCTCAGATAAGGACTCAGCGCCCCGCGGAGTACCCAGAGCCCGGCCACCAGCCCGAAGACCGCCAGCACCCGTTGCTCCGGCACCCGCATCTTCCCCAGCCCCCGACGTCCCTCCTCGACGACCTTCGAGATGCCCTCCATCCCACCGATCCGGATGGGATAGGCCTTCTTCGTCAGGTAAATCCAGGCGATCCCGATCCCCACCACCGCGATCGGAAGCCCGTAAAACATCCACTGCAAAAACGAAATTTTGGCGCCGTAAACCCGGTCCACATAACCCACGAAGATGGCGTTAGGCGGGCTCCCGATGATCGTGGCGATGCCCCCGATGGAGGCCGAGTAGGCAATGCCCAGCATCAGCGCCATCCCAAAATGAAACCCGCCCGGGCTGGTATCGATCTCGGGCTGATGCTGCCGGGTCAGGGTGCCCACCTGGCTGACGACGGCCAGCCCGATGGGCACCATCATCATGGCGCTGGCCGTGTTGCTGATCCACATCGACAAAAAGCCGGTCGCCACCATAAAGCCCAACACCAGTCGGGAGGGCTCAAACCCAACCCGAGCGATGATGGTGAGCGCGATACGTCGATGCAGGTGCCACTTCTCCACGGCGATCGAGAGCAAAAAACCGCCCAGAAAGAGGTAGATCAGCTCATGCCCGTAGTTCAGCGTGGTCTCGGCGGCCGAGAGCACTCCGGTCAGCGGGAAGAGCACGATCGGCACCAGCGCGGTGACATAGATGGGGATGGCTTCGCTCAACCACCAGATGGCCATCAGCATCGTGATGGCCAGCGCCGCGCTGCCTTCCGGGGAGAGCCCCTCGATGCCCTGCCCCAGCATGATCAGAAAGAAGACCACGGGGCCGGCCACCAGCTCGACCCCGCGGATCGAGCGTCGTCCGGAGGCCTCCGGGGTGTCGCGTTTGATGCCGCTCATACCTGACTCCGTCGCAAAAAAGGGCACTCAGGCTAAGCTCGACGAACGCCGATTCAACGCCGCCTGGTGCCCTCCTGGCCAAAAAAAAGCCGGCCTCTTCCTGAGAGCCCGCCTTCTTCCACGCAGTGTGGAGCTTGAGTTGGGTCGGCGCAAGACGCATCGCCCAGGCTCAAGCCAGCGCCCTGCCCACGCTCCCCCGGCCCTTGAACACGTGCGGCGAATGGGACCATCACCCCACGATCAGTACGCCCTCGGCGATGCGATAGCCCACCTCATCGGTGACGATCACCGGATCGAGCCCCTGGTTTCGCAGCATGCGCACCGTGCTGTAGACCCGGTTGGCCGCCGATTTGGCCTCGATCTGCTCGCCAGGCCAGCCCGCCGCCACCACCGCCTCCATATCCGCCGAGGGCATTCCGCTGCGCGCGCGCTCGATCAACGCCAGCAGCACTCGCCGCAGCGGCGACCGGCTCGACAGGTCGATGGGGGCGTCCTCGTTGAGCTGCACGCGGCGGCCCTGCTCCTGAACACGCAACAGGTGGGTGGGACGTTGGGCCGGCAGCGCGTAGCGCCTCTTGACCTCGGCGGCCAGCTGCTGTGCGTGGCGAAGGGGCACCGTGATCGAGGTATCGGCCTGCCGCAGGCGCACGCCTTCGACCTCGTCCAACGCGTCGTAGACCTCGGGCCAGCGGCCGGCCTCCAGGTGTTCCCCGGCCGCACAGAGTTCGACCATCGCTCGCCAGGCCCGCCCGACCGCCTCCCAGCGCGGCGCTTCTACCGGCCGGCGCAGCTCACCGGTCTGACTCAAGCGTTCCACCGCCTCGTCCACACGCGTGCGCGCCTCGTGGAGCGTGAGCGTGCCCCCCACACCGTGCAGCTTCGCAAAGACGTCATAGGCTGCGGCGATGGCCTCATGCCCGGGCGAATGCAGCTCCCGGAGGCGTTTTTGTACGCGCGGCAGGTGAATCGCCAGCAGCTCGTGATCGCCGACTTCCCAGGCGCAGAGAAGGCCCTGCGCGTCGGCGACCAGCGCACTGAAGCTCTGGTGATGGGCGTCGCACAGCTCCACGGCCTGCGCCACCACATCGCGGGCCTCCTCCGGGCGAGCGGCCGCCATCAGGTACACGGTACGCGCGGAGGCGTTGCGCGCGCGTTGCATCCCCAGCCCCATCTCGGCAAACCCCCGGTCGGATTCGGCCGAAATCGCGATCGCCTCGCGAATATCCCCCGCATAATAGGCCAGCAAAGAGAGATGATGCAGCGCGCTGAGCTCGTGAGTCCGGTAGTCGCGTTCACGCAGGGCCTCGATCTCCTCGCGCAGCACGGCCATGCCGGCCAGCGTGTTATCCTGCTCGTGCAGCGCCATCGCCCAGCCCAGGCTGATCCGCAGGCGAAAAAACACATGCGTCACGCTCCGGGCGGCCTCGTACGAGGAGCGCAGGCGCTGCAGCCCTCGCTCAAAGAGCGCCTCCGCATCTTCATCGGGCGCCGCCAGGCCCAGGCGAGCGCGGTTGATCGCATAGCGCCCCAGCTCATTGTTGAGTTGCATCGCGACAAAGGGGGAACTGCCCGCATCCGCGCCCTGATGCCAGGCCTGCGCCGCCTCCTCCATACGCCCCAGGTCGGCGAGCACCCGCCCCTTTTCCAGCAATAACTCCGAGCGGCTCGGCGCCCGGGGGGAAGCGTCGCCTTCCGCGCTCTCAAAGAGACGCTCCGCCTCATCCACCGCTTCGAACGCCGCGTCGAGTCGCCCCGCACTACGTAATATCGCCGCCCGAATCAGCGCGCCCCGCGCCGAGTCCGGCACCTCGGGATGCTCCCGGCCGATGGACTCGATGCGCTCCAGGTACGCCCCGAGCAGACCGCGCACCTCAAAGGTCGGGTGCATACAAAAGAGCAACTCCCGGGCCCGCTTCGGCTCGCTCAGCCGCAGGCGCTCAGCAGCCACGCTCAGGTTTGAGGTGTTGGCCAGCAGGCGTTTCAGCGCGCGCTCCCCCTCGGGCCCGCGCACCTCCAGATCGAGCTGCCCCGCCCGCTCCGCATAGTGGTTTGCGTGGCGCCGGCGAGCGGCCTCGATCAGCATCGGCGCGCTCTCAGCGGCGGCGTACTGGGCCACGCTCTCCAGCACCGAGAAACGCAGCTCCTCTCCCTCGTCACTCAACGCGGTATTCACCAGCGACTTCAGCACCAGCGACTGCAGGACATCCCCCACCCAGGCGTCCTCTCGACCGGTTTCAATCACCGCTTCGGCGGCCTCCAGGTCAAAATCCCCGGAGAACACCGCACATTGCGCCAGCGTGGCCCGCTCCACCTCGTCGAGCAGCTCCCACGACAGGCCGATCGCCTCTCCCAGCGCCTGCCGGGAGCGATCTTCTCCCCCATGCGCCGGGCGCAGGATCTGAAAGCGCTTCTCCAGCCGCTGAAGCAGCGACTCCACCGAGAGAATCGTCAGCCGCGCGGCCGCCAGCACAATCGCCAGGGGCAGATCGTCCAGATGAGCCAACAGCGCGTCGAGCGCCCCGGCATCGACCCGCGAGGGGTCAAAGACCGGCCGGGCCTGGCGCGCCGTGGTGATAAAGAGAGCGCGCGCGTCCTCCCGGCTCAATGGCGAGAGCGTGTACGAACGCACCCCCTTGTCGCCCAGCACCACACGGGAGGTCAGCAAGATGCGCAGCTCGTCGAGCGCCTCCACACGCTCCAGAAGCGGGTACAGGTCAGCGGCCACGCGGTCGGCATCATCAAAGATCACCAGGGTGGCACCGCGTTCGCCGAGCGCTTCGGCGATCAGGTCGACGGCCCGTTCCCGCTCAAACTCCGAGATGGGCCCCAGCCCCAGCGCCAGCGCCAGCGTATCGAAGAAGGATTCCCCGGGCAGCGCCGAGCGCGCGTCTACCCAGGCCACCGAGGCCTCCTGCACCGCCCCCGGAGAGCGCGCCTCGGCCCAGGCCTCGGCCACCTCCCTGGCGAGATGGGACTTCCCCACCCCGGGCGGTCCGTAGATGGCCACCCGCGCCCCCGGGGCATCCAGCAAGGTGCCAAGCGTGCGTTGCTCTTCCTGGCGCAGGCGCGCCGCACGGCGTGTCAGTTTTTTCCATGTACCCGAGCTGCTCATCCATGCTCCTGCTGCCTGGCGGGCGATTAGTTTCCCGGCGGCACGTCGGTAACTGGTCGGACGAGCGCGCATCATACTGATCACATGCTTGGGGGCAACGAGCGCCGGGGGCTGAAGATGCGGCTTTACGTGCCCCGGGCCGCATTTTCAGATCGGAATTTCGGTTTTTCAGGAGCCCTGGCAGCCCGCCGGCCCGGCCCAAGACGCCCCTGGGAGCCCATTCCTTAGCTGCGTTTGAGACGCACGCACGCCCGACCGCCCGCCGGCGCGCTCAGTCCTCGGTCAACGCGTGCCAGACCTCCCCTTCGATCCAACCCATGCGACCGAAGCCGGCGACAAAACGCACCCGATCCACCCGCAGCACATACAGGTTGAAGTCCGCAAAGCCCACGTACCCCCGCGCCTGCGGGTGGCAGCGAAGGTAGTGCTCGCGCAGCGCCTCCAGCGCCTCTCCTCTCACGCTCTCCACTCGCCCCTGAAAGCTGGCCCGACCGCGCTCCAGCACCTCCCCCTCCCCCTGCGCGTCGGCGACCACCACCGAGGCCCGGGCGTCCACACGTAGGTTGCGGGTGTGCTCGGCCAGATCACTCAACAACAGCAGCAGGTCGCCCCCTTTCGGTGCCCCCGCCACGTCGACCACCGAGGCATAGGGGGTGCCTTCGGCGCGCCCCAGGGTGGCCAGCACCCCCGTGCGGGCCTCCTTGAGCAAGGCCCGAGCCTCGCTCCTCAGCTCCTCCAGCTCACCCGACTCTTTTTCACATTCCACCATCTTCTCCTCCTTGTTTTGAGCCAAGTTCGACCCTCATGACCGGGTGCGCGCCCCGCAAGCGCGCCCTCCTCACCTGCCAGCACCCGGGGTTGCCTGTCGGACTGGCCCCGGACTTCAAACTTACACTAAGGTAGCGCTTCAACATGTCCAAAACGCGCCGCTTAAGCCCTTCTCCCTGATGGGGGGGGACAAGGGAACGACGCCGTGAGCAGAAGCTCACGGCGTAATATTGCTCTCACACGCTTACCTGTCAGGGAGACATGACATGCGCCACCTTTCTCTCCAATGCCTGATGATGCTGGTTCTGACCCTGGTGGCCTCCTCCGCACTTGCCCTCAGCGTCGAGGAGGTCCCCAATCCTCGCCACGTCAATGCCTGGGTCACCGACCACGCCGACATCCTCACCCCGGAGCAAGAGCTCGAGCTCAACACCATGCTCCACGAGCTCGAACACCTCACATCGGTCGAGGTCGCCCTCGTCACCCTCCACAGCGTCGATGCCCCCACCCCAAAGGACTTCGCCACGCGCCTCTTTAACTACTGGGGCGTCGGCAAAGAGGAGCTCAACAACGGACTCCTGGTCCTCCTCGTCATGGACGAGCGCCGCCTGGAGATGGAAACCGGCTACGGCCTCGAAGGCGTGTTGACCGATGGCTGGCTCGCCACAATCCAGGCCGAACACATGGTCCCCCACTTCAAAGAAGGTCAATTTGGCATCGGCCTGACCAGCGGCCTCGCCGAGATCTACAGGCGGCTCACGCCCCACCCCCTCCCAACACCTCACCCCGGTCCGGCGCTCCCCCCCACGAGCGAGGACGCCTGGCCCGGGGGCGCCGGCCTCGCCGATTTCGCAGCGGTCTCCAGCCTCGCCGACTTCAACGACCTCCTCGACCTCGTTGCTCGCGAAGGCATCAACGCCGCCGACTTCAACGACCGCGTCGAAACTCAACCCCCGAACACCTGCGTCTCCTGCTCCTGCCTCTCTTTCATGTTCATCCTCCTGCTCTACCTCCGGATCGCCGCCCGACGCGTCGGCATCCACTTCGGCGGGAGCATCGGCGGCGGTGGCGGTGGCGGTGGGGGCTCTTTTGGCGGCGGCCGCTCCGGGGGCGGGGGCTCCGGCTCCAGCTGGTAATCCCTCTCCTGCGCTCAACCCGTTTGGGAGCCGGCCCCCCGAGGGGCCGGCTCGTTGCGTTAGACAGCCCCCAAACGCCGTCGACCATCTGTCCGGCCAGCGCGAACCCGCAAAACCACCCGCATCGAAGGTCTGGCTGGCTCTCACCACCGACTTTACACTAAGATGCATTCACTCCATGCCCCATCAACGCGGGAAACGAACGTGTCGCCACCTGCCCTGAGCACGGTATCCACTTCGATAATTCTCCAGTCAGGGAGACGCTCATGCGCTGGCTCCAGCTGGTAGTCCCTCGCTGCTGCGCGCTCGGGCGACGACGCCTCAAAACGCACCAGACGCCCGGAAGTAGCGCTGGTATGCTGTACCAGCGCTACTCACGACCTAATAAGATGCCCCCAACATGATCCTGGTCGTGACGCCTTACACCGCTCCGAAACGCGGAATCGCTTTACACACTTAATTTGTCAGGAAGACGTACATGCACCATCTCCGCCTGCTGGGCCTTATCATCACATTCCTGAGCTTTGCGGCCTCATCCGCGTTCGCGCTCAGCGTTGAAAAGGTCCCCAACCCCCGCCACACCAACGCCTGGGTCACCGACCAGGCCAACATCCTCTCCCCGACGCAAGAGGAAGAGCTCAACACCATGCTTGGCGAGCTCGAAGCCCAGACCTCCGTCGAGATCGCCCTCGTCACCCTCGACACCATAGATGCGGGCACGCCAAAAGACTTTGCTACCAGCCTCTTCAACCACTGGGGCGTCGGCAAGAAGGGGGCCGACAACGGACTCCTGGTCCTCCTCGTCATGAGTGAGCGCCGCCTGGAGATGGAAACCGGCTACGGCCTCGAAGCGGTACTCTCCGATGGCTGGCTCGCCGCCACCCAGGCCAATCACATGGTCCCCCATTTCAAAAAGGGGAACTTTGGCACCGGCCTGACCCGCGGCCTGGCCGCGATCAACACCCGGGTGAGCACGCACTCGGCCACTCCCCGAGCCGACACTTCCCCGGCCGGCGACGAGACTCCAAAATCCGCCCTGGCCCACCTGGTCGACTCCTCCGGCGGCGACTCCCAAACGCGATCCGCAGATGAAACGGGCGAGAACTTCGCGTCCTCGTGTTGCTGTGTCTCGCTTCTCCTGCTCGTCCTCCTCTGGCGGATCCGCAAGCGCCGACGTCGCCGGCGTTGCCCCAGATGCGATCACAAGATGGTGCCGATGCCCGACGCGGAGATCGACCGTCGCCTCACGCCAGGGCACCGCCTGGAGCGCGAGCTCGGCTCCCGTCTCTTTCTCTTCGAAGAGTGTCCCGAGTGCCACTACGTCGACGACCTTGTGCAAAAGCCCAACTCCGCCTACAAAACCTGCCCTTCGTGCTCCTACCTCACCTTAAAGATTCGCGTCGAAGAGCTGTTCCCCGCGACCACCACGTCTGGCGGGCGTCGAAGGATCTTCCAGACGTGTCTGCACTGCGATTTTGAAGACCACGACGACGAGGCAACCCCGCGAGTTCAGGTCCAGGCCCCGGTCCAGAGCTCCTACTCGCCACCCCGGCGCCGCCATCGCAAGCGCGAGCGCAAGCGGGAGCGGCACGACTCCTCCCCGGGGCTCTTCAGCTTCGGCTCGTCCTCATCCCACGACGATGACGACGACCATAACCGCCGCCCCCCCTCCGGCGGCTCTTCCGGACGTTCCTCCGGCGGCGGTGGCTCCTTTGGCGGCGGCCGCTCCGGGGGCGGAGGCGCCGGCTCCAGCTGGTAGCGCCTCCTCACATCTCACAATACAGCACGCGCGCTCCACGAGCCGGCCCCCCAAAGGCCGGCTCGTCACCTCTGGTTCCCCGTGTCCCCCCGCGGGCCAACCTCCCCACCGGCAAGGCTCACGTCAGCCCCCCCTCTCACAGACATCTCGCGGTGTTCAAACGGGTTTGAACATGCCCGAGAACGTGGTAATCCCTGCCCTCGACCGCGCCGCTATCGGCCCGGCCCATACCTGGTGCTCTTCCCCTGCCCGATAATCTGTCTCTGATGAGGAGTTGCTCAACATGGTCTCCGAGATCTTCGACCCCGGCGCCTGGAAGCCTGTAGAAGGCTTCGACTTTCAAGACATCACCTACCACCGCGCGGTGGATCAGGGCACGGTACGCGTGGCCTTTAACCGCCCGGAGATTCGCAACGCCTTCCGTCCCCAAACCGTCGACGAACTCTTTACCGCGTTGGAACACGCTCGACAGTCGGCCGACGTCGGCTGCGTGCTCATCACCGGTAATGGCCCCTCGCCCAAAGACGGCGGCTGGGCCTTCTGCTCCGGTGGCGACCAGGCTGTCCGCGGCAAAGATGGCTACCAGTACGCCGGCCGCGAACTCGCCGACGACCCGGTGGCCCGCGCGCGCCTGGGCCGCCTCCATATCCTGGAAGTTCAGCGCCTGATCCGCTTCATGCCCAAAGTCGTCATCGCTGTGGTACCCGGCTGGGCCGTCGGCGGCGGGCACAGCCTGCACGTGGTCTGCGACATGACCATCGCCAGCCAGGAACACGCCGTCTTCAAACAGACCGATCCCGATGTCGCCAGCTTCGATGGCGGCTACGGCTCTGCCCTGCTCGCACGTCAGGTCGGCCAGAAGCGCGCCCGCGAAATCTTCTTCCTGGGGCTCAACTACAGCGCCGAAGAAGCCTTCCAGATGGGCATGGTCAACGAAGTCGTTCCTCACGCCGAACTCGAAAAGCGCGCGCTGGAATACGGGAAGCTCATCAACTCCAAGAGCCCCACCGCCATGCGCATGCTCAAGTACGCCTTCAACCTCCCCGACGAGGGCCTGGTCGGGCAGCAGCTCTTTGCCGGCGAAGCCACTCGCCTGGCCTACGGCACCGAAGAAGCCCAGGAAGGACGCGATGCCTTCCTGGAGAAGAGACCCCAGGATTACACCAAGTTCCCCTGGCATTTCTGACCCCGTTGAGCCCATCGCCCCCACGCGTTCGCCCCCCCCGGCGACGCGTGCTCCGGCGATGGGCTCCGGGCGCTCTCACCGACGTCTGAGCAGTCTCCCCATGGCCAACCACCTCTCCGCCAGTTCGCCAGCCCCCTTGCGCTGGCTGCGCCCCGATGTGCAGCCTTCGTTCGCGCTTCTGGATACTCGCGAACTTTTTGAACGCGGGCGTCACGCCGGGCGCGCCTTCTTCCTGCGCACGCCCGCCGGCGAAGGCTGGGAGAGTGAAGAGCTCCTGGGGCTGGGCTGCGCCCGGGAGTATGCGGGCCCTGGCGCCCTGGCCTCAGCGGCCCCGGCCTTACAGGCGTTGCGCCAACACACCCCGGCGCTCCCGCAAGACCTTCGTCTCCTGGCCTGGACCGCCTTTGACCCGACCTACGACCGTACACACGACACCACCTGGGCCGACTTCACCCCGCAATCCCTCTACCTGCCCGAGCTGCTGGTCCTGCGACGCGGCGACCACACCACGATCCTCGTCTGCGCGGCGAGTGAGCCTCCGCAACAGGTCTTTCAACGCTGGCTCAGCGTTCTGGACAGCCCCCACTCCGCACCGCCCCCGGCGTCCACACCGGCCTCATCGTCCTTTGCACTCGCCGACGAACACCGACGCTTTACCGAAAACGTCGCTCACTTTGTGGCCAACCCCGACCTGGGCAAAGTCGTCTTCGCCCGTCGCGACGCACGCCCGGGCGTCGCCGACGCCCGGATGCCCGCCATCCTCGACGGACTCCACCAACGCTACCCGGAATGCGCGATCTACGCGCTGAGCCCTCGCCACGGGGCTCCGGTCTTTGTGGGCGCCACCCCCGAAACCCTCGTCAGCGCCCGCGACGCTCAACTCCACACGATGGCCCTGGCCGGAACCACCCGGGGACGCAGCGCCCCCGATTCCCCGGAACGCCGCGCCGCCGAAGCAGCCCTGCTCGCCAGTCCCAAAGACCGCGACGAACACCACTTCGTCGTCGACATGATCGCCTCGGCCCTGCGCGAACTCGGCGCCGAACCTCACCACGGCGACGCCCCGCAGATCAAAGTCCTGGCCAACGTCTCCCACCTGGAGACCCCCGTCCATGCCCCGCTCACCCCGGCCTTCGGACTCCTGGACGCCCTCGATGCCCTCCATCCCACCCCGGCCGTCTGCGGGCAGCCTCGCGATCAGGCTCGCCAGCGCATCGCCCAACGCGAGGGGTTCGACCGGGGCCTCTACGCCGGCCCCCTGGGAACCATGAACCTGGCCGGGGAAGGTCGCTTCTTTGTCGCCCTTCGCTGCGGACTCCTCTCCCAGAGCGGCACCCTCCTCTTTGCCGGCGCGGGAATCACCGCCGAAAGCGATCCTCAGGTCGAGTGGGACGAAACCGGCGCCAAGCTCGCCGCCCTGGGCAGCGTGCTCAGCCAGGAGGCCCACCCATGACCTCTCCCACCCCGACCTGGCCGAACGTCAACACCCTCTGGGCTCAGGCGCTGGTCGACGAACTCGCCCGCGCCGGGCTTCGTCACGTCTGCATCAGCCCGGGGTCGCGCTCCACCCCCCTGGTGGTCGCTTTCGCCAACCACCCCGACATTGACGATATCTCCATCATCGATGAAAGGCAGGCCGCGTTCTTCGCGCTGGGGTTGAGTCAAACAACCGGCATCCCCACTGCACTGCTTTGCACCTCGGGTACCGCGGGCGCCAATTACTTCCCGGCCATCTGCGAGGCCTCTCGCTCCGCGCTTCCCCTCCTCGTCCTCACCGCCGATCGCCCGCCGCACCTCCACGGCTGCGGGGCCCCCCAGGCCATGGACCAGGCGCGCCTCTTTGGTACCCACACCCGCTGGTTCCATCAGGTCGCCGAGCCCGAACCTACCCCCGAGAAACTGCGTTACCTGCGCACCATCGCTTGCCGAGCTCTCGCGCTCGCCAGGGGCCCCCAGCCCGGCCCGGTCCACCTGAACCTCCCCTTTCGAAAGCCCCTGGAGCCGACAGCGCTGCCCGCGCACCATCGCGATGCGGTCCCTGCCGACTTTGCCCTCGCACACCCCCTGGCCGCCCGGGGGCGCCCCGATGGCCGGCCTTACCTGCACCTCCCCTCACCGGAGCTGCACGCCGACGACACCACGATCGGCGCGCTCGCCAGCCTCCTGGCGCAAGCGCAACGCCCGCTCATCCTGGCCGGCGCCGACCCCCATGGCCACGCCTACGCCGAGGACCTGCGCGCGCTGGCCACTCGCCTGGGCGCGCCGCTGATCGCCGAGCCCACCTCCGGGCTCCGCGCCCTGACCGACGCCGATGCCTCCTCCTTGCGCACCGGCGATCTCCTCTTTGAGAGTAAACTCTACACCCGGCACGGCGCGCCGGATCTGGTGCTGCGCACAGGCAAAGCCCCCCTGAACTGGGCCGCCGCTCGCCAGGCCCGCACCTGGCACGCCACCACCACGGTGATTCTCAACCCCGAGCCCGAAACCACCGATCCCGATCACCTGGCCGCCTGGCACGTGCAGGCCGCCCCCCGAACCACGCTCCGCGCCCTGTTGGCCAGAATCTCCCACACGCCCTCGCCACGGAGCTCCTGGCTGCAAACGCACCTCCAGGCTGACGCACACGTCCAAACCTCCCTCGGCCACGAGTTCGCCACCCTGGAAGACGAGGCGCCCGAGTTCCTGGCCAGCGCACAGATCTGGCACGAACTCGGTCAGGCCCTCCCCGACCACGCAGCACTCTTTGTCTCCAACTCCATGCCCATCCGCGACGTCGATACTTTCATGGCACTCCGCCACACCCCCATCGACGTGCATTTCAACCGCGGCGTCAACGGCATCGACGGCATCATCGCCTCCGGACTCGGCGTGGCCTACGCGCGCAACGCCGCGGGCCTCCAGGCTCCCACCGTCATCGCCCTGGGGGATGTGGCCCTCCGCCACGACCTCTCCTCGCTCGCGCTGGCTCACGAACTTGATCTTCCGGTGCTTGTGCTCGTCCACGACAATGAAGGCGGCGCCATCTTCGATTACCTGCCCATCGCGCACTTTGACGACGTGCACACCCGCCACTTTCTGACCTCGGCCCGCGCCCCGATCGATACTTCGTCACCGGCGCTGGCCTCCGTCTCCAGCGCCAACACCCCGGCCCGGCTTCGCCAGGCCCTGCAACGCTTTATCAACGCCCCCTCGTTTCAGATCATCTGCGCCCGCACCGAGCGCGCCCGCGACAAACACATCCGCGCCCACCTGCGCGAGCGCGGCGCCCGGGCGGCACTGCCTACCCAGAACACGACCGACCTTCAGGAATCCCGCTGATGACCTCCACACCCGGCCCTGTAAAATCGTGGCTCCTCGCCAGCCGCCCCAAAACCCTGCCCGCCGCCGCGGTCCCCGTGGTCGTGGGCAGCGCTGTAGCCTTTGGCCAGCAGAAGTTTGCCCTCGGCCCGGCTCTGGCGGCGCTCGCCGGCGCGGCGCTCATTCAGATCGGCACCAACTTCGCCAACGACTACTTCGACGCGAAGAGCGGCGCCGACAACGAAAACCGCCTCGGCCCCACCCGCGCTGTCCAGGCCGGACTGGTCACCCCCAACGCCATGAAGTGGGCCACTGTCCTGGCCTTTCTCGCCTCGGCCCTCGTGGGGCTCTACCTCATCGGCGTCGGCGGCTGGCCGATCCTCGTCATCGGCATCCTCTCCATCCTCTCGGGCATCGCCTACACCGGCGGCCCCTACCCCCTGGGCTACAACGGGTTGGGCGACGTCTTCGTGTTCATCTTCTTCGGCTTGATCGCCGTCACCGCCACCCACTACGTTCAGGCCCTGAGCTTCTCGGTAGAGGCCCTGGTCGCCTCGGTACCCATCGGCCTGCTCTCCACCGCAATCCTCATCGTCAACAACTACCGCGACATCGATACTGACCGCGTCGCCCACAAAAACACGCTTGCAGTCCGACTGGGGCGATCCGCCACGCGTAAACAGTACGCCATCACGGTGCTGGGAGCGTATGCTGTCCCCCTTGCGCAGGTCCTTGCCGGCCTCTCCAGCATCTGGGTCCTCCTACCCCTGCTGAGCCTGCCTCTCGCGTTCAAAAACATCCGCGCACTGGCTCGCCTCGAAGGCCCCGCACTCAACCCCCTGCTGGCACGCACCGCCGGTCTGCTCACCCTCTTCGGCCTGCTCTACGCCATCGGATTTACCCTGTGACACATCCCCTCATCCAGACCGAGATGCAGGTGCTCGAGCTTCAGTGGGCGCCCCTCGACCTCGATCTCCTCGTCCCGATCCGCACCGCCGCGGCCACCTACCGGGTGCGCCACGTAGTGATGCTACGGGCACGGGTGCGCATCGAAGGCCGCGAGGTCGTGGGCTACGGGGAATGCTCGCCATTGCCGGGCTGGAACGCCGAGTCGCGCGACGACGTCATCGCCGCCCTCACGCTGCTCCGTGACGATCCCAACCTCTCGGCCCCCCTCTCGCTGGGCCCCGGCCAGCTCGATCAGGCGCTGGGCCAACTGGCCCTCCTCCCCACCCTGCGCTTCGCCCTCGAACTCGCGCTCCTCGACGCCCTGGCTCGCCACCACAGCCTGCCCCTGGCCGCGATCTTGGGGCTCGCCAGCACCGCCACCGCCGACGACCTGCACCAGGGCGTGCCCCTGCAGACAACCTTCGCCCTGGACGCCCCCCTGATCACCGCCCAACGCGCGGCGGTCGCCGTCGGCAACTCCGAACTCGCCATCAAACTCAAGGTCGGCCTCGATCCCCTGCAGGGCGACCTCGAACGCATCCGGTTGGTCCGAGAGCACTGCCCCAACGCCCGCCTGCGCCTCGACGCCAACGGCGCCTTCAGCCCCGAGCAAACCCTCCGCTTTGCCCGGGCCGTGGCCGAATTTGACATCGACTTCATCGAAGAACCCGTCTCCCAACTCTCCGTCGATGCCTTTCAATACCTCCAACAGGCCAGCCCGGTCCCCATCGCCGCCGATGAGTCGGCCTCGCCGCCCGCACAGGCGCGCGCACTCATCGACGCCCGCGCTGTGGGCGCCCTGGTCCTCAAGCCCATGAGCATCGGTGGACTCCTGCCCACCCTGGAACTGATCCGCCTGGCCGACGCCGCGCACATACAGGTTGTCGTCAGCAACCTCATCGAAAGCGCCCTGGGCCGCCGGGCCGCCGCCCACCTGGTCATCGCAAACCGACACCTGCACGCCCTCCAGGGCTGCCACGGTCTCAAGACCGGTGGCTGGCTCCGCGCCGACGTCGCCCCCCGCGTCGATATCACCGCGCGCCAGCACCTCCGCCTGGACGATACCCCCGGGGTCGGCTTTATCCCGCGCCCCTGGAGTGAACAGCCTGGAGATGCACCATGAACCGCGCCAACACACTCCCCTGGCTCGAACGCGCCGCCCGCGCCTACCCCGAACGCCTGGCCGTGGTCGCTGGCGACACCCGACTCTCGTACGCTCAGCTCCGCGCTGAGGTCGAACGCCGCGCGGCCCTCCTCGCCCAACGCGGCGTCGGCCCCGCAACGCGCGTGGGCCTACTCGCCGACAACAGCCTGGAATGGTTGCTGGCCGCCCACGCCATCTTCTGGCGCGGCGCCGCCCTGGTGCCCCTTCACGCCCGCGCTACCCGCAGCGAACTCGCCACCATGGGCGCCCGCGTCCAACTCCACACCCTGATCACCGATCGTTCCGACCTCGCCAGCGCAATCCCCACGGCGATGCCCCCGCTCTCGCTGACCGAACTCCAGGACGCCCCCGAAGAACCCCTTCAGGCGCAGCCGATCACCCTCCACGATCCGCTGATCATCCTCTTTACCTCCGGCACCACCGGCACCCCCAGCGCGGTGCCCCTGAGCGCCGCAAACATCGACGCCAGCGCCCAGGCCTCCGCCGAACGCCTCGGCACCTTCAGCGACGACCGCTGGCTCTGCTGCCTCCCCTTAAGCCACATGGGCGGGCTCGCCACACTCCTGCGCTGCGTCATCTACGGCACCTGCGTCGAACTCAGCGATGGATTTGACGAAGCCGCGATCCTTCAACTCCTCGCCGAACGCCCGATCACCCTGGCCAGCCTCGTCCCCACCATGGTCCACCGTCTGCTACGCCACGGCCGTGGACGAATCCACACCTCCCTGCGCGCCATCCTGGTGGGCGGTGGCCCCGTCGATGCAACCGATCTTCGCGCCGCCCGACGCCGGGGCCTCCCCGTCCTCCCCACCTACGGGATGAGCGAGGCCGCTAGCCAGATCACGACGCTCCCCCTCGATGCCCCCGACGAGGCCCTGGCCAGCGCCGGCCGCCCCCTCCCCGGTACCGAGCTCCGCATCGTCGATGAGGCCGGCCTGCCGGTCGCCCCGGGCAACCCCGGAAGTATCGAAGTGCGCGGCCCCACCCTGTGCACAGGCTACCTCGGCGACGACACACCGCCGCTGCGCGACGCCCAGGGCTGGATGCGCACCGGCGACGTCGGACACCTCGACGAACGAGGCTTTCTCTTTGTACACCACCGGGCCTCCGAACGGATTGTCTCCGGCGGCGAAAACATCGATCCCCGCGAAGTCGAACGCGTCCTGCGCTCACTTAACCTCGTGAGCGACGCCTGCGCCTTTGCCATCGACCACCCCGAATGGGGCCAGGAACTCTGCTGCGCCCTGGTCCTCGCCGATCCATCGCTTCCCTCAACCCCTCCCAGCCCTCGGGCACCGGCGCTGAACGCCTCCAACGACTCCCTTCAAACCACGCTGCTCGAACACTGCCGCCAGAGCATGGCCCCCTTTAAGATCCCGCGACGCTGGTTCCTGATCGATGAGCTTCCCCGCACTGCCAGCGGAAAAGTCCGTCGCCGTGACCTTGTCAGCCTCGCGAACGATAACCTCAAGCACGCCCCTTCGACGTTTTACGATGTGAGGACCTCCTCATGAGCACCGCCGAACTCAGCCCCGCCCTCCCCACCTCCGACTCTTCCTCGACCGACCCGCGTCGACCGCTGACGGGCCGTCGCAGCGATGGCGCGCGCCATATCGTCCACATCGGCGACGTCCCCTTCGGGGCCGACCCCTTCGTGGTGATCGCTGGCCCCTGCGCGGTGGAATCCGCCGAGATGATTTCCCGCGCCGCCTCCTCCGTCGCCGAACTCGGTGCCAACGTCCTGCGCGGCGGGGCCTTTAAGCCCCGCACCTCTCCCTACAGCTTCCAGGGCCTGGGGATGCCCGGAATCTCCATGATGCACCAGGCCGCCCGCGCGCAGAACCTCCCCTTCGTCACCGAAATCCTCTCCGAAGACGTCGTCGATGAGCTCGCCGAACAGGTCGACGCCTTCCAGATCGGCGCGCGAAACATGCAGAACTTCGCCCTCCTGGAGGCCGTCGGCCGTACCGGTCGCCCCGTCGTCTTAAAACGTAACTTCGGCGCCACGCTCACCGAATGGCTCCTGGCCGCCGAGCACGTCGCCCGCGCAGGCTCTAGCAACATCGTCCTCTGCGAACGCGGCATCCGCACCTTCGGCGACGAAACCCGCTTCACCATGGACCTCGCCGGCGCGATGTGGGCCCAGGAACAAACGCGTCTCCCCGTCATCATCGACCCCTCCCACGCCATCGGCATCCCGCACCTCCTCGCCCGCGCGGCGGCCGCCGCCCTGGCCGCCGGCCTCGATGGCATCATGGTCGAGGTCCATCCCGATCCCGAACAGGCGCGTTGCGATGCCGACCAGGCCCTGACCGTCCCCGCGTTTAAAGAGCTGATGGCGCACCTGGAGCGCTTCGCCATCGTTCGCCCCCTGCTCAAACCCTGAGCCCGGCACCCTCACCCCCCGGCGCTTCTCCAGAACACACGCAGCGCTTCCACCACGCCCCGGGGCTCCTCCAGGTGCACATTATGCCCGGCGCCCCCGATCACTCGGGCTTCTCCACCGCTGGCCCCCGCCGCGCGCGCGGCCATCGACGCATAGCGGGCATCACTCGCCCCGGCAATCCATAGCGAAGGCACCCCAAGCCCGGGCAGCTCGGACCACCGTTCGGGTTCGAGCCCCGGGCTCACCTCGGCGATCACGCGAGCCAACGCCTCGGCATCCCCCTCCAGCCGACGCCCCTTCATTGCTTCAAAGCCCGGGTGCGCTCGCAAACTCTCAAAGAGCGCGAGCTCATACCACTCCGCCACAAAACCCCTCACTCCCACCCCACGCAACCGGGCCGCCCGCTCCCGATCGAGCTCCGCCCGCACCTTGCGGGCCCCCTCACCCTCGAGCCCCGGGCTGGCCGACTCCAACACCACCGTCCGAACCCGCTCCGGATACGCCAGCGCCAACGCCAACGCCACGCGTCCCCCCATCGAATACCCCACCACATCGACCGGCTCCGAACTCACCTCCGCCACGACCGCCGCCACCTGCTCGGCCATCGCCCCGAGTGTCATCGGCTCCTCCCCCAACGCACCGACGCTTCCCCCATGCCCGGGAAGATCCACCGCCACACATCGGCGAACATCCCGACACCCCGCGATCACCTCCTCCCAATCGCGACCATCCCCCATAAATCCGTGCACAAAGAGCGCTACCGGCCCCTCCCCCTGCTCCCTCACTTGCAATCGCCCCTTCACCACTGCCTCCTCAACCTCAGTTCGCCTTCCAGATCCCCGGCGTCACCCCGCAAAGCCCACGCGCTCCCCCCCGCCAGACATGCGCGCTCACGGCCTCTCAGCCTTCCCCCGCCAGATAACACGCCCTTCCGCGCGTACAACACCCTTTTCCAAACTCACACAACCCCCTGTACGCGCGTACAACACCCTTTTCCAAACTCACACAACCCCCTGCACGCGCGTACAACACCCTTTTCCAAACTCACACAACCCCTTGTACGCGCGTACAACACCCTTTTCCAAACTCACCCCCCCCTGCACGCGCGTACAACACCCTTTTCCAAACTCACACAACCCCCTGCACGCGCGTACAACGCCCTTTTCCAAGCTCAAACACCCCCTTGCACGCGCGTACAACCAGACTGTGACCCGAAAAATACCCTCTGCACGCGCGCGTACCGCCCCTTGCGTGCACCAGGCACACGCCCTCCAGAACAGGAACACGCCGACCGGACTCCCCGGGCCCCGAAGACTCCCGGTACCCAACACACAAAAAAGCCGACCCCACGGAAGGGGGCCGGCTTTGCACTGTCTCAATCTCGCTCAGGAGCGGGAGTTCACTTCCGGCGAGTTGCTGTGAGATGGGGCGACGCCCGGGAGCGCGCTCTTGGGTGGTGGGCTGACCCGACCGTCATCCCTGCGCTCCATCCCGGGTCCCGCCTCTCAGGGGCCCCAGGTAAAGGGCTGTTCCACGGCGACTTCGCCCTGAATGTCCTGAAGATGGGTCAGGTAGTCCTCACCAAGCGCGACCGTTCCCTCCTCGCCACCATGGGCACCGAGAATATAGGTGCGGTCAAGCGGCACCCCGGCCTGCGCGTAGGCGTAAATGTCGGTGGTCGCGTTGCCATAGGCCACCGTCACCTCAAATCCGAGCCCCTGCAGGTACGCCAGAAACTCCGCTTTGTACGTTCCCACCCCACCTTCGGTCGGCATCGACTCGGAGTTCGAGCTGGTCAGGCGAAGATGCCCCGGCGCCATCCCCTGATCGATCAACCACTCCCGGCTCTGCGCGGTCAGCCAGTAGGGCCGACCGGTCATGTACACCAGCTGATAGCCGTGCTCACCGTGGCGCACCTGGGTGATATCCGTCGCTCCGGCGCGAGCCTCCGGCACGTAATCGCCGTCGAAAATCGGCTCAAAGAGATCATTGAAGATGTCGGCAAAGAGCTCGGTATCCGAGGTCGTCAGCGTCGCGTCGATATCAAAGACCAGAAGCTTCGTGCCCTGCGGCAGAACCCGCATCATCGAGCGAGTGTACGTATTATCGCCCATCACCCGCAGGTAGAGCGCGTACGCTCCCACCGGCGGCAGCACATCCGGCGCCATCGTCAACGCCACTCGCCCATCACTATCGGTGAGCCCCTCTCCCACACGCACGTACTCCCCGGAGCAGTCGTCCATCCACACCTCGATCCGCTCGCCCTGCAGGTCTTTGCTGGTCGGACCGTAGGTGAACTTGCCGGTGAGCACAGCCTCACGCGCCGGATGCGTGATCACATCCTGCGCGCTATGCCAGTCACTGAGCGCGGCGATGGCACGACTCGAGAAGTTCTCCCAGTCCACAGTGTCATCTTCCCCAAACTGCGGCAGGGGCGCCTGGTCACAAAACACATGGACCGGCAGCGAGGCGCCCGGGTCAACGTCCCCCTCGCCGGCATCGTTCGACCCTCCATCCCCAACATGGTCGCCTTTCCCATCCGGCTCGCCGACATCTTCGTTCCCGACGTCGTCGTTCCAGGGGGCCTGAGAAGCTTCGGACGGACCACAGGCGCCAAGCATCGCCGAAAGCGCCAGTATCGCGGTCGCGCGCGACCAGAGAGTAGATTCAACACATGTCTTCATCACACACCTCGTCGTTGGGGACTCGTTTTTATCACTTCTCACTTTGGGCGCGCATCATAACGACGCGCTCCTCAAACGCAAACGGCATCGACTTGCGCACCTCAAGCCCCTCTGGGTATCGATACCCCGACGATTCCCCTCTCCCATGGAGCAGATCATGACCCTGAAACTGACCATCTGGCACAATCCCCGGTGCAGCAAATCTCGCCAGACCCTGCAACTCCTCGAAGAGCACGGCGCCGAGCTTACGGTACGCCGCTACCTCGACGATCCCCCCTCAGTCGACGAACTCCGCCACGCGCTGACCCTGCTCGGCATCGACGCCGCGGGACTGGTCCGCCGCAAAGAAGCGCTCTTTAAGGAACTCGACCTCAAAGACGCCGCCGACGACGCTCTCATCGAAGCCATGGCAACGCACCCCAAACTCATTGAGCGCCCCCTCGTCCTCAGCGAAGGCGACGCCGCCATCGGCCGCCCCCCCGAAGACGTCCTGCGTCTCCTCTGAATCGTCCTCGCTCCCCTCAGGATCTCCCATGCCCACCATCAGCGACGACGCCGTACAGAAGGCCACCGGACACGACTGGGCCCACTGGTTCGCGCTCCTGGATACCCTCGGCGCACAGGCGATGTCCCATACCACCATCGCCAGCCACCTCCAGACCCACGAAGGCGTCTCGGGCTGGTGGGCGCAATCGATCACCGTCGCCTACGAGCGCGCCCGAGGAATGCGGGAGCACGGCCAGACCACCCGCGGGTTTCAGGTCAGCACGCAGAAAACCGCCTGGCCCGACGTGCAGGCGGCCTGGAGCGCGCTCACCTCCTCGACTGGGCTCAAAATCTGGCTGGCCGACAACGCGCCCGACGCGCTACAGGAAGGTCAGACCTTTGCGCTGCCCGATGGCACCCGCGTGGAGGTGCGTGGCATACGCCCGCACCAGCAGATTCGTCTGGGCTGGCAGCCCCTCGGAGACTTGCCCACGCAGGTCGTCATCGCCCGCACCGCCACCAGCGCATCCGGCAAAGGCACGATTGGATTCACCCACGAGAGCCTCCCGGACGAAAGCGCCCGTCAGGACTCCCGAGAACGTTGGGCGGCCTGCCTCAAAGCGCTCGCTCGCCAGGCCCTCTAAACCCTGCCTCAGTCTCCCCCGCTCGCCAGCGAGCCTTTCCGGCGGCATGCGCCGCCCCTTCCCACTCATCTATGAGCACGACCATGACTCAAAGCGATCTTCTCCAACGCGCCAATCACGCCTGCGAACTCTGCGGCGCCACCGACGACCTGGCCCCCCTGGCCGTAGCCCCCTACGCCGATGAGAGCCTGGATCATAACGCGCTGTGCTGCGCTACCTGTCGCGCCCAGATCAACGGCGACAGCGACCTCGACTCAAAGCACTGGTTCTGCCTTCAGGAATCCATCTGGAGCGAACATGCCCCGGTACAGGTCCTCGGCTACCGCCTGCTCCACCGTCTGAGCGCGGAGCCCTGGGCCGGCGATCTTCTGGCTCAGGCCTACCTGGCCGACGACGTGCTCCAGTGGGCTCGCGATGGTCTCCACGCCACCGACGACGATGCCCCCCGCACGCTCGACAGCAACGGCACCGAGCTCCAGGAAGGCGACGCGGTCACCCTGATCAAAGACCTCGACGTCAAGGGCACCTCCTTCACCGCCAAGCGTGGCACGCTCGTCAAGAACATCCACCTCACCGGCGACCCGGCCTACGTCGAAGGACGAGTCAACGGCACGGTCATCGTGCTCAAAACCGAGTTTCTCAAACGCGCCTCCTGACCCCCCACGTACGCGCGGCCCGACAAAGCGCCGGGCCGCGCGATGTTTAACTTCACACCAACACTATCCTTCAGCGCCGCTCTGCCCCCGGACCTCCCATCGACGAACTCGCCACACCACCAGCCGACGACACCGGCGCGTCAAATGCTCCTCAGCCGCCGCCGAGACGCCCGCCTCGCAGCGCGAAGCGCATCGTGCTCTTTGCGCTGGTACTCCTGCTGATTGTCGGGTGGTCCTTGCTCTTTCTCTACACCGAACCCGCCCAGGTCATCGCCTGGATGGGCGTGGAGAACAGCTATCTGGTGGGCTTTCTCATCGCGGTATTCGGGGCGCTGGGCTCGGTCACCCCCTTCTCGACCTACCCGGCGGTCTACGCCATGGCCGCGGCTGAGGTGAACCTCCTGCTCCTCATCCCCCTGGTCGCCATCGGACTCACGCTGGGCGACGCCCTCTTCTTCTACTTCGGCGTCAGCTCCCGTTCGATGGTTCCTGAGCGATTCGAAGCGAAAGTCGAGCGCATCTGGCACTGGCTGGAGAGCAAGCCCCAGATCTTCATCCAGATCTTCATCTTCATCTACGTGGGCTTCTCCCCCTTCGCCAACAACCTGCTCACGGCCCCTCTGGCGCTGGCTGGCTACCGCTTCCGCAAGATCGTGCTGCCCCTGACCCTGGGTAACTGCTCTCTCCCCATCGTCGCCAGCTACCTGGCGACATCCGGGGCATAAGCCCACGGCGCGACCTCAATCTCCCCGGTGGCATCCGCCAACAACTCACACCGGTGCGCCGCACCTGCTGCGCGTCAGACATCCTACCCCCCGCGCGCGCCCGGCAACGGATCTTCCCGGCAGGCTCCACCCCGGCCACAGGCCCATGTTTACAAAGCGATCTTCGCGCCGAACCTTGACACTCTTGGGCCGCACGTCCAACATCGCCGCGCTCTGAAATGCGATGCAACCCAACTCAGGAAGAAAGATGAGCAAGCACCCCAAGTTTCACCCATTCCGCCCCCACCCCTGGCACGGCCTCACCGCAGGAGACGACGCCCCCAACGTCGTCAACGCCTACATCGAGATGACTCCTTTCGATTCGGTCAAATACGAAATCGACAAGGAGACCGGCTACCTCTGCCTGGATCGTCCGCAGCGCTTCTCCTCCCAGCTCCCGACCCTCTACGGCTTCATCCCCCGCACGTACTGCGCCGACCGCGTCGGCGAGCTTGCGCTGACCACCGATGAAGGCGACCTCGATCCCCTGGACATCTGCGTGCTCAGCGAGCGCCCGATCACCCGCGCCGAGCTCCTGGTGAGCTGCCGGGTCATCGGCGGGCTGCACATGATCGACCACGGCGAGGCCGACGACAAAATCGTGGCCGTGCTGGAGAACGACACCGTCTGGGCCGACGCCCGAGACATCACCGATGTCCCGGAAGTGTTCATCGAGCGCTTGCGCCATTATTTCCTGACCTACAAAATGGTGCCTGGCGAAACGACATCCAACGTTCAGGTCGACACGATCTACGGCGCGGAGCATGCCCATAAGCTCGTGCGCGCGGCGATGGCCGACTACCAGGACCACTTTGGCGAATAAGCGTCGGGCTCTCTCCCGGCGCTAAGCCCGGGAGAGACACGTGCTCCGCATCCCCAGAACGCTCTTCACCCTGGCCGCGCTCAGTCTGAGCGCGGCCTGCTGGTCCACCAACGAGCCGCAGCTCGGGCTCGGCAACGCCGAGCTCGCCGGTGGGCCCCGGATCGACTTCGACCTCGACGAACGCCCCTTCCCCAACATCCCCTTCCCCAACGACCTGGCCACTCGCGTCGATGCGGCGAGCCCTACGGGCAAACGCCTCAACGTCAGCGAACTCGGCGCCAGTGCGGCCGAAACCAGGGTCCGCAAAGCCCTCAACGAACAGAACGGCTTCGGGGTGTTCTCCCCGATGCACGTCTCCTTCGATGCGCCCCTGGATGTTGAAAACCTCATCGCTCGCCATCAGCAGCTGACCCCCGACTTCGACGACGACGCGATCTACCTGGTAAACGTCGATCCGAAGAGCCCGGGCTATGGCGAGGTCGTACTTCTGGACATGGGACTGGGCAACTTCCCCATCACCCTCTCCCGCACCAACAACTACTTTGCACTCGACCCTCGGGCCGACGATCGCAACCTGCTCTTCGAAGAATCCGCCGAAGAGGCCACCGGACCTGAGGGACAGCTCCTCTGGAGCGATGACACCGACGACGACGGCGTTCTCGACCTCCCCAACACCCGCACCCCGGGCGGCGAACCGAGCGACTTTCGCGAAGTACTCGACTTTTATGAGCGCGAGACCGACACGCTGATCCTGCGCCCGGTCAACCCACTGGCCCCCGGAACCACCTACGCCCTCGTGCTCACCGACGCGCTCACCGGCGAGGACGGCCGGGCTGTAGATAGCCCCTTTGAGACGGTGCATCACCTGGACCAGAGCCAGGCCCTGGAACCGCTTCGAAGCATCCTCCCGGAGCGCTTCCCATCCCGCTTCGACACCGACTTAAGCCAGCTCCGCTTCGCCTGGACCTTCACCACCCAGGTTCCCACCGAAGTGATCGAGGCCGTACGCGCCGGCCTCTATGGTCACGGCCCTCTGGACTGGCTTTCGGAGCGCTACCCCGCCGAGTTCGTCACCCTCCACAACCTGAAGTCCGAAGGCGCCCCGGAGCCGATGACCTTTAAACTCGACGCGCTCCTGGAGTTCATTGTGCCGCTGGCGACCGACGCTCTGGGGGCAGCCGGCACCCGCGTCATTGAAGAGGCCTTTGAAGACGTCGACTACGTCATCAGCGGCACCTACCTCTCCCCGCATTTTCTGATCGACCCCAAAGGCCTTGCTCGCCAGGGCAATCAGGCCAACGACGACGCGCTCTTCCAGATCGACCTCGCCAGCGGCCAGGCCGAGGTACGCGACGCCGAGGTTCATTTCATCTGCACGGTTCCGCGCGCCCAGGGGCAGCGCCAGGCGCCTTTCCCGGTGATCATCTACAGCCATGCCATCGGCTCGACCCGCTTTGAGATGCTCGCGTTTGCCGGCGCCATGTCGAAGTTTGGATTTGCCACCTGCACCATTGACGCGGCCGGACACGGCCTGGAACTCCCCGCGGAGTTTCGAGGAGCTGTCGACGCCCTCGGTCGTAACGAGGGGCTCGAAAACCTCGCCGACGTCATCGGCCTGCATCGTGCTCGCGACCTCGACAACGACGGCACCAGTGATTCTGGCAGCGACTATTTCTCGGCCGACATCCTGCACTCCCGCGACATGATTCGGCAGACCGCTATCGACCAGATGCAGCTGATTCGCATCCTCCGCTCCTTTGATGGTCAACGGCGATTCCCCTCCTCGGCCAACGCCCACACGCGTCTGGGCCGCGAACTCCCCCACCTCTTACTCAACTTCGACCAGAACGCCGACGGCCAACCGGAGCTCGCGGGCGACTTCAACGGCGATGGGCAGGTCGACTTCGGCGGCGACCGCCCCTACGCCGCCTGGGGAACCTCCCTGGGAGGCATTCAGGCCAGCGTGCTCTCGGGCATCGAGCCGACAATTGTCGCCGGCGCCTCCAACGCCGGAGGGGGCGGGCTCCTCGACATCGCCACGCGCACCACCATCGGCAACGTGCGCAACGGCGTGGTCTTGCGCATGATGGGCCCGTTGGTCATCGGACGCCCGGTGAACGACGGGCAAAACACCCGCCTGGACTGGCTCTTCCCCCAGGGCGATCGCTCCTCCTCAACCCCCATCGCGCTGCTCCCGGCCCTGGCCGACGGCGATCGCGTGGTCGTGCGCAACCTCACCCGCGAGGCCAACGAGCTGGTACCCGCGCACGAAGCCTACGGTCAGACCTACGTGCGCCAGGGCAGCTTCCGGGTCGGTGTGGCCGCCGACGCGCTCAGCGCGTCGGCGCGGCGAGCGTTAATCGGGTTTGATGCAAACACCGACGTCTACGCCGACCTGATAGGCTGTGCCCCTACCAGCACCTGCGGCCGAAACAACTGCGGCGAAGAGCAATACTGCTCACTCAACGAAACCTGCGAGCCCCTGGCAGAGTGCTTCGCGAGCTTCGACGCCGCCAAACTGCGCGAACTCGCTCCGGAACGCGCCGAGCTCTTTGAGCGTCGGGTGGTCACGGACCCCCGGCGCCTGGGGGATCCGATCATCATCGACATCTTCGGAGCCGATGGCGAGTTGAAGCACCGCATTGACAAACTGGGCTACACCTACATCTCGCAAAACCTTTACTTCCCGGCAGACGCTCCCCTGGCAGCCCCGGCGGAAGGATGGGGACTTCGCCGCCAGACGCCGCGCTTTCGCAGCTTTATGGGCCTCTCCCAGATGCTCCTGGAACAGGCCGACCCGGCGGTCTACGCCGCCCACTACTTCAAGCGTCCCTTGAACTACCCCTACGAGAGCGAAGCCTTCCGGGTTGGCGGCACGAACTTCCTGGCCATCGGTACCCTCGGAGACCAAACCGTCCCCATCAGCGCGGCCATCGCCATCGCCCGCGCCGCGGGGGTGGTGGAGGTCCTGGCCGAAGATCCCCGCTATGGCATGCCCGAGAACCAGTTCCTGATCGAAAACTTCGTCTACGAGGGCATCGCCAACCTCGACCGATTCCCCTCACATCCAGGGACGCTCTTTGATCCAGACAACCTCGACGGAGGAAAGTGGCGCCGGCCCGACCAGCCCGATAACATCACTCCCAAGCCGGTGGCCGAGACCCCGCTTCGGGCCACCGTGCAGACCGACTACGGCACCAGCGCGCTGCGCTTTGGCTACCTGAGCATCGGCGGCGAACATACCTTCAACGCGCCCCGGCCCGAGGACGCATTCGACATTCACACCTTCTTAACCAACCAGGTGGGCTGGTTTCTGGCGACCGGTGGAAAGACCCTCTCCGACGACCACTGTTTGGAGAAGATGCCCATGACCGGCTGCGAGTTCTTCGACCGCAGCCGCTACGAGAACCCACTCTAAACACACGCACTCACAGCGTTTCCTTTACCTGCACACGTCGCAATCGACGCAGGAGTTCTTGCATGACTTTCGGAATCTTTGAAGCATACCCTGAAGTCTCTCCCCAACGTGGTGTTTTCTGTAACCGCACGCTCAACCTGCGCTCGATCAAGGCCGTGGGATACGACATGGACTACACCCTGGTCCATTACCACGTCGACGCCTGGGAAGGTCGAGCCTACGAACACATCAAGCTGCGCCTGCTGGCCGAAGGCTGGCCGGTGGAAGACCTCCACTTTGATCCGAACTGGGTCACTCGTGGGCTGGTCATCGACCTGAAATTGGGCAACCTGGTCAAGGCCAACCGCTTTGGCTACGTCTGGCGCGCGGCCCACGGCACCGAAATCATCCCCTACGCCGAGATGCGCGACGCCTACACCCGTACCCTGGTCGACCTCAACGACCATCAGCGCTGGGTCTTTCTCAACACCTTCTTCTCGATCTCTGCCGGGGTGATGTACGCCCAGCTCGTCGACCTGCTCGACCGCGGCGTGCTCCCCGAAGTGCTCGGCTACGTCGACCTCTACGGACGTGTCCAGGACGTCCTGGATGCGGCCCACATCGAAGGGGAGCTCAAAGCCGAGATCATGGCCCACCCCGAGGTCTACGTCGATCGCGACCCGGAAGTGCCGCTGACTCTCCTCGACCAGCGCAACGCCGGCAAGAAGCTCATCCTGATCACCAACTCCGAGTGGTCCTACACACACTTTATGATGGCCTACACCATCGATCCCTACCTGCCCGAGGGCATGACCTGGCGAGACATCTTCGACCTGGTGGTCGTCTCAGCCCGCAAACCGGCCTTTTTCTCCGGTTCCGCTCCCATCTTCGAGGTGGTCAACGACGAGGGGCTCCTCAAACCCTGGGTGGGCCAACTCGAAGAAGGCCGTGCCTATCTGGGCGGAAGCGCCTCCGACATTGAGGGCGCCCTGGGCTTCTCCGGCGACGAAATTCTTTACGTCGGCGACCATCTCTTCGCCGACGTCAACGTCACCAAAAGTGTGCTGCGATGGCGCACCGCTCTTGTGATGCGCGAGCTGGAGAACGAACTCCACGCCATTGAGCAATGCGCGGAGAACCAGGTTGAGATTCGAAAAATGATGCTGGAAAAGGTCAAATACGAAGACGCTTTCTCCATCCGACGGCTCGCCCTGCAGCGACTGCGCCAGGGCTACGGCCCCCAGCCCGAGGTCAGCGCCGAAACGCTGGAGACGGAGATGGCTGAGCTTCGAGAAAAGATCGTCGACCTGGACACCCGACTCGCCCCCCTTGTCATGGACGATGGCGTGGCCTTTAACGCCAGCTGGGGCTACCTGATGCGCACCGGAAACGACAAAAGCCATCTGACCCGCCAGGTGGAGCGCTACGCAGACATCTACACCTCCCGCGTCTCCAACCTCCTGCGCTACTCACCCTTTATGTTTTTCCGGGCGCCACGGGGCAGCGTCCCTCACGACCCGGGCAACCCCTGACGCACCGTCTCGACCTTCTCAGCCCTGGCCCTCCCCGACCACGCCCGCATGCTTCTGACGCACCTTCCCTCCGGCACGGGCAAGCACACGTTGGGTGAGGCCGGGGCTGTGATACGCCAGAAAGGTCGCGATCTTACCGTGACCGGTGATCACAGCCTCCCGTTTACGCGCCGCAACCGCCTCCACCATCTTGCAGGCCGCCCGGTCGGCGGGCCACATCAGCTGTGCGGGACGCCAGTCTTTCCAGTCCTCGCGCAGCTGATTTTTGTTGTCGACCCGGGCGATATCACTCTCGACAAAGCCGGGCTGCAGCAAGGTGCAGCTCACACCGCTTCCGGCGAGCTCGGCGCCCAGCGCCTGGGCCATACCCCGCACAGCGAACTTCGATGCGCAATAAGGAGCATTGCTCGGAAGCCCCAGCGTGCCGGTGACACTACCCATGATCACCGCACGCCCGCGGGTCTTGCGCAAATGCGGCAACGCGTAGCGAAGCGTCATCGCCGCGCCGATCACGTTGGTCTCAAACTGGCGACGCCACTCCGAAGCGCTCAAGTCTTCAAACCGCCCGCCGACCGAAAAGCCGGCGTTGGCAACCGCCACATCAAGCCCTCCGAAGCGCTCCACCACTGCCTCCACCGAAGCCTCGATGTCGGTGACCCGGGTCACATCGCAGCAGACCGCGAAGGCATCCACCCCGGCGGCCTCCAGCTCCTGCACAATCGCCTCCAGCCGAGGCCGGCGCCGACCGCTCACCGCAACCTTTGCGCCGCGTGAACCAAACTCGCGAGCCAACGCCGCCCCGATACCGCTGCCACCACCGGTGATCCACACCACCTTATCGCGAAAGACTTCTCTTCCCATCACGCTCTCCCTTTTGTTCGGACGCCCGACACGCTAAGACTCTGGCATTGTCGCGCCCTCGGGCATCCGCTTCGTTTGACCTTTTACGTAGACGTCCATGGTCACTGATCCTCGCCAGACCGTCAAAGCTGCCTCGGCTCGCTCCTGGAACTGGGTGAAAGATAAAACTTTCAACCCCCTTCCTTTTTACAGGCGCTCCTGGGAACTCTTACGTCAGGATCCCTGGGTATTTGCCTGGAAGATGCTGGCCGACCTTTTGGGCCGGGCAGCCAGCCTGGCGTTGATGGGCGTGCTTATCGCGATCGTGTCGCTCGATCTCCAACACTTCTCCGCGCTGGGAGGCACCTTCAACGC
Source organism: Lujinxingia litoralis (assembly GCF_003260125.1). Classification (NCBI taxonomy): domain Bacteria; class Deltaproteobacteria; order Bradymonadales; family Lujinxingiaceae; genus Lujinxingia; species Lujinxingia litoralis. Next base: position 282,049 of record NZ_QHKO01000002.1, read on the forward strand.
CTGGCTGGCCCGGCTCAGCCACGTCGCCACCAGTCCGAGCTTCCTCGCCGGGCTCACCGGCGCCATCTTCTGCGTCTCCCTCATCAGCTCGGCCATTCACGCACTGGTCACCGGCGGCATCTGGGGGCTACTCGCCGCGGGACTTCGCGACGACCCCATTGAGACGCTGCGTACCTTCTGGCGCGCCGCTCTCCTGCGCTTCCCTGACGTCTTCGCGCTCTTCTTGCTTCGATTTAGTGTGCGCCTGGTCACCTTTTGCCTGGCCCTCGCCGCCGCTGTGGCGCTGATTCGAGCCGGTCAATCCCCCGACTTCGTCGCCCTCAGTCCCCTGACCCGGGCGCTACTCATCACGCTCCCCTTGAGTTTTCTGATCAGCTGGTTCGCCCTCACCCGCCTGGTCCTGGAGGTGATTGGCGCGCCGATGTTCATTGATAACCTGGGGCTTGGCGAAGCCGTGCTCGAAGGCGCGTCCTTTGTCCTGGAAAACTTCTGGGCCATGTACCGCCTCTTCATCTACGCCCTGGGGCTCTTGCTGGTGCCGCTGGGGATGTACTGGATCGTCCTGATGATTCAGAACCTGGGACTGGCCTGGCCCGCACTTACTCCGGCGCTGGCGCTGCTGCGCTTCGCCGGGGAGCTGCTGATGTGGGCCGCCATCAGCGCCCTGGGCGTGCTCTTTTACGGCGCGGTGTTTGCGTTCTATCGCAAAGACGACGCCTCGGTTGAAGAAGAAGCCCGCTTGAGCGGTGCCCATCCCACCCTCAGCGCTTCGAACGACGGTCCTGGCCCCTTCGTCCAGGGGGTAGGCCTCAGCGGCCTGCTCCCCGACGACTCCCCCCACCGATTCCCGCTTGATGAACTCTTGCCCGAACTCACCACCTCCGATGACGCTCCTCCCTCCAAAGACACGCCAGAGCAGCCTTTACCGCCTCGGGATGAAGATTCTCCTCCGCTCCTGAGAGACGATGCGGGCGAAGAGACGCCCACCTCCTCAGATGAGAGTACTCCCGAGAATCAGTCCGACGGCGGCAGCGATCAGAAAGAAGGCCACTGATTCAACGCGCACTCACGCATCTTTCCCGAATTTTTTGGGCTCCACGGCGTCTCGCCATACACTGGCTCCTGCGCTTTCAAGGCGCGGATACGCTTTTTTTTCAAGAACTTCGCCGGCCCCCTTGGACTTTTATTACAGTCTCCTTAAAATGATTCAGGAAGACTGGAAGTCCCTCGGCCGTTAAGTTCGCGGAAAACGAGAAAGAGGTGACGTTTCAGTACCGCCCGGGCCGCTGTCCGGGCAACCCTTTCGAGCACCGAAGGAGTCGCGCCATGCTGTCGGATCAGATCATCTACGACGAACTCAAACGCCAACGCGAATCGGCCTGGCAACCGGAAGCCCTCCGACTGCCCCTTCACATCCCCCGGCACCACGACACCCCCGAAGAGCATGATGAAGAGGCCGAAGAGTCCTCCAGCGGGGTGATCATCATCGATATGAATGACGGCTACAGCATTGTCACCTGATGAATACCGGCCCCTCGTCTGACGCGACGCCATCGGCCACACGCGCAGCTTGAATGCCTTAAGAGAGCGTCTTCCGATTTCGGGAGGCGCTTTTTTGTATGCGGCACTTCCTCCTGCTGCGAACCACCGCCCCGCTTGCCCTGGTGCGTTTATGTCGCATACATAGTCAGAAGCCACACGCCACGACTCGCCAGAGAGGAAAAAGGATGGGAACGTCGCTAAGCGCCACCTGGAAAGATGTGTTTGAAGAGCGCGAACTTTCGCTAAGCGAGAGCAGCCCCCCCGAGGGGCAACCCGCGGGCCACTGGTGGCTGGGTCTTTCCACTTTTGAGCGTCATAGTTTCGTTCGCCTCCTCATATCCGACGAACACGATGGGGTCCGCGTCGTCGTGGAGCTGGCCGCAGGCCCTCCGCAAGGACGAGAATCCGAACTCGCGTTGGCCGCCCACGCCTGGCTTTCATCCCGAACCGAGCTCTCCTGGGAGCTGGTCAGCGGCGAGTTGCCCGCAATGCTTGCGGTGTCCCCGGACTCGCCAGCGCAGTTGGAAAAGGTGCTCGACGCGCTGCTTGCGTTTATCGCCCGAGCCTCCGACGTGGATCAGGCCTCACAGTGGCTGGACTTCTTGCAGGGATCAGCCCGCAGCACTCCAGACGCGCCCGAAGCCAAGTCATCCGCCGCCAACGCCGAGTCGCCCTCGCCATTTGAAGCCATCGGCCAGCCGACTTCATCCGCTGGCAGCCCTCCCTCCGACTCGGAGCATCTGGGGGTGCGCCAGGATGGGGACACGGTGACGCTGGTGCTCACATCCGAAGACGCACTCTCCCAGGAACGCACGCGCCAACTCACCAGCGCCCTGGGGCACTACCTTCACGCGCGTTACGACGTGCAGACTCGCCAGCGCGACGAGCCCTCAACCTCGCCCAATCGCCTTGTGCTTGAGGTCGACCCTGCCCCCTATCTCGGAAGTGTCGCTGAGCTTGTCGACGACCTGAAGCGCTTCTGCGAACGCATCCAAGAGTTCGCCAACGCCGGCGGAAACTTGCGCGAGTACCTGGGGCTCAATGAGGTGGTGCTCCCCTCCTCCCCCGGACCTCGTCCGGTCGCGTCCCCTCCCTCCGACATTCCGAGTTCGCCACGCCCCTCCGCGGCCACCGCCTCTTCTGGGGAGCTCTCCGGAGTGGTCCTCGATCTCAGCACCGCACCTTCCTCCGGCGCCAACAAGCTCACCCCGGGCGATTTCACCGACGCTCGCCTCCAACGCGACGACGCGAACACGCCCCTGGTCGATCTGGTCTTGCGCCACCCGGGCTACTCCGACCGCCGCATCAACCAGGTGCTCACCATCCTGCTATCCATTGAGCACTCGGCCGCCGAGCGCCTCTCCGAGAGCGCGCCCTGCGTCATCGCATGGGGCCTCGCCCGGGATCGCGCCCTCTCCTTCCAGGAGGTACTTCACTCCACCGGCGCCCGCGCACTCCTCGTCGAGCCTGGTACCTTTGGGGAAGCCTGACCTCAGACTTCGGTCGAAGCCGGGCCGGCCAGCTCCAGAAAGTTTTGCAGCAACGCGTAGCCGCCGGGACTCAGGATCGACTCGGGATGGAACTGAACGCCGTGCGTAGGATGCGTCTGATGCCGCATGCCCATCACAAAGGGGCCGGCCCAGGCATTGGCAATCAAAGGGGGCCTTATCGGAGCCTGAGCCACCAGGCTGTGATAACGCGCCATCGCCACTTCCTGAACCATCCCCTTAAAAACACCTGAACCATCATGTGAGATAAGACTGCTCATCCCGTGGCGCGGGTGCTCACTACGCACCACCTCCGCTCCAAAGACCCGGGCGATGGCCTGATGTCCCAGACACACCCCTAGAATCGGAACCACGCCCGAGAGCGCTTCGATCGCGACTTCGCTGATGCCCGCGTCACGCGGATGCCCCGGGCCCGGAGATACCACCAACGCCCGGGGGCGAGTGTTCAGCAGAGAGTTCAGGTCGATCGCATCGCTTCGCACCACCGCAGGCACTTCGCCAAGCTCTGCAAGGCGCGCGGCCAGGTTGAAGACAAAGGAGTCGCGATTGTCGAGGAGAACGATTTGACCGGGGCCGGAGATCGACCAGTCGCGCGCGTGCCGCTGCGGCCACTTCACAAACACCCCTCAAGCAGCGCTTTAAGATTAGCCACTCGCTCAAGCTCAAGCCCTCGCCCGTCGACTGAGGCGGCGCCGAGCACCCCTATCCCCGCAGACGTTAACGCAATCGCCCGGGCCCTGCGCAAATCCTCAACCGTCACTTTAGCCTCATCCAGCTCAAATCCTACCTGGCGCGCATGTCTAAGTAGCGCGCCACGGGTGACCCCCGGAAGGATGCCGCGCACCTCGGGGGTGACCCAGCCCTGGTCTAGCTGCACGAAGATATTGGCTGCGCTTGCTTCGCCCACCAGCCCGCACCTGCTGATCCCTACCCCATCATCAGCGCCTGCCTGACACGCACGTCGTCGAAGTTCCACCGACCGTATCCAGCTCGTTGTTTTATGCTCAGCAAGTCGGTCATCAGGCAGATAGAACCCCTGAAAGGTCTTCAACTGAGGGGCAGGCCGAGCGAGGTGCCCCGGTCGCCAGCGCCCGCAGACCTGGCCACTTCCCCCAAATGCGATCGAGGTATCCTGCCGGCTCACAGTCACTCGCCAGAGCCCGTCCTGGCCAGGCGGACGTCCCAGCAAGTCACAGGCCTCGTCGATGCCTCGAACGCCAAACCCTAACTCCGCAGCCGAACGACGTAGCCGCTCCCGATGTGCCTCCAGACGACGCACCTTGCCACCTTCGACACGCACCGTCTCAAAGAGGCCATCTCCGTAGAGAAAGCTGCGGTCATCCTCACGCATCACCGCTCTCCTCTCCCCCCAGTGCATGCACAAAGGGCCGAGCCTTCCAGCAGGCCTCTTGCCACTCTCCGCTTGGATCAGAGTCGGCAACCACCGCGCCGCCCGCGCCGTAGAGCGCGCGCGTCCCCAGGAGCGTCGCCGTGCGAATGAGCACGTTGCTATCGAAGCGCCCGTGGCCCGACCAGTAGAACATCGATCCTGTGTAGGGACCTCGCGGACTCGCTTCATGCTCGGCAATCCACTCCATCGCCCGGAGTTTGGGCGCTCCGGTGATGCTCCCCGCCGGAAAACACGCGGCAAACACATCCAGCGCGTCCGCCTCCGGCGCAAGTCGCCCCTCCACGGTGGAGATCAAGTGATGCACCGAAGCAAAGCTGTGCAGCCCGCAGAGCTCGCTGACCCGCACCTCCTCGGGCACGCACACCCGGGCCAGATCGTTGCGCATGAGATCCACGATCATGACGTTTTCGGCACGATCCTTCTCGCTGACCACGAGCTCCTCGGCCCAACGCGCATCCTCCTCCGGAGTCTCTCCCCGCGGACGCGTACCTTTGATCGGGCGAGTGCGCACGATGCCCTCGGCAGACACCTCCAAAAACTGCTCCGGGCTTACCGAGGCCAACGCTCCTCCCTCCCAACTCGCAAAACATCCAAAGGGGCCCGGTGCGCGCTGGCGCAGGCGCTGGTAGAGCGCCCAGCCACCAGGGCTCCAGTGCCCCTCCCAGCGTTCGCTGTAGTTCACCTCGAAGAGGTCACCGGCGAAGATCGCATCGACCGCCGCCTGCGCGCCCCGCTGATAGATCGGAGCGCCCACGTCTTCCGGCGGTACTCCGTACCCGGCGACCGCATCCCCTCCCCCGGGTGAAGTATGAAAAACGAGGGCTTTGATCTGGAGGTACAACGCCTCCACGTCTGCACTCGCTCCGACCACCCACCATTGCTGCAGGTGATGGTCGAAGAGCAGCCCCGCCCCATAAACGCCCACCCACAGCAAGGGCGCATCCAGACGCGGCAGCTCCACACGCAGGTCGTCGAGATACGCGCCGCACTCGTAAGACCAGAAGCCCGCGACACCTCCCACAAAGGGGAAATCGCCTGCGTCATCACTGACAACCGTCGTCTGAGCACTGCGCATCCATGCCAGGGGATCCGCGACGGGTCGCCCCGAAGGTTGCTCAACAAGCGCACCCGCACCAGGCTCTGCTTCAGTGAGCCAACGGGTCGGAGTGCAGAGCACCATCGACCAGCGCGAGCGCGCATCAGCCCCGGCCTGAGAATCAAAAAAAAGCACGCCCCCCGACGAGGTCTCGAGCAGGGCTCGGGTGACCTCAACGGGAGACGCGCTTAACTGCAGACGCTTACTCTTCACCACGTTCAGCGACCGCTATGCCTCAGGATAATCTCGACGCGATCGTTATTCTCGGCGTCATCGCTAAAGCGCAGCCGCTCCTGGCCGAACCCCTCGGTGCTGATGCGTTCGAGCTCCACGCCACGCTCCACCAAAAAATCCCGGACGCGATGGGCACGCAACTGCGAGGTCGCCAGGTTCTCGGTCACACCGCCGCGGCGCTGAGTGTAGCCCTCGATCTGCACGCTAAACTCGCCATACTCTTTGACCAGGCGAGCGAGCACGTCGAGCATCGCGTCGGTATTCTGGCGGAAATTGGCCTCCTGAGGCTCAAACATCCGCGCCATGACGATGCGCACGCCCTGATACTCCTCCTCGGTATAGGGACGACCGAAATTATCGCTGGCCATCTGACGAAGCACCGAGATGCGGTTTTCCGGACGCATCTTCTCGACCATCTCTTCGTGAATGGGCTTCGCCGTATTGGCCGCCTCCTCAAAGAGCTGCACCGCGAAGTTCACCTGCTGAAGAATCGTCCCGGCGGCGCCGGGCTGACTGCGCAGCAGGTCGCGGGCGTTGCTCAGCTGCGATTCGGCGCGATTGAACACCGCACGACTACGCTCGTAGGCATCCGCCTTGTACTCCAGAGCGGCTGCGCGAGCGGCCTCGGCGGCCTCGATCCTCGCGTTGACCTGCTGAAGGTCCTGAGTGCTGGTATCGGCGTTGTCGCGCTGCGCGGCATTGAAGGTGCTCTCGCGACGCGAGGCTTCAGCCTGGCGACGCGCCTCGCGCTCACGCACCGCGGTGCGAATCTCGGCATCCAGCTGCTGAATATCGCGCGCCAGCGCGTTACGCGTCTCATTGGTCGCACGCAGATCGGGGTTCACCTCTTCGATCTTTGCGTTGGCGACTTTCAGGCGTTCTGCAGCCTCGAACTGCTTCGCAATCGCCACGGCCGTGCGATAGCGAAGGGTCCCCAGCACCGCATACTCCTGAGAAAGCTCATCATTGCGCTCCTCACGAGCCTCCTCCGACACCAGACGCAACTGCCGGGCCTCCTGATGGAAGCGCGCCGCGTTGGGGATATCGCGCAAATCCTGGGCGGCCGGGTCCTGAAGCATGCGCTCTAGTTCGACCAACTCGTCGGATTTGGGGCTGGGCGAACACCCCGCCCCCAGCATCAGTGACGCCGCACCGAGTGCGACCATCGCCCCCATCTTGCTCTTGAAACTGCCTCGCATCCTTCGACTCCCGGGATCTACCTTTGGGGTGGTGTCCATCGCTCTGGTCGCGCTCACTGCTGCTGCCGCACCCTGGCAAGTTCGGCCTCCAACTCCGCCTTACGGCCCTCCAACGCACCGATTTCCGACTGCAGCTCCTCAATCTCGGCGCGAGCCTGGTGGTAGCGCTCCTCCTGCCCCTCGGCGCTGGCATCAATATTGCCGGCCTGAATCATCGCACGAACCATATCCAGCCCGTACTCCACCCGACGCATCCGCATGGTGACAGTCTCCTGCTGACCATTGGCCAGAAGCACCTCGGATTCCTGGAGCCACCCCTCGATCATCTCAATATCGCGCGTGGCAGCCTGCTTGCGGTCGGAGGCCTCGAGTTCTTCGAGTTGCGAGCGAAACTCGCCAATCTGCTGGCGGCTGCGCTCGGCGTTATTTGCAAAGCCTACCTGGGCAAACAACGTAAGCGTCAACAGTACCGCCGCCCAGAGCATCTTCTGCCCTACTGCTCTCATCTCGCTCTCCTCTTCTCCACATCGGGTCGTTCGGCTTCGAGCTTGCTCAGCCCTTATAGCGACTCGACAGCAAAAACGCCACCGCCTCCCGGGCGCTCTCATCGCAGTAGCCATAGCGCGATTTGAGGTTCTCCAGCGTTGTCTCCACCGTCGCCTTCTCCGAGCTACTCAACGCCCCGTCATCCCCCTCAAAGTAGGTGAGAAGATTCTCCTCAATGCGCTGAATCTGGCGCTGGCGCTCCTCAAAAAAGGCCTCCTGAAGGGCCTCAAAGAACATCGGAAAGATCTGCTGGTAGTCAACTTTCACGCCGGGATTGTCGATCGAGAACGCCGCAATGGAGGTGATCAACCCACGGCGAAAATCCTCGGGATCTTCCTCGTGATTGATGGTGGCTTCCATCTCGGCCATCAGCTCCTCATCGGGCTTCTCATACCGGCCGGTGATCCGGTTGTAGACCTTCTCGCCCTTGAGCCACTGACTGACATGGTCGATGTAGCGCGTGAAGAACTCCCCGTACTGCTCTTCTTCGACCAGCCCCATCGCGCTGCGAATCTCCAGATCGATGATGTCCAGATAGCGCTCCCGAACCACATCGATGAACTGATCGTGGCGGTAATAGGGCCCATCGGGCTTCATCTGCAGGAAGGGAAAAACGCTGGGATCGCGCACCAACTTCTCCATCTCCTCAAACACCGCCAGCGGCGAAAGCGTGGGATAGCGCTCGTTCTGGCTGGCGTTGAGCAGAATCATCTTCATCTCGCGCGGGCTCGCACCGTAGCGCCCCTCATAGCTCGCGCTGCCCTCGCCCTCGGCCATCAAATTCGGGACGACCGACTTCAGCTCCCGGGCGCGCTCCGGGCCGATATTGGCAGGCACGCGCCCATGCGAGTAGAGGTCAGCCTTCTCCAGCGGGCTCAACCTGCCGACAATATCGCGGATCATCGCCGGATACTGATCCGCCTGGGGACGTTTGAGCCGGGTGAGCACCGCCCAGAGCGCGGCCACAAAGGTGGTGTGCGGCGCGATACGCTTGGTGAAGTTCACGCTCGCGATCTGCTCCCGATAGATGATCTCCTCAACGGTGTAATCCAGCAGATAGGGCACCCGAACCAGCTCCACCCGCCCCTTAAACGACGAGTAATCCGGCGTCTGTTTGTAGGCGTCGAGATAGTCCTCGTTGGCGGTCGCCATCATCACCGTATCCAGATGCAGGATGCGATTCTCCAGCGAAACGGTGCCCTTCTCGCTGGTGGCCAACAGATACTTGTTAAAGTCGGGATGCCGTTTGAAGAGGTCGTCGTACTCAATGACGCCGCGATTGGCATCCACCAGATCACCGAAGGGCTCGAAGATCGTCTGATTCTGAAGGCTCGCTGGCAGCGCTGACAGACTGCGATCCACCGTGAGCTGACGCAGCCCGGCGTCGACCCGCATCTGCGGCTCCACGGTGACCGCCGCGCTGCGGTAGCGCCGGCTGACGTAAAAACGCTCCACCTGCACGTGCTTGATCACCTTGGCGAAGTCGCCCCGGTACGCGGTGAGCAACGCATCAAAGATCTGGCGGTTGGTGTGGCTTAAATCGCCACGCAAGATCGTGTCGCTCAGCGTAAAGGGCGCCGCCCGCTCATCCCCTTCATCCTCGCCATCAAGGCGCTCACGCAGCTCGTCGCTATGGTTGTCCTCGCTGGGGATGATCCACTCATCGATATACTCCTGCAAAAGCGCCTGACGCTGCTTAAGAGGAATCAGCAACAGAGGGTGGTCCTTGAGATCGCTGGAGATCTTGGCGTCGATGTCCTCCTCATCGAGAAAGGCGAAACTCTCGAGCTTGGAGGCGTCGACGGTGCGCGTCTGATACCCCCCAAATCCGATCGAGCTTCCCTGGGCGAGCTTCTCGGTGGGAAAAATCCAGTTAAACCGGTACAGCGCCCCCTCTTCGGTCGAGGAGTAGTACTCCAGAGCGCGCATCACCGTATCGACAAAGGTGCTCTTGGCGCTGCCATTGGGGCCATGGAGCAAGATCAGCTTATTGACCTTGCCTTCGCGCACGAAGTTCTCCAGCAGCTTAAAGACCTGCTCCTGGGCCCGCTCCTGGCCGACCAGACGATTTCGCCCCTGGTCAAAAGGGGTGTTGAAGAGCCCAAAATGGGTCACATCCCCCCAGAACTGTGGCTTGGTCTCCCGCCCGTAGTACCCGAAACAGTCCCGCACGTACTGGGCGCTGCTGCGGGCATGTCGGCGCGGATGCTGGGCGAAGGCCTCCATGAATTGCGGGAAGCTCATGATGCGTCGGTTGCCCTGAAAGTCCTCCTGGACCTCGGTGGCCACGCGCTCTAGCAGACTCTTGCTCTCCATCATGGTGTCCTTTGCCTCTGAGAGAAATCCATCATCCAGCCACCAGCCCCCCCCCGGCCTTAGCGACAGCGGAAGCCTCCGCCCGCTGCCGGCACTTTCAGGAGGGCTCGGCGGCGTCCTGAACCGTCACCTTAAATTGAAGCGCTTCATCACGCAGGATGTCACAGCGATCATCGTTGCACACGCTGAAGTTGCCACGAGCCTTGAGCGTGTACTCGCCAGCCGCGCTCGGGGTGAGTCGCAGCGGGATGGTCGCGCGCTCCTCGCTTAATTGCAGCGCCTGGCGATTCAGAAGTGTGGTCGCCATCGTCAAACCTTCAACCTCTTCGAACTCGATCTTCCAGGGGTACTCCAGGTTGATCTTCAGGTTGGGACCCGGCACCACGGCCAACTCCGCGGTGCTTTCCGCGCCCACCGTCAGCGGCGCTGCCGGTGCCTCGACCCGGTAGTTACCGGCGCGCTCCGCTCCCTGCCCGCTTTGCGCTCCCCCGCCCATCGCGCCGGGCTCCGGGGGCGCCGGCGCCGGCTTGCCTTCACATCCGCTGCCCAGCCCCACGCTAAGGAGCGCGACCGCGCCCAGATACATCCATCGTCGTTGCATGATGTCCTCAATCGTCGTGCGCCTCCCTTAAAAGGCGCCTGTATTATCGGTTGGCGTGCCAGGAACCGGCCCCATCTGCACATCAGACAGGTGTTACACGGCTCGCTTTGCCATCAGACTCCAGTTAAAAGCCGTCTGGAACTCGGGGTTGTTCCCATCCCCTTCCCTGTTTAGAGTCCCCGGCCCCGACCTGGCGAGCGCATTTTGCCCTCGAAATGAAGCCCCTGGTCGGCCTGTTATCTGCCCTCATAGCGAGGGGATGCAAGCCCACCCGCGCTTGCGCCCGTGACCCGAAGATACCATGCTGGCTTCGACTCGCGCTCCCACGCCCCTTGTGCACCTTTATTCGTGATGGCGACATGGCCAACGAGCAACGCCGACAAACCCGTGCGTTTATGACGCCGGCAACGCGCACGCTTCGCGAGAAGCGACTGCGCAAGCTCTTCGATAACGCGCTCTTTCAGTTCGCGGCCTTCGCGGTGTTTGTCGCCGCGATCGTCGCCACGATGAGCGGAGGGCTGGAGAGTCGCGATCGCAGCATCAACGAGGAGATGATCGGACAGGTGGCCCCGGTCACCGTGCAGGCCAGCCGCGACTTCCCCTTTACTGAACGCGACGACGTCGCCTCCGAACGCCTGCGCGATGAGGTCTCGCTGGCCGTCCCCTCGGTCTTTGACTGGCAGGAGGGCCTGGGAGACCAACTCCGCGAGCAGGTCAGCGCGGCCTTCGCGGCCATGCGGGGTGTGCTCGCCGATGACGCGCGCCAGAAGCTCGAGCGCGACGACCCCGAACGCCTGGCGCAGCTGGAGTCCGGCACCTCCACCCCGGCCCTGCTCCAGCGGCGGCTGATCGAGACGCTCTCGGCCACCGAAAGGGTCCGCGTGGCCTTCGGGGCTCGTGACGCCCATTTTGAGTCCCACCTCAAGACCCGCATCGCCGAACAGGACTTCGAGGTCCTGGCCCGCCGGGGGTTCCCCGTCGACGCCGAAAACGCCATCGCCGCGATCGTCGCCGAGGTGATGTCGCGCTGGATTGTGAGCAACCCCCGACGCATCGAGCGCGAGCGCGACAACGGCGTCTACCTGCGCCGCCTCCGTGGTGAGCAGTTCATCCTGGAGTATCACGTCACCGAACTCGACGGACGCTTCATCGGGCTCGATGCCATTTCTCGCCAGGTGGAAGACGCCGCGCGTCGCGACCTGATCGGGGTCAGCGGCGCCGAGCTGCGTCAGGCCGTCCTGACCACGGCCACCGCCCTGGTGCGGCCCAACACCACGTACAACGAATCCAAAACCCTGGAGAAACGCCGAGCCGCCCGCGAATCGGTGGCCGACCAGGTGGTGAGCGAAGAGTTTCGCCGCGGCCAGATCATCATCGACAAAGGCCACATCATCACCGAGCGTCACTACCGGATCGTCCGGGAAATGCTCGAAGGCGACGACTCCTTCCAGACCACCCAGGTGCTGACCGGCGTGGCGATCTTCAGCCTGCTCCTGCTCCTGGTCTTCTACGGTTTTGGTCGGCGCAACATCCGCAAGTTCCGCCCTCAGCCGCGGGATATCGTCTTTATGGGCACCACCCTCCTGGTGATGCTCCTCTTTACCCGCGTGGGCGTTGCTCTGAGCACGGCCCTGGCCGAGCAGCTCTCGGTGATCCCGGTGGAGGCCTGGTACTACGCCATCCCGGTGGCGGCCGGCGGGATGCTCATCCGCCTGGTGCTCGACAGCGAGCACGCGGTGATCTTCACCCTCCTCTTTGCCGTGCTGGTCGGCGTGATCGCCGACAACTCGCTCTTTTTCTCGGCCTTCACTGCGATGGGAACCCTGGTCGGCGTGACCACCGTCCAGCAGGTCAAGCACCGCATGGCCTTGATGTGGTCCGGCCTGGCCGTCGGGGTGGTCAACGCCTCGGCAATTGTGGCGTTTTTGTTGCTCCAGGGCGAACTCCTCCAGGTCTCGGCCATCGCCCACATCGCGCTGGGATTTGCCGGCGGGGTGGCCTCGGGCTTCTTCATCTCGGCGGTGCTTCCCCTCTTTGAGGCCGTGTTTGGCTACACCACCGACATCAAGCTGCTGGAGCTCGCCAACCTCAACCACCCGCTGCTCAGGGAGCTGGTCCTGCGGGCGCCGGGCTCCTACCACCACAGCATGATGGTGGGCTCGCTCTGTGAGGCGGCCGCCGAGGAGATCGGGGCCAACTCGCTGCTATGCCGGGTCGGCGCCTCCTACCACGACATCGGCAAAGCCAAAAACCCGCAGTACTTTGCCGAGAACCAGAAACTCGGCGAAAACCCCCACGACAAGCTCAAGCCCAACATGAGCGCGTTGATCATCAAGGCGCATGTCAAAGACGGCCTGGACATGGCCCGCCAGCACCGCCTGCCGGTCGAGATCCAGGACTTCATCGTTCAGCACCACGGCACCAGCCTGATCGCCTACTTCTATCACAAGGCCAAACAGGCCGAAGATCCGGACATCCCGGAGGTCGACGAGAAGGACTTCCGCTATCCCGGCCCTCGCCCCCAGACCCGCGAGACCGCCATCTGCCTGCTGGCCGACGGCGTGGAGGCGGCCAGCCGTGCGATGCCCAACCCCAGCCCCGCCCGACTCAAGGGACTGGTGCAGACGATGATCAACAAGGCATTTACCGACGGGCAGCTTGACGAATGCGACCTGACGCTGCAGGACCTCAACAAGATTGCCCGGGCGTTCACACGCATTCTCACCGGCATCTACCACCACCGCCCGGAGTACCCGGGTGGCAAGCGCGAGAATGAGAAGTCTTCGGAGAGCGCCGACGCGCGCAAGAAGGCCCGCTCCCCTCGAACCACCGAACCCAACCGCCGCGTCGAGCGCAAAAACACGCCGGCGCCGGCCGCTGAAGCCAGCTCCGAGGTCTGGGAGATCGACGACGATGCCCAACCTCCAGACGACTCCAAGGAAGACGATGCCCGTCGAGATCATGACAGCGGGAAGCGCACAGGATCATCCCCTGGCCGAGACCATTCAGGCGACGATAACTCACGCCCTCGAGACGACCTACCTCGCCTTGGGACTTCGTGATCCGGAACTCTCGGTGGTGCTCACCGACGACGACGAGATCCGCGAACTCAATCGCCAATGGCGCGGTGAAGATCACGCCACAGACGTGCTCAGCTTCCCGCTCTACGAAGCCGATGAACTCCCCGAAGACCCGCTCGCCCTGGGCGACATTGTCATCAGTCTGCCCTACGCCGAGCGCCTGGTGGCCTCGGCCGAGCATCGCCAGCGCCTGGCCGCCGCCGCCGGCATCGCCCCCGAAGCGCTGCGCTGGGAGCTGGTCGACGAGGTGACCTTCCTTTTTGTGCACGGACTCCTGCACCTGGTCGGCCACGACCACGCCGAGCCCGAAGAAGAGGCGCAGATGCGCGCCGAAGAAAGCCGCCTCTGGGAGCTGATCACCGTCCAACGCGCCGCCCCCTCCCCTGCCTGAGTCAGCCCGCTATGAAGTACCTGGACGACTACACCGACCCCTGCCCGCAATGTGCTCGTGCGCGCTACAAGATCGCCGCCCGCGGGGACGTCGCACACGCCGAGATCTGCCAGGGGTGTTTCTCGGTCTGTCCGGCCTGTCAGGGCCAGGAATACACCTACGAGATCAATGCGCAGGGCTACGAGGTCGCCCGGCAGTGTGGGGTCTGTGGGGCGCTCAAGCGGCGCATTCAAGCCTTCAACGATGCCCGGGTGCCCTACCTCCACCGCAACGCCACCCTGGAGGGCTTTCAGACCCACTACCCCCGAACCCAGGGCGCCTCCGGAGAGCCCATCGGCAACCTGCCCAAGGTGCGCTTTCGCCTCTACAACTGGGCCCGGGCCTTTGCCCCTGGCGAGCGGGGCTACCTGCTCCACGGCACCGTCGGCACCGGCAAGACCCATCTCCTGGCCGGGACCATTCGCCACCTGACCCTGGAGAAAGGCATCAACGCCCGCTTCATCGAGTTCACCCACCTGCTCAGCGCCATCAAAGAGGGCTTTGATCAGGGACGCGGCGAAACCGCCATTCTGGGCCCCCTCTCCGAGGTCCCGGTCCTGGCGATCGACGAGCTCGGCAAGGGCCGCAACACCGAGTGGCAGCTCTCGATCATCGATGAGATCATCTCCAAGCGCTACAACGCCGGGCTGACCACCCTCTTCACCACCAACTACGACGTGCGGGAGAGCGCCTCGAACACCCTGGATGTGGGCAGCCCCGACTTTCGCCGCCTGGCCACCGCCGCCACCCTCTCCGAGCGCGTGGGAGACCGGGTGTTTAGCCGACTGCATGAGATGGCCGACTTCGTTCACGTCGACGCTCCCGACTACCGCCGCGCCCGCGCCCAGGGGCGCTGACCCCGCGCGCCTCTTCCCCTCCTAAAAAACAAGGCCGGCCCCCTCGCTGAAATCGAGGGGACCGGCCTTGTTTTATTGGGCTCCCTGGCGATGAGCCCCTCTTATTCGGTCGGCAACTCCGGCCTGGCTGGCCACGGCGCGCAGATGCACCAGGAGCGCGGAAATCGCCGCCGGGGTCACCCCGATAATCCGGGAGGCCTGCCCCACGCTGCGCGGGCGAACCTGCGCGAGCTTCTCGCGCACCTCGGTCGAGAGGCCGTGCACCTCCTGGTAATCGAGATCGAGGGGCAGCTCCTGCGACTCCAGCTCACGATGGCGCGCCACCTGCTCGAGCTGGCGATCGATGTAGCCCTGGTACTTGACCTGAATCTCCAGCGCTTCGCTGGCGATCTCATCCAGGCGCGCCATCTCATCGGCCAGCCCCGGCGCCAGCTGCGCGCTCAGGCGCCGGACCATCTCCAGGCTCACCTGCGGGCGGCGCAACAGCTCTTCGAGGGTGGCGCCATTGCCCAGACTGCCGATGCCGGCCTCGTCGGCCAGGCGCTGGTTCTCGGCCGAGGCTCCCACCATCTGCTCGCGCATCCCCTTAAGCGTGGCCTCCATGGCGTTGCGCTTGGCGCTGAACTTCGCCCAGGCCGCATCGTCAAGCAGCCCCAGCTCCCGGGCGTAGCTCGAGAGGCGCAGATCGGCGTTATCCTCGCGCAGCAGCAGTCGGTACTCCGCCCGGCTGGTAAACATCCGGTAGGGCTCGTCGACCCCGCGGGTGACCAGATCGTCGATCAGCACCCCGATATAAGACTCGTCTCTCCCCAGCACAAAGGGCCCCTCGCCACGCAGCTTGCGCGAGGCGTTGATCGCCGCCATCAGCCCCTGGGCGGCCGCCTCCTCGTAGCCCGAGGTGCCGTTGATCTGCCCCGCCAAAAAGAGCCCCTCAACCGCCCGCAGCTCCAGGGTGTGGTCGAGCTGCACCGGGTTCACAAAGTCGTACTCCACCGCGTAGCCCGGGCGCACGATCTCGGCCTTCTCCAGCCCGGGAATCGTCTTCAAAAAGGCCATCTGCACATCCAGCGGCAGGCTGGTGGAGAGCCCATTGGGGTAGACCTCCACGGTGTCCAGCCCCTGAGGCTCCAGAAACACCTGATGGGAGGTTTTGTCGGCAAAGCGCACGACCTTGTCTTCCAGGCTCGGGCAGTAGCGCGGCCCCACCCCTTCGATCACCCCGGTAAAGAGTGGCGAGCGATCGATGGCCTGCTCGATCACCCGATGGGTCTCGGCGTTGGTGTGAGTGATGTAGCAGTCGACCTGCTCCATCATCTCGGGCTCGTGGTAAAAGCTGAAGCGGCGAGGAACCCGATCGCCGGGCTGCGTCTCAAGGGAAGCCCAGTCGATGGTGCGGCTGTCCAGGCGCGGGCAGGTGCCCGTTTTAAGCCGGCCCATCTCCAGATTGAGATGCCCCAGCGTTTCACTCAAGCCGTAGGCGGCCTGATCGCCGGCGCGCCCGGCTTTGAAGTTATCGAGTCCCACGTGGCACAGGCCCTTGAGGAAGGTCCCGGTGGTCACGATGACCGCGTCGGCCTCGTAGAGCACGTTGAGCTTGGAGATCACCCCGGTCACCCGCGGGCGTCCTCCCTCGTCGACCACCTGCAGGTCTTCCACGCTGCCCTGCTTGATGTCGAGGTTCTCGGTGTTCATCAACTTCCACTGCATATGACGGCGGTAGGCCCCCATATCGCACTGGGCCCGACTGGAGCGCACCGCCGGCCCCTTGCTGGTGTTGAGGCGCTTGTAGTGAATCGCCGACGCGTCGGCGATCTCCCCCATCACCCCGCCGAGCGCGTCGATCTCACGCGCCAGGTGGCCCTTGGCGACCCCACCGATGGCCGGGTTGCAGCTCATATGGCCGATGGTGTCCACGTTCATGGTGATCAGCAACGTGGCGTGTCCGCGGCGCGCCAGCGCGCTGGCCGCCTCGCTTCCGGCGTGACCGCCACCAATGACAATCGCGTCGTATCGTTTGGGATTTTTTAACATCGGGTGCTCTCTATCAGATCGGGTTCAGGGCCGCCGACCGCAGGGATTCGCGCGAACCAACGGGCCAACCTATAGGGAATCGCTGGCATTTCTACAAGCACACCGCTTCCCTGCTACCTCGCCTTGCTCGACTCCGCCAACGCCACCCCATGCGTGAAAGGGCCTGACCTCCGCTTCTCACCACCCGAGAACGCCAACTCGGCCCCCTGACCTGCGCTTCTCACCACCCGAGAACGCCAACTCAGCCCCCTGACCTCTGGTTCTCGCCACCCAGATCGCCAACTCAGCCCCCTTACCTCTGGTTCTCACCACCCGAGATCGCCAACTCGGCCCCCCTGACCTCTGGTTCTCGCCACCCAGATCGCCAACTCAGCCCCCTGACCTCGGGTTCTCACCACCCGAGAACGCCAACTCAGCCCCCTGACCTCTGGTACTCACCACCAAGATCGCCAACTCGGCCCCCTGACCTCTGGTACTCGCCACCCAGATCGCCAACTCGGCCCCCTGACCTCTGGTACTCGCCACCCAGATCGCCAACTCAGCCCCCTGACCTCTGGTACTCGCCACCCAGATCGCCAACTCAGCCCCCTACGCGGATGGCTCATAGAGAGAGTAGCGCGACCTGAGCGCGGTAGTCCCGACGCTCCGTGCGAAAATAACGGGAACGTTGGACAAAAAACCCCGTGCTGACTTAGCTTGCCGCCAGACACGAAGTGCGCCTTTGAAGTGAGCCGAGTCATGGATCTGCAACTCCACCTGCTAAACCCCCAACAACGTCAGGCCGTCGAGCATATCGGCGGCCCCCTGCTCATCCTGGCCGGTGCCGGCAGCGGCAAGACCCGGGTGATCATCCACCGCATCGGGTACCTCTTGCAGCAGGGCATTGCCCCGGGCCACATCCTGGCGGTGAGCTTCACCAACAAGGCCGCCCAGGAGATGCAGGAGCGCGTCTCCCACCTGGTGGGCCCGGGCGCCCGGGAGATCTACCTCTCGACCTTTCACAGCCTGGGCGCCGACATCCTGCGCCAGGACATCGACGTCATCGGCTACAAAAAACCCTTCTCCATCCTCGACCAGGGCGACCAGCTAGCCGTGGTCAAA